>DATLKM010000028.1:0-40540 GCA_035538435.1 Binatia bacterium
ACGTGATATTGATTCAACTGCGTGAAGATGATCGAGACCAGCCGCTGCCCAAAGGCGTCGTAGAGGGTATTGTCGATGGCCTGCGGCAGAATGCCGAGGCGCGAGGCGGTGTCGCGGTCAATGGAAATGCTGGTGCGCAGCCCGGCATTCAGCTGATCGGTGGCCACGTCGGTCAGTTCTTTCCGCTGCCGCAATTTTTCTACGAGCTTCGGAGTCCACTGGGCCAGTTCCTGCGCATCGGCGTCTTCAATCGAATATTGGAACTGGGTGCGGCTCACGCGATCTTCCACGGTCAGGTCCTGCACCGGCTGCATGTAGAGCGTGATGCCTTCGACTTTCGCCAGCACAGGTTGAAGGCGGCGAATGATGGCCGAGGCATCGTCTTTGCGCTCGTCTTTTGGCTTGAGATTGATCTGGATGCGCCCGCTGTTCGGAGTCGTGTTCGTGCCATCGACACCGATGAAGGATGAGAGGCTCAGCACATCCGCATCCTTCAAAATCATCTTCGCCAATTCCTGCTGCCGTTGCGACATGGCCTCGAAAGAAATGCTGTCGGGCGCTTCCGAGACACCCAGGATCACGCCCGTATCCTGCACCGGGAAAAAGCCCTTGGGAACGACTACGTACATGACGAGCGTGAGCACCAGCGTTCCGAACGTAACCAGCAAAGTCGCCGTCTGATGTTTCAGCACCCACTTCACCGTGCGGCCGTAAAAGGCGATCACACGGTTGTAAAAGTCTTCGGTGACTTCGTAGAAGCGGCCTTTCTCGCCCTCCCGGCGGTGCTTGAGCAGCTTGGCGCACATCATGGGCGTCAGACTGAGCGACACGCCCGCTGAAACCAGAATCGTGACCGAAAGCGTGACCGCGAATTCGCGGAACAGGCGGCCAACAATGTCGCCCATGAACAATAGCGGAATCAGCACGGCGATCAGCGAAACCGTCAGCGAGACAATCGTGAAACCGATCTGACCCGAACCTTTCAACGCGGCCTCGAGCGGCGAATCTCCCGCTTCCAGAAAGCGGTCGATGTTTTCGATCATCACGATGGCGTCATCGACCACGAATCCGGTGGAAATGGTCAGCGCCATGAGCGTGAGATTGTTCAGGCTGTAGCCCAGCAGATACATCACGCCGAATGTACCGACGATGGAAAGCGGAACGGCCACGCTGGGAATCAGGGTGGCGCGCAGATTGCGCAGGAAGACGAAGACAACCAGAATCACCAGGCCGATGGCCAGCGCCAACTCCATGTACACGTCGGACACCGAAGCGCGGATGGTATTGGTGCGGTCGGTAAGAATCTGAAGTTTTACCGCCGTCGGCAGCGACGCTTGCAGTTGCGGCAGCAGTTTCTTAATCCGGTCGACCACGCCGATGATGTTGGCGCCCGGTTGGCGCTGAATGTTCACAATGACCGCAGGAGTCAGCGTGGGCTGTTGCCCCTGCGTACCGGCGGCGCCCATCCAGGCCGCGAGCTGCACGTTTTCCACGCCATCGATCACATTGGCAACGTCGCTGAGGCGTACGGGTGCGCCATTGCGGTACGCGACGATGATGGGTTTGTACTCCGCGCTGGCGAACAACTGATCGTTGGCGCCGATCGTGTACGACTGCCGGGGCCCGTCGATTACGCCTTTGGCCTGATCTACGTTGGCGTTCGCCAGCGCGGTGCGGACGTCTTCCAGGCTCAAGCCGTAGGAGCTTAGCGCGGTGGGATTGACCTGCACCCGCACCGCAGGCTTCTGTCCGCCGCTGATGGAGACAAGTCCCACGCCCGGAAGCTGCGAAATCTTCTGCGCCAGCGCGGTGTCGGCCAGGTCTTCCACCTTGGAAAGGGGCAAGGAATCCGATGACAGCGCCAGCGTGAGGATGGGAGAATCGGCCGGGTTGACTTTGTTGTAGATAGGAGGGTTCGGCAGATCCGCCGGCAGGAAAGTTGAGGCCGCGTTTACCGCCGCCTGTACCTGTTGTTCTTCGACGTCGATATTCTGGTCGAGCGCGAATTGCAGGGTGATGACCGAACTGCCAAATGAACTGGTCGAGGTCATCTGGCTCAATCCCGGCACCTGTCCGAACTGGCGCTCGAGCGGCGAAGTGACGGACGATGCCATCACATCAGGATCGGCGCCGGGGTAGAACGTTACGACCTGAATTGTGGGATAGTCCACTTCCGGCAACGCGGACACAGGCAACTGCGTGAACGCGACCAGGCCCACCAGCAACACACCGATCATCAACAGCGTGGTGGCGACCGGCCGGAGAATGAATAGCCGCGAAGGACTCATGAAGCTGGAGTTCCTGACTTAGAAGAACCTGACGGCGCTCCGGCGGGATTGCCGCCGCGGGGTTCAACTTTGCTGCCGGTTTGCAGTTTGTCCTGGCCGTCTGTGACAACGGTGTCACCCGGGACAAGGCCGCCGGTCACAATGGTTGTGTTCCCCTGGCTGAGGGCAACGGTGACCGTGCGCGCCTCCACCGTTTCGTCGGACTTCACCACGTACACATAGGTGCCCTGCGGGCCGCGCAGAATCGCGGGCGTGGGCGCCACCGTGCTGCTCTTGCGCGTCTCCAGCAGCAGGTTCGCATTGACGAACTGATTGGGCCACAGTTGGTTGTCTTTGTTGTCGAATACGGCTTTCAGCTTGGCGGTGCCGGTGGTCTGGTCGATCTGGTTATCGATGGTGAGCAATTTTCCAGTCGCCAGTTTCGTCTGATCGTCACGGCTGAAGGCGTCGACTTCCAAAGTGGCGTTCTTCATGTGCTGCGCCACCGATTGCAATTGGTCTTCCGGCAGCGTGAAGATCACGGCAATGGGCTGCAACTGCGTCAGGATCAGCATGGGGTTCGTATCGGCCGCATGAACAATGTTGCCCGGATCCACCTGGCGCAAACCGACACGGCCGGTGAAGGGCGCGGTAATGTTGCAGTAGACGATTTGCAGCTTGGCGTTGTCGATCTGCGCCTGATCGGTGCGCACCTGGCCGTCAAGCTGATCGACGGTGGCTTTTTGCGTATCGACCTGCTGCTGCGCAATGCTGCCCGAAGGAATCAGGGTGGTATAGCGGTCCAGGTTAAGGCGGGCATCGCGCAGCGAGGCCTGGTCTTTGAACAGCTGGGCTTCCATCTGCTCCAGTTGCACCTGATACGGCCGGGGATCGATGACGATCAGCAGGTCCCCTTCTTTGACCATCTGCCCTTCCTGGAAATTTACCCGCATGATCTGGCCGTCGACCCGGCTCTTGATGTTCGCCGTGTTAAAAGCGGTGACGGATCCCAGGCCGGTGAGGTAGACGGGAACATCCTGTTTCTGCACCTGACCAATCGCCACCGAAACCGACCGCGGCCCGGCAGCCTGAGCTCTCTGCTGCTTGGCGTCGCCGCTGCACGCGGCCAGCAAGAAGCACAGGGACAAAAGAAACGGTAGAGAGGCGGAACAAAATAACTTTTTAGAAGGCCGATTCGAAACATTCATAAGAAAGTAGTCGCCCGGGCGCCACCGGTTACAACGGCTGCGGCAAACTAACGGTTTGTTAGACGTTTCCATTTGGAGTCGGTTGGCGAAAGCGGGGGGAAGAGCCATCCATGTCTGCGCCGGCCTCCTCGTTTAAGCCATGCAGGAGAATGCAGACTAATGTTAAAACCCCGTGGAATCAGCATCAACTGTGCCCCATCTGCGGGTCAAGACCGGGGCGCAAGTTTTACAAATCTTTACTCCCTGGCGGGGCAGAGAATGGCTTGGCTTTTTGGCCATTGTTACCCGAAGGTTACAGGACTTTCTCAGTCGGCTTGTGTGAATGCGCCGGGCAGGGGATGCCTGTCCTCATACAAAGCAATATCGGATTCATGCTGAAGCGTCAGGCCGATGTCGTCCAGGCCGTTCAAAAGGCAGTGGCGGACGAAATCATCGATGGCAAATTTCGCGCGGAAATTCCTGTCGTCCCGAACTTCGCATCGTTCCAGGTCAATCGTAAGCTGATAATTTTCCTGGGTTTGTGTCCGTCGCATCAACTCGGCGATTTCTTCATCGGTCAGCCGCACGGTAAGGAATCCATTCTTGGTGCCGTTGTTGGAAAAGATGTCGGCAAAGGACGACGAGATGACCGCGCGGAAACCGAAATCCGCCAACGCCCATACCGCGTGCTCGCGAGACGATCCGCAGCCGAAGTTCTTCCCCGCCAGCAAAATGCTCGCTCCGGCAAACCGGGGCTGGTCGAGGACAAACTCGCCGTTGTTGCTGCCGTCGGCCGAGAAGCGCCAATCGTAAAACAAGAATTGCCCGAAGCCGGTCTTCTCGATCCGCTTGAGAAACTGCTTGGGGATGATCTGGTCAGTGTCGACATTCGGCCGATCGAGCGGGGCCACCCGCCCGCGATGTGTGCGAAATGGTTTCATGCAATCCCCAGGCAATTCACTGAAACTTCCACTCGCGAATATCGGTAAAGTGTCCCGCTATGGCGGCCGCGGCCGCCATCATGGGGCTGACCAGATGGGTCCTGCCGCCCCGGCCCTGCCGGCCTTCGAAATTGCGGTTGCTGGTGGAAGCGCAGCGTTCTCCCGGTTGCAAAATGTCGGGATTCATCCCCAGACACATGGAGCAACCGGACTCGCGCCATTCGAAGCCTGCGTCCAGAAAAATCTGATGCAATCCTTCTTTCTCGGCCGCGCGCTTCACGGTTTGCGATCCGGGTACGACCATGGCGCGCACTTTCCTGCTCACGTGATGCCCTCGCGCCACGCGCGCCGCCGCCCGCAAATCTTCGATCCGCGAATTGGTGCAGGAGCCAATGAACACGCGGTCCACGCCGATCTCTTCAATTCGCTTCCCCGGCTCAAGGGCCATGTATTGCAAGGCCAGTTCGGCCGCGCGCCGGTCAGCCTCCTTCATGCTGGAAAGTTCGGGCACACGCCCCGTCACCGGCGCCACCATTCCCGGGTTCGTGCCCCAGGTCACAAAAGGAGAAAGCTGCCCGGCATCCATCTCGATCGTTTTGTCGAAGGCCGCGCCTTCATCGCTGGGCAAACTGCGCCAGGTGGAAACTGCTCTTTCCCACTCCTCATTTTTCGGGGCGAAGCGGCGGCCCTGAATGTAGGCGACGGTCGTCTCGTCGGGAGCAACCATCCCCGCGCGCGCGCCCGCCTCAATGCTCATATTGCACAGGGTCATGCGGCCTTCCATGGAAAGCGCGCATACAGCCTCACCGGCGTACTCGATCACGTGGCCGGTCGCGCCATCGGCCCCGATGTGGCCGATGATGCCCAGCGCCAGATCTTTTGCGCTCACGCCCTCGGGCAATCGGCCGCGCACGTCGATCTTCATCGTCTTCGGCTTCTGTTGCGGCAAACATTGCGTGGCCAGCACATGCTCCACTTCCGATGTGCCGATTCCGAAAGCCAGCGCCCCGAACGCGCCATGGGTGCTGGTGTGGCTGTCGCCGCATACGATCGTCATGCCCGGCTGGGTGAAGCCGAGTTCCGGCCCGATGACGTGCACAATGCCCTGCTCGGCGGAATCGATGTCGAACAAACGCACGCCGAATTCTTGGCAATTGGCTTGAAGCGCGGCAATCTGCCGCGCCGCAATCAGATCGGTGATCGGGGTGCCGCGAGGTTCGGTGGGAAGGTTGTGATCGATGGTCGCAAGCGTCCGGGCGGTTTGCCGCACTTTGCGGCCGGCAGCGCGCAGTCCGTCGAAAGCCTGCGGTGAGGTCACCTCGTGCACCAGATGCAGGTCGATGTAAAGGATGGGAGACCGACCGTCCGGTTGGGCAACCAGATGCGCAGTCCAGATTTTCTCGAACAGTGTTCTGGCTGGGGGCATGAGGACTGCCGATAGTTTTTCATAGAATCGCAGAAACGAGCAAGGCGGGATGGCCTCGATTGAAACGGACGCCGTCGAGCTGCGCTTGACTCTCTCATCTTTCCCGCTGAGAATAAGAAGTCTGGTTTGAGGTGATTATGCTGGCTTACATCTTCGTTCTCCTGGCCATCGCGGTTCGATTCCTCCCTTTCGCGGGTTCATGGAACGTGTTGCCGCACGCGTGGCACTTTACGCCGCTGGCGGCGTCGTTGTTATTTTTCGGGGCGCGGGGCTCGCGGCGGCAGATGTGGGTGCCGCTGGCCCTGCTGGCGGCGACGGACGTCGTCCTGACGAAATTCATCTACTCGTATGCGTTTACTTGGGACCACCTTGTGACCTGGGCGTGGTATGCGGCGATTTTGTGGCTGGGAACGAATCTGCGGGAAAAATCCGGGCCGGCGCGCGTTATCGCCGCGGCGCTTACCAGCTCGGTTTCGTTTTTCCTGATCAGCAATTTTGCCGTGTGGGCGGCATGGCGTGACATGTATCCCCGGACGTGGGGTGGCCTGATGATGTCTTACGCCGCCGGCCTGCCTTTCTTCCGCGGCACGGTGGAAAGCGATCTGTTTTTCTCGGCCGCGTTTTTCGGCATTCCAGTTTTTGCCGCGGTGATGTCGCGCTGGCTGCATCGAGGCGATGGCAGCCGCGTGGCCGCAGCTTAACTCGTCTCAGCTCTGGTATAAGCGCGCCGAAGCTCCCACGACCACCGAGGAGATAGCTGGAAAATTAAACCGCCGCACCCGCCCGTCTCTTCTTTTTTCTTCGCGATCTCATCAGGAACCCAAGGACCACGATGACCAGAATCGCGCTGGCCAGCCAGTAAACGTGTTTGTGGAGCACGTCGCCAATTAACTGCACGATATGGGGCCCAAACCACAGCGTAAGCAGCGCGAGGACTAAAAAGCGCACAAACTTTCCCGCAAAGATGGCGGCCAGAAAATCGCGAAAGCGCATTTCGAACACAGCCGCGGCCAGCACAAAAATTTTGAACGGCATGGGTGGCGGCAGCATGGCGGGAAACATCAGGGCCCAGAATTCATGCTCTTCAAAGGAGCGATGAATGCGCAGAAAGCGCTCTTCCGGAATCCGCTTGCGTAAGACCTTTTCGCCCCCCAGATATCCGATCAGATAAAGCGGGATGCTGCCCAGGGCCGAGCCCAGCGCGGCCATGGCCACGTAAAACAGCAGCCGCTTGTGGTCCTTGTAGACGTAGGTGGCGACAATGGCGTCCACCGGCATGCCCAGCAGGGCGGAATCGGCGAAGGCGATGGCGAATGGCCCCCAGATTCCCAGGACTTGCAGCAAGCTCCAAATCCACGCGGTATAGCGCGCCAGAATGTGCCCGATTTTTTTCAAAGAAAACTTAGTCTACGTGAAAATACCGGGCATTCACATCGCTGTAACAATCGCGGCCGTTCGGAGGAGGTTTACCGCCATGTTACTCGGGTTACTTCCGGAGTTACGATGCACTGATTTTGATGCAATGTTCATCACCTCGTAACATTCGGCTGCTAGAAAAAAAGTATGGATCTGCATGTCTACAACACGCTGATCCTCTCCGACCTGCATCTTGGTGCAGAGACGAGCCGCGCGCGCGAAGCGACCCAGGTTTTGAAAGAAAGCCGCTTCCGGCGCCTGATTCTGTTGGGCGATATTTTCGCCGACCTCAACTTCGCCCGCCTTACCAAAGACCACTGGAAGTTCCTCGGCTTCATCCGCAAGCTTTCCAATCCCAAACGCAATATCGAAGTCATCTGGGTTGAAGGCAATCACGATCACGGCCTGACCGACATCATGTCGCATCTGGTCGGCGTACGGGTTTACCAGGACTACGAGTGGATCTTCGCCGGACGCCGGCACCTAGCCATTCACGGCCACCAGTTCGACGGATTTCAGGTAAATAATCTGCGCTTCAGCCGGCTGGGAACAGCGCTGTATCTGAAGCTGCAACAGCTCGACTTCAAGAGCAAGCCCATCGCCCGGCTGATCGACCGGCTGAACACGCGGTGGTTGCGCATGTCGCCGAAGGTTTCATCCGGCGCTCTCGCTTACGCCCGCCAGCGTGGGGCGGACCGCATTTTTTGCGGGCACACGCATGAAGCTCTTCACCTGGCAGAGGACGGCATCGATTATTACAATTCGGGCGGCTGGGTTGATTCCCGGCTGACGTATTTGACGATCGACGAACACGGGGTACAAATCCATGACTACCACCAGCACGACTGCAACGAACACGGAACTGACGATCGTGATTCCAGCCAAGAACGAGGCGAGGCTGATTCCTCGTTTGCTGACTTCGCTGACGAATCAGGACTACTCGAAGATGCCGAGTACGAGAGTGTTGGTCGCTGACGCGAACTCCACCGACGGCACGCCCCAAATCGTCCTTGGCTTTCGCGACCGGCTCCATGTACAGGTGATCCGCGGGGGAATGCCCTCGGTCGGCCGCAATCTGGGAGCGGCTCAGGCGGACAGCGACTTCGTGCTCTTTCTGGACGCCGATATCGATCTGGCTCATCCGTCGGTGATCCGGCGCGCCGTGGAACTGGCGCAGCGGAAAAAGCTGCAGTGCGTCACCACCAACATCCTCTGCCAGGGCGGCAACTGGATCGACAAGTTGTTTTACGTGGGCAATGACATGTTCCAGTACCTGTCGCGGCTGCACCATCCCTTCGCGACCGGGATGTTCATGCTGTTCGACCTGAAGAAATTCCGCGAACTGGGCGGCTTCCACGAGCAAGTCCTGTTTGCCGAGGATTACTTGTTGAGCCAGCAGGTGGAACGCAGGCGCTTTGGAATTGTGCGCGGCGGGGTGTACACCACGAACCGCCGTTTCCAGAAGATGGGTCATCTGCGCGTGGGATGGCTGTTCCTGAAAACGGCGATGAACTACTGGAACGAAAGCTACTTTCTGCGCGACCACAAATACTGGCAGACCTAAACGTTTGCGGATTTTTCTTCGTGGCCACAAAGACAGGATCCAGGAAAATTTCTGGATCCTGTTTTTGATTTCACATGATCGCCTCGATCAGAAGTGGACCGCGATTCCTGTGGAAAGGCGGAAATTGTTCTGCGTCTGGCTGAAGAAGCGGGTCTGCACATAGTCGCCCTGCAGACGCAGAGCGACCAGTTTGAGCAACTTGTAATCGACCCCGCCGCCGAGGGCAGTGGCGAAGGAAGTGTCGGAACCGCCTCCGTCATTCAGGGAGACATGCCCGGCGCCGAAGAGGGCTTCGGCGAAGGGGCGTATTTTGCCGACGGAAAACGACGCCCGGGGCCCGAACAGAAAATTATGCTCGCTCAGGCTGGCGTTGAAAGTCGAGCAAACCAGGCCGCCACTGGTATTGATGCACGCCTGAAAATTCTGCGATCCGTAGTGGCCGTCGAAGTCGGCCACGATTCCGATGAAAGGAAAAATCTTGCCCTCGACCGAGGCTTCCCAGCCATTCGTGTTGGCGCGGTCGATCGAGGAAAGATCGGTGCTGTAGAAGGAATATCCGAAAAAGACGTTGCCGCTGGTGGGAACCTGCGCGCGCGCGATGCTCGCGGCAGTGAGCAATACGAACGCAATCACTAGTCTTCGCAAAATAGTGGTCAGCATGACGAAATTCAACCTTTCTAAATGTAAAAGCGGAGGTCGAATGGCTTAGATGCGGGGCGCAGAAGAGGAGTCAACGGCAAAAACGGGCGCAGGCAAACTTCTTAGGCGCACCAGGGATCAGAAGTTCTGGGATCAGAAGTTAATTATGGATGGTTTTAGAATCGCCACACCACACCGGTTGAGCCGCGATAATCATTTTGTTTGGCGCTGAGCAGGTGGGTGTAGGTGTAATCGAATTGAAAGCGCCAGGAAAAGTTTTTAAAGGGAAGCTTGCGGTCCACGCCGCCGCCACCGTCAATGGCCACGCCGCGGAAGGTCTGGCCGGAGCTTCTCAGTTCCTGGATGCCGCCCATGGCGTCGGCAAACAAGCGCCACTTGCCGAAGTTTTTGGACACTCGCGGCCCCAGCACCAGGTTGTACTGCTGCACGCCCTTGCGGTAAATGCCGCTGCCATCGAGCACCGCCCCAAGAAACGAAAACCGGTGCAGGGGAAGATCTTCCAGAGAGGCGTTCCAGCCACGATAGGTCTGGCGCACAACCACGTCTTCGGAGTCAGCGTAGGCGACGCCGCCATACACATTTCCACTGGGAAGAAGTTGCGCTTTGGATGCAGTTGGGAACAGCGCCAGGCACAGAAATGCCAGAACCACAGCTGCGGTTTTCGACAAAATCATTCCTCCACGGCAATTTATGCCAAGTAGCAGATTCTACCTGAAATGTACGGAGCTTTGAGTGCAGCGATGCTGATTAGATGCTGCCCGACAGGCAATTTGGATGCCCATGGCTGAAATTCTCGAGTGCAGAAGTGGGCCGTGCAGACAAAAAATTACCAGCTTTTCATGATTCCGAAATCCACTTCTGAGCGTCTATCCCATAACATGCAATCTGACATGCAACCTCCAAACACCAATTCGCAAACATGGCCGCAGCCGGGTGAGTGGGCTGCTTTTGCAGGGTACAAGGAGTCGCAATTGAAACTCAGTTTGGAAGCTCGTAATTGTGGAGATGTGATGATCGTGCATTGCCAGGGGCGCATCGTCTACCGCGACGAAGCGGCAGCGCTGTCGCGCCTGGTGGGGGAGATCATTGATAGCCGCGGCAAAGTGGTTCTCGATCTTGGCGGGGTCAGCTCGATGGACAGCGCCGGCATTGGCGAACTGGTGTTCTTACATACCTGGGCACAGGCCCGGAAAGCGGACTTGAAGTGTGCCAACCCGGGCCCGCTGGTCCGCGATCTTCTGCACCTTACCAACTTGAATTCGGTGCTTGAGATTCATCCCAGCGTGCATGAAGCGCTGGAGGCGTTTCAGCCCGGCGAAGTTTGTGCCGACTGCTGATCGTTAAAGAAAAACGGAAAGCGCGGAGACCGGCCGGTTTCCGCGCTTTTTGTTTCCGCCGATTCTCGAAGAGCCTAGCTCTCCCGCAGAAATCGGTAGCGCCCTTCCTGACCGCGCGCGACCGCTTCGGCAACTTTCAAGAACGCGCGGGCGGCGTGTGACAAGGGGGCTTCTTTTCTGTAGATCAAACGCAGCTTGCGCTGCACTTTCAACTCCCGGACCGGTATGCGCACCAGTTCTCCCCGCGCCACCTCGGCTTCCACGCTGATCTCCGGCATCAGGGCGACTCCGTTGCCCATCGAAACAAACTGCTTGATGGCTTGCAGCGTGGGCAGTTCTACGTCCATGTGCAGCGGGGTTTTGTGCTTTTGAAAAGTTTGCAGCACTTTTTCGCGATAGGGTGAAGCCACGATGTGGGCGACAAAAGACTCGGCCCCCAGTTGGCGAATGCTGACCTCGCCCGCCGTGGCCAGGGGATGGCTGGGAGGAACCACGAACGCCAACTCGTCGAGATAGACCACAACCGAGTGCAACTCCGGCTCTTCCGGCTTGTAGGACAACACGCCCAGTTCGGCGCTGTGTTGTAAAACATCGTCAGGAATGCGGCTGCCCAGGGCGCGTTGCACCGTGATCTTGATCATGGGATGCAGCCGCCGGAATTCCGCCAGCACGGCCAGCAGGTACAGCGCGGTGAATTCGTTGGCCGCAATGACCAGCTTGCCTTTCTGGAGTGCGCGCAGCTCGGTCAGCGATTCCCGCGCGTCCTCGCGCAGATTCAGCAGCTTTTCCGCATATTCGTAAAGCACCTGCCCGGCGTCAGTAAGAATTCCCTCGCGGGAGGAGCGGTCGAACAGCGCTTCCCCCAATTCGTCTTCCAGTTTGCGGATGGTCTGGCTCACCGCCGATTGCGTGCGGAAGAGCTTGTCGGCGGCGCGCGAGAAACGCCGCTCGCGGGCCACCGCCAGAAAGACTTCCAGTTGCGACAATTCCATTTCTTGGAGTCCTTATCGCTTATTGGCAAAGCATTAGCACTGCTAATACTACAACATCGCCTAATGTTATTGAAAGAATTATAAGTTTTGCTTCCACGCGCCAAATTCGTACTATGAAGGCTCAACTTTGCTGGGCAAGGAATTTACCGCATGGCTACCGAGCAGGTCGGCATCACGGTTTTTGACACAACGTTGCGCGATGGCGAGCAGTCACCGGGTTGCAGCATGAACCAGCAGGAAAAATTGCGCGTCGCGCAGCAACTGGACCGCCTGGGCGTTGACGTGATTGAAGCCGGCTTCCCCATCGCTTCCGATGGCGATTTTGAGGCAGTCAAGGCCATCGCCATGACCATCCGCCGTCCGATTATTGCGGGCCTGGCGCGCGCCTGCCGCGCCGATATCGAACGCGCCTGGGAAGCGCTGAAGCATGCGGCGCGCCCGCGTATTCATGTTTTCCTGGCGACCTCTGATATTCACCTGAAATATAAGCTCCGCATCAGCCGCGAAGAATGCCTGGCGCGGGCGCGCGAAGCTGTGGCTTTTGCGAAATCTCTGTGCCACGATGTCGAGTTCTCTCCCGAAGACGCCACGCGCACCGATCCCGATTTCCTTTGCCAGGTATTGGAAGCGGTAGTTGAGGCCGGGGCGACCACGCTCAATATTCCCGACACGGTCGGCTACACCGTTCCCGCCGAATTCGGCGAATTGATCACGGCCATTCGGCGGCGCGTAAAGGGGATTGAGAAAGTCACGATCTCCGCTCACTGCCACAATGATCTCGGCATGGCCGTAGCCAACACCCTGGCGGCGGTGTCGGCCGGCGCTCGCCAGGTTGAGTGCACAATCAACGGCATCGGCGAGCGGGCGGGGAATGCTTCTTTGGAAGAGATTGTGATGGCTATGCGCGTGCGGCGCGACCGCTATCCTTACGAAACGGCGATCGCCGCCGAGCATCTGTTCCCCGCCAGCCAGTTGTTGAGCGAAATCACCGGCGCGCCGGTACAGCCCAACAAGGCAATCACGGGGCGCAACGCCTTTGCCCACGAGGCCGGCATCCATCAGGATGGCGTGCTGAAGAATCCTTTGACTTACGAAATTATGACGCCGCAATCGGTGGGAGTGCCGGATTCCAAGCTGGTTCTGGGCAAGCATTCCGGCCGCCACGCGCTCGCCATCCGCTGTGAGCAATTGGGATATCAATTCGACCGCCGCGCTCTGGACGATATTTACCGCCGCTTTGTTCGTCTCGCCGACAAGATCAAGCATGTTGAAGATCACCATCTGCTCGAACTGATTCGCGACACGCACAAGCCCGCGGCGTCGGCTACGCCGCTATTCGAACCGATGGCTGCCGCGGTTGCGGCCGCCGCATCTGGGCCGTTACCGGAGCCGCGCCGGCCGTTTCCTCTGGCCGGGCAAACTCCCCCTTTCGGCATGGCGATGCCGATTCCCGCCGACCATCATCACGATCAGGAAGACTATCTCTGGGGTGTATAGTTCATCGGTGTAGAGTTCATCGGTGTCGAGTTCGCCCCGGAGAAATTTCTTCCGATGAAGGACAAGCCCTCGTGCGAGCGCGTGCTTTTCGAAGGCAGCCAGCCCATCCTGAGCGTGGAAAAAATGCAGCGCGCGCTGCACTTCTACGTTGACCTGCTGGGATTCACCAATGCTCCGTGGGGCACCCAGGAATTTACCAGCGTGAATCGTGACCGCGCCGGAATTTATCTTTGCCAGGGCGGCCAGGGCGCGGGCCGCGCGTGGATATGGATCGGCGTACAAGACGTGGAAAAACTTCAGGCGGAGTTTATTCAGAAGGGCGTGGCGATTCGCATGCCGCCCACGAATTTCCCTTGGGCCCTGGAGATGCAGATCGAAGATCCGGATGGGAATGTAATACGGTTCGGATCGGAACCGCGAGCGGAATGAATTAAGTCGAGGCCTATGGCAATCACAGCGAATTCTCACCAGGCGAAGGTATACTGTTCCGCGCGCGCGAGGGAGATCGATGCCTCGATTCCTGTTTTGGAACCTGAATAACCGACCGATCCCGCAGCTTGTTAAGAAGGCCGCGAGAGGCAATGATGTCGATGTCCTCGTATTGGCTGAGTGCGATCTTTCTATTGGGTCGTTGCTCACCGAGTTGAATGCCGAGACTCCCGATTTTCAATTCGCACCCGGCCAATGTGAAAGAATTCGGGTTTTCACTCGCTTCCGCGCCGCGTTCCTTGCGCCCCTGTTTGAGAGCGATCATATCTCGATCCGACGGCTTCGGCTGCCGCTTCGCGACGAAATTCTCATCGTGATGGCCCATCTTCCCAGCAAAATGCATTCCAGCCCAGGGAGCCAGAGAACCGAGTGTTCGTTGCTCGCCAGAAATGTGCTCGAACAGGAGGCGACGGTGGGCCATAAGCGAACAATTGTCATCGGTGATTTCAATACGAATCCGTACGAGCACGGCTTCGTTGCGACAGACGGACTTCATGCTGTCATGAGCAAGTCTGTGGCGCTGAGAGGGACGCGACGAGTTTCAGGGCGCGATTTCGATTTCTTCTACAATCCGATGTGGAGCTGCTTCGGCGATATTGGAGACCGGCCGAGTGGCACGTATTACTACGACAAAGCAGAACATGTAAACTATTTTTGGCATATGTTCGATCAGGTCTTGCTGCGTCCGACCCTGCTTGGCGGGTTTTCGGATAGTGTGAGGATACTGACGGAGGCGGGCGAAACGCACCTGCTGGACGGCAGCGGCCGACCAGACACAAAGAACGCGTCCGATCACCTGCCAATTGTTTTTAGCTTGGATTTCTAGAGGACCCTATGTCTACCTCTCCGAACCAAAGTGCCCTTGATATCGACCTCTGGCCCAAGACCAAATTCGAAACCAACATGGTCACGCCGACGTCAATCTTGCGGCGTCAGGCGGCCTTGTTGGGCGAGAAAACGCAGCAACTGGTAACGGCGGAAGTATTTACCACCGTAGGAGGCGACTACGCGGCACACTTTTTCAGGCTCGTTGTCCCTGCCCTGGATAACTACAAGTACGAGCTATTTCGCATCGAGCACAGAGCCGATGAGCTCTATCCCTTGACCGGCCACTTCCCCAACTCAACTCGTAGAATCGAGGACCAGGCGGACTTTCTCGATTGGCTGAAAGAGGTATTCTCCGCCGAGACGACCCTTAAGAAAATCGACTCCCTAATGGCCCAAGCCAAAGGGTGACGTTGGCCTATCGCCCCAATCCCTCATGCTCCTTAATCTCACTATTCTCCCCGGCGACGGCATTGGCCCCGAAGTGACCCGCGAGGCCGTTCTAGTCCTCGAAGTCATCGCCCAAATCTTCGGCCACGATGTTCAACTGCAGACCAAGAATATTGGCGGAGCAGCGCTTGCGGCGCAGAACGACCCTTTGCCCCCGGATACTCTCGCCGCCTGTCTCGCTTCGGGCGCGGTTTTGCTCGGCGCAGTGGGAAGCCCGGCGTTCGACCATTATCCGCAGCATCTGCGTCCCGAGGCCGGCCTGCTGCGCCTGCGGCGCGAGCTCGGCGCGTACGCCAATTTGCGGCCTGCCACCTGTTTTCCTGCGCTGGAAGATTGTTCTCCGCTGCGCGCCGAAGTTGTTCGTGGAACCGACATCATGATCGTTCGTGAATTGCTCGGGGGGCTTTATTTCGGTGAGCCGCGCTCCATTGCCGGTCTATCCGGCGCGCGAGTTGCTGTCAACACTATGACCTATGACGAACTATCGATCGAGCGCATCGCCCGCGTCGCGTTCGATCTGGCCCGGAGGCGGCGAAAAAAAGTTCTGTCGGTCGACAAAGCGAATGTTCTGGAATGTTCGCGCCTGTGGCGCGAAGTTGTGACCGTCTGCGCCAAACAATATCCCGATGTGCATCTCTCCCACATGTATGTCGATTCGGCCGCCATGGTGCTGGTGCAGCGGCCCAAAGATTTCGACGTCATCCTCACCGAGAATATGTTTGGCGACATTCTTTCCGATCAGGCCGGCGGCGTGGTCGGATCGCTGGGACTGCTGGCTTCGGCCAGCATCGGAGGGCCAGTCGGTCTCTATGAACCCGTGCACGGTTCAGCGCCCGACCTTGCAGGCAAGGGAGTCGCGAATCCGCTGGGAGCGATTCTGACGGTGGCCATGTTGTTGCGGCATTCATTTCAGCTTGAGCGCGAAGCGGATTGCATCGAGAAAGCGGTCACTTCAGTATTGGATCGAGGCGCGCGCACGGCCGATATAGCGCGCGCGGGCAAGGCGATTTCAACCTCGGAAATGGGTGAGCGTGTGCGCGAGGAAGTGAAGAATGTCGCGGCGAGCAATCGAAAGTCGGCGTGAAATCGTTTTGAAGAATTTCTTACACGCGAGGAGCAGGTCTTCCCGCAACCGTTTCCGGCACGGCCAGCCGCGATGCTCCGCTGTATTTGCCGCTGAGATCATTCCAACGGATGAGCAGCATTTCCTCAAACATGCGTGCACCGTCCACCAGCGGATTGATCCTTGTTCCGCCCACGTGCCCCCAGCGCACGGGCACTTCCTGAACACGGAAACCGAACTTCCGCGCCAGAAAGAGAATCTCCGGGTCGAATCCCCAGCGCTCGATCTGCTGCAAGGGGAGAATGGTTTGTGCGGCGCGCCGGGTGAAGGCTTTGAAGCCGCACTGCGTATCTTTGAAGGGCAGGCCGAGAATCGCCCGATTCAGGACGTTGAAAATTCTGCCGAACAACTGCCGATGCAGGGACTGGCGCGAAGTTTGCAGTTCCGCCTGCAACCAGCGCGAACCGATGGCAATGTCGGCTCCGCTTGAAATGGCCTGCAAAAGTTTGGGCATCTCCTCGATGGGAGAAGACAAATCAGCGTCGCTGAATACGATCACGTCGCCGCGCGCCTTCAGGATGCCGTGTTTTACGCTGTATCCCTTCCCGCGGTTGCCGGGATTTTCCAGCAGCCGCACCTGCGGATGATCGAGGGAAAAACGTCGAACGATATCGGCGGTTTCGTCACGCGAGCCATCGTTCACAACGATGACTTCGCAGTCCAACTGCTGCTGATGGATGTAGGCGAGAACCCGCTCCAGGGTCGGCGCCAGGCGGGCGCCCTCGTTATAGGCCGGGATCACTATGCTGTAAGTCATGCTTGGCAAATCGCCGCCCGCAGCCGACGGGAATGCGTAAGATGTCAGCAGCCAGCCGCCTGTTGCCTGCGAAGTGGCAGAGGCTATTGTACTTCGGAAAGTGCCACAACCAAGGGAAATACCGCCTAGGCGGCGTTACGCTTGGCGGTCAGCATGCTGAAGTATTCGCTCACCAGTTCGGCGTCCCACAGTCCGCGGCGGGCCTCGTCGCGCATGGTCTGGGCGGCTTGTTCGTGGGAAAGAGCGGGTTTATAAGGGCGGGCGGTCCGCAGGGCATCGTAAACGTCCACCACCTGCAAGATCCGCGGCAGCAGGGGAATCTCCCGGGCCCGCAAGCCATCGGGATAGCCGGAGCCGTCGACGTGTTCGTGATGGTGGCGGATGATGGGCAGTACCAACCGAAGCGACTTCAGAGGCTTGCAGATATTCTCGCCGGTGACGGGATGCAGCTTCATGACCTCCCACTCCGTTGGGGTCAAGTCACTGCCTTTCTTCAGAATTTCGTCTGGAACTGCGATTTTGCCCAGGTCGTGCAAATAACCACCCCGGCGGAGGGCAACAATCGAGTCTTCATCCAGATCAAGATGCCGGCCTAATTCGGTGGCTCTGAGCGCCAGTCGCTCGCAGTGCCCTTCGGTGTACGGGTCGCGGCTTTCGACCGCGAGTCCAAGCGTGCACAGCACAGAATCGGCCGTCTCCAACTCGTCGGTAAACTCTTTTACCCGCAATAATGATTTGACTCGCGCAGTCAATTCCTCGGCGAGGACCGGCTTGTTGAGAAAATCGTCGGCGCCGGACTCGATTCCGCGCACTTTGTCAGAGCTGTCGCTCAACCCGGTAATCAAAACAAAGGGAATCAGCCGCGTGGCTGGATCGTTCTTCAGTTCCCGGCAAAACTCGTAGCCTGACTTGCCCGGCATTCTGACGTCGGAAAGGATCAAATCAGGGGTCTGGCGCCGGATTTCCGCTTCGGCTTGTGCTGCATCTTCCGCGGTCACAACCTGATATCCGCGCATGGTGAGCAGTTCGCTCATCAGGCTGGCCAGGCTGACATTGTCATCCACCACCAGAATTCGCGCCGGACGGCGGACGGGCAACAAATTCCCCATATCAATATCAGAGCCCTTTTTCGGCTTAGCAGTTGCTTCGCCATCCGGGGTGTCACGGGGGGTGAATTCGTGAGGGAATCGCATGCGGAATCTAAAGCAATTCTACTGCAAAGTTTTGCCCTCGCGGATTCCGACTCCTAGAAAGATAGTGGCTCAGTTTGAATTTTGCGCTCAAAACGGGGTTGTTCCGGTCCCCTTTTGCCGGCGGGGCGAGGAATCTTGCCGCTCGAAGGTTCGCTGGCGGTGAGATCCTTCACTTCGCCGGAAAAGCGGCTTCGCTCAGGATGACGCCCTTGAGGCGATCGACGTTATGTCTTCAATCCCGTTACGCGCCGAAAACATTCATTCGAGAAATGCTCGATTCTTCCCATTTTGGACCTGGATGATTGTGAATTCTGTTCTCAACGCTTTCTAACCTTGCATTTGGCGCTTAAGCGCGATTAGCCTCGGCGCATGTGCCGGGCAACGCTTCCTGTTTTGCGGGCCATTGCGCTGGTTCTTTTGCTTGCCAGTTGCGCCTCCCTGTGGGCCGCAACGGCTAGAAGTCATATGGTGGCGTTTGGTAAATGGTCGGCGGTTCGCTATGCGGAGTCGGGCAATTCGGAATCGGCCGCTGCGGCTCTTAAGGTGCGCGCCTTGCTGATTGACGGCCGGGTAAAGGAATTCACCTTCGGCCCTTCGCACGAAATTACTGACCGGCTGTTTGTGGTGCGGCGCGCTTTTCGCGTGAACGACAGCCTGCCGGAAGAAACATCTTCTCCCCGGTGGGAGTGGCAGCAGGGCGGATGGATGCTGATCGACCGCGCCACCGGTCGCATATCCGCTTTGAACTTGCCCGAGTTTGATATGGAGGTTTCTGCCGCAAGCTGGTATCGGGATTACGCGGCGTACTGCGGCGTCTCCGACGATGGCAAAAAACTGTACGGCGTGGTTTTTGAAATCAATCGACGCAAGCCGGTGGTGAAGTTCGCGATGGCGGAGAGCAAGGGCGATAGCTCAAAAGAGGAAGCGATCCCGACGGCTTGCAGCGCGCCGACTTGGCAGCGGTCCCCGGCGCGGGTCACGTTTAACTCCGGCGGCACAAGCAAGACCTACGCCATCCGCGGGCGCGCGGTTGACCTTGTCACGAACAACGATGAGGAAGAAGAAGCGGAGAAGTAATTCGCAAAACAGAAAACGCCGATGGTTACAAGTTTGGTCGGGGCGATAGGATTTGAACCTACGACCCCCTGCGCCCAAGGCAGGTGCGCTACCAGGCTGCGCTACGCCCCGACTCTCAACATCTTTTTGATTCTAAATCACGGCCCGGTTGCGGTCATCTGATCCGCCCGCCGCGCCCCACGAATATTGTCACGGGTCGCTACGCATTGCCACGCACGGCATCGGTCTGCTCCGGGAGTGGGCAAACGCGATATAATTCTCCGGTTGCTATGCAGAGTCGGCGGTATGCGCTGGTCGCGTACGTGAACAACGCGGTGAGCGAGTTTGTGCAGAACTTGCGCTGCGAACTCCACCCCGACCCTCCTCCTCTCGCCGCCCACATCACCCTGCTCCCTCCGCGATTGCTTCAGGGCGGAGAAAGCGAAGCGGTCGCGATGGCGACCCGCGTCTGCTCCCAGGCCGAGCCGTTCGAAGTGACTCTGGGCGACATTCAGACCTTCGCCCCCACCACTCCCACCGTATATATACGTGTGGCTTTCGGCGCAGCCCGATTGCAGGAACTACACGATCGACTGAACCGGCAGGTGTTGGCCTTCAACGAAGAATGGCCCTACATTCCTCATCTCACCATTGCCAAGATGGTCACGCAAGAGGTCGCCGAACAGGCGCTTCGGCTCTCGCGAGAGCGGTGGCGTCAGCACGCCGGCAGCCGGCAGATACGCCTTGACCGGCTGACTTTCGTGCGAGAAGAACAGCCCAATTGTTGGGTCGACCTGGCCCCAGTGCAACTGGGCAAAAGCCTGGTTTCACCCTGATTTTCCGCGTTTTGGCGGGAATTGTCCGGTAACTCAGCATTGTTACGTTACCCTTATCTCGCCCATTGGCCCCTGGTACATTTCCCTACCGTGCATTGCGCTACACCGGGCAGCGCTGTAAACAAAAGATAGGGAATGGGTTGAAATCCCGCGCCCCTAGCCGCTTCAGGCGTGGGTTCCAAATCAGCCGGAGGGCATTCATGCAGATCGGAGTCTATGGTTCAGGTTATCTGGGCACAGTGATTTCGGCCTGTCTGGCAGATTTTGGAACGCCGGTTTCGTGTTGCCACCCCGACCGTACCCACATGGTCGAAATGGCGCAGGGCAATATCCCGTTTTTCGAGAAGAACCTGAAAGAAGTCATCCGCCGCAATGTGCGCGCCGGACGTCTGGCTTACTCCACCGATATCGAGTCGTTCGCCCGCAAGACGCAAGTCATTTTTCTGGCCGAGGACAATGCCGAGCATCTCGCCGACGTAGCCATGCGGATCGCGCGCCTCGCCGCCAAGCCCCCGATACTCACCATCGTGACGCCAGTGGCCGTGGGCACCGCGAGTGCGCTGGAAAAATCGTTCAAAGACGCCGGCCTGCATGGCACGATCGTCTCCCAGCCCATGTTCTTCACCGATGGCTGCGCCGTGGAAGATTTCAACTGGCCCGACCGCCTGATTCTGGGATCGACTTCGAATGAAGCGGTGCAGATTCTCAAGCAGATTTTTCACCCGCTGGTGATGCGGGGAGTGCCGGTGATTGTCACCAATCAGTCCACGGCGGAACTGGTGCGGGAATCGGCCACCGCCTTTGTGGCCACCAAGATTTCCTTCATCAACGAACTGGCGGCGCTGTGCGAGCGCGTCGGGGCAGATGCGGTAAGCCTGGCGCTGGCGCTTGGCCTGGATAAAAAAATCGCCCCTCGCTGCCTGCAACCCGGAGCGGGCATGGGCGGCGTCTTCGCCGAATCCGACATGGATTCTCTGGCGCAGCTGGCGCTGGCCAACGGCGTGCCGCTTAAAGTCCTGAGCGCTGCCCGTGATGTGAATCATACCCTGGCTGACCGGCTCGTCGACAAGATTGCCATCGCTTTGAATTCGGTCGAGAACAAAGACGTCGGCATTCTCGGCCTGGCGTTCAAGCCAAACACCAATTCGGTCGCGGGATCGTCGGCCATCCGGCTGGCCGAGAATCTGGTCGCCAAAGGCGCGCGCGTTCGCGCCTACGACCCCGTCGCCCTGGCCGAGGCCAAGCAGAAATTGAACGGCTCGGTCCGCTACTGCGACTCCGCCTACGCGGTGGCCGAGGGCGTGGACGCTCTGGTCGTCGGCACCGGCTGGCCGGAATTCCGCGTGCTCGACTTCGACCGCATCAAGCATCTGCTGAAGAAGCCGGTGATCGTCGACACCAAGAACCTGCTCGATTCCGTGCGTTTGCGCGCTATGGGATTTGAATACGTCGGAGTGGGGCGGGGATAACGGTCTTTCTGGCTGCTTCAGATCCGGGCGGGCGAAGAAAATCGAGTGGCTTGGCCTTCGTATCTATCCGCCGGCTTTAAGCTCTTGCAGCACCTGTTTGGCGATTTCCTTGAGCGTTTCAAAAACGCCGGTGCCCTGAAATGCCACCGCTTCGACCACAGGCTCGTTCTTCTTGCGCAGTTCTTTGCTCAGCGCATCGACCGGAAGGATGTTCGGCAGATCGCGCTTGTTCAGCTGTAGCACGTAGGGAATTTTGTTGAAGTCGTAGCCGTGCTCTTTCAGGTTCGACATCAGGTTGTCGAGGGCTTCGACGTTGGCGTCCATGCGCGGCTCCTGCGAGTCGGCCACGAAAACAATGCCATCCACGCCGCGCAGAATCAGCTTGCGGCTGGCGTCATAAAACACCTGGCCGGGAACGGTGTAAAGGTGAATGCGCGTCTTGAAGCCGCGCACCGAGCCCAGATCGAGCGGCAGGAAGTCGAAAAACAAGGTGCGTTCGGTTTCGGTGGCCAGCGAGATCATCTTGCCCTTCTGCTGCTCCGCGGTTTTCTGGTAAATCACCTGCAAGTTCGTGGTCTTGCCGCCCAGGCCGGCGCCATAGTACACGATCTTGCAATTGATCTCGCGGGCTGCGAAGTTGATGAAACTCAAGGCTTTCCTTAATCGTGCGCGGTCCGCACACCCTGGCCGGGCGCTGCGCACGCAAATATATCCCTATCGGGGGCTTCGGGATTTTATATCACACGCGGCGGATCGAACGCAGGTTACTCAGGTGACCCCTGCCGCCCAAATGGGCCACGAGCGGTATTTGTGAGCTCCAGGGCAGGAAGAATCAGCCAAAACGGAATGCCTGTGGTAACTAGAAAAGTTCAACATCCACCATTTGCATGGAAGCGGACGCCAGCCGCGAATCGCGGGTGATGAGCGTGGCCCCCAAACTCTCCGCCAGTAGCGCGTAGACGGCGTCATAGGCGGAGATGTTATGGCGAAGATGCCAGATCTGCGGCAGGAATGGAAAATGCGGGTGCCGAGTGAGTCGAAGATCGCCCAGATCGGCGAGAGCCTCAGCGGCGCGAGATGCAGAAACCTTTCCTTCGCGCACGAAACGCCGAAGTGCCTGCGCCGCCTCGAGATCGAGAAGATGAGGTGCGTGAAGCGGTTCGGCGCGGGAGTAGATGCGGTCTTCAATCCGCCGCCCAGCCGTGGTTTCCAGGAGCCATTCGACAGCTGCGGACGCATCCAGAACGATCATCGCGCGTCGCGTTCTTCGCGCACAATTCTCGCCGATTCAAGCTCGACTGTGACTGGGGCCCGCCGGTGAAGGCGTTCGCGCATTTCCGCCAGGGTCGGCCGCCCGGCGATCTCTTTGACCTCAGCCAGCAGGTAATCCGACAAAGACATTCCAGCCAGGGCGGCTCTCGCTTTCAGGCTGCGGTGCAGCTTTTCCGGCACATTTCGGATTTGGATCATTGACATGTGGATAGTGTATTTGCATGCTCAACACATGTCCACATCACCATTGCATAAAAGAGCCATGGACGCGTGGAACTCACCTATCAGCGGGACCCCGCAGGATTAATAAAACAGGTATTTCCGCCACTTGTCGTCCGAGCGCCCCATCAAGCGCATAATGTGGCGGCTGGTGTGGAGATTGAAGGCGCGCGGCTCCCGCATCAGCTTCATGCCCGCCTCCGTCGGAGACTGGTTGCCCTTGCGGCGGTTGCAGCTGTGGCAGCAGGCCACCAGATTTTCCCAGGTGGACGAACCTCCGCGGGAGCGCGGGATCACGTGGTCCAGCGTCAGCTCGCTCGAGGGCAGCACGGTGGCGCAGTACTGGCAGGTGTTGCGGTCGCGCAGCAGAATATTCTTGCGCGACAGGGCGCGGCTCTGGTGCGGGATGCGGCGGTATTCCAGCAGGCGAATGACCGACGGCACACGCATGGCCACGCGCGCGGCGTGCAGAAAATGCCCGTTCTCCTCTTCAGTCATGGCAACGCCCTTGAGCACCAGGACCAGGGCCCGACGCGCCGCACAGACGTTAATCGGCTCGTAGGAGGCGTTCAGCACCAGCACGGGCGCGTGCAGAGCGTTGCCGTTGCTGTCGCGGTGCGGCGCCGCCGTCGCAAACAGACCGGCGGCATGGCGTCCGGGTGGTGCGCTGTCGTGTTCGATTCTGCCTGCCATAGCTATATCCCCACAGCCTTTGGGATAGAAACATCGTCTTCGTCCTGAGCAACGGACTCCCTGTCCAGTTCAATCTCAACCTGCCGCGCCGAAGCCTTAAGCGTGCGCGCCACCGTCGCCACCCATACCTTGGATGCACCCGCCCGGTGCAATACGCGAGCGCATTCGGAAACGGTTGCGCCGGTGGTCAATACGTCATCCACCAGCAGCAGGTCGCGGCCCCGGATGGCTTCCGGCCGGGCGACTTTAAACGCTCCCCGCAGGTTTTCCCGCCGCTGGTTGCGGGTCAGCCCGATTTGCGATGTCGTTTCACGCGTTCTGGCAAGCGCACCAGGCAGCCATGCAAACCGGCCGTCCGCATTTAGCTTCAGCGCAGCCCGGACAATCAACTCCGCCTGATTAAACCCGCGCTGCCGAAGCTTGGCGCGGAAGAGCGGCACCGGGATCACGATCACAGCTTCCGGCAGCCCCGCTTCCAACCCCGAAATTGCTTCCGCCAACATGCGGCCCAAAATGCCGGCCGCAGGGCGCACTCCGCCGAACTTAAGCAGATGAATCAATTCGCGCAGGCCGCCCTCGTAACTGCCGTACGCAACCGCACGGACAAACGGCGGGGCGGCGCGCTGGCACAAACCGCACGCCCCAGCCAGCCCTTCAACAGCGTAAGGCGTGAACAGCCGCTCGCCGCAAACCGCGCACAGTCCGCCGCTGAGCGGAGGCATCGCCTGAATGCACTCCGGGCAGACGGGAAGGCGCGAAATGTTGGTTAACGGCGTGCCGCAGATGCGGCAATCGGAGGGGAACAGGACTGCGAATAATCCTTCGGCAACCTGACGGGCGAATCGGCCGCCCACATTCCACCAGGAGGTGTTGGAAACAATAGGAAGGCGTGCCACTCGGTAACTGGCCTGGCTCGCCCGAATTCTGTCCCCGCTACTGCTGAAGACGGCCTCCGTGGTGGCCCGTGCCCATGCGGCACACGGGCGCTACGCGATCGCCTGCTTTCCTAGCAGTATAACGGTGCTTCCGCGCTCTAGGCAACGTTACGGTTGGCGTGAGGCACCGGGGTTGATACTTTCTTGATCGGCTGCGGCAGGCGGTTTTTGACCGGCATAAAGATCAGCCGGTAATCCCGCCGGAAGCATTCCCCGCAGCGCACCGGCTGCAACAGGAAAACGGGCAGCAGATATCGCTCGGAGAACGTTCTGCGCCGCGAGCGGAAACCTGTGTCACTGCCGCAATCGTCGCAATGAAATTCGATGTATTTCTGGAACCACACCCGGTCGGGGGAGATACTGGACACGTTGCACCTCGGAATGACTGGTTGACGAAGGGCGAGACGATTGAAGCCATTGTAACGCTTGCAGCCCGGGTTTCAAAGCAGAACCGTTCCGTGGCAGACAATGGCGTACGAACTCGGATTCTCAAGCTGAGGAAAAACCAGCCCCCTGCCATCAGCCGTATGAGATGATCCCGCTTTGCCGCACAAGCCCCTTGTACTCCAGCCTCTCCGCGTGCTAACGTGCGCCGTTTGCGTATTCTGTAGCGGGTCGCTTTTATTCCACGTCCGCGGGGACTTTTCTTTATGAGCAGTTCGACTCAGCAACCGGGAACCACCGTAAAAAAACACGTGCCTTTCGTGCCCGAAAGCATGGAGATGAAGGAATTCACTCCTCGCGCGGTATTGCTTGGGCTTCTGCTCACCATTGTTCTGGGAGCGGCCAACGCTTATCTCGGCCTGCGCGCCGGCATTACTATCGCCGCCACCTACCCGGCGGCTGTGATCGCCATGGCCGCGATGCGGGCCTGGAAAGGCTCGCTGCTGGAAGAAAACATCGCGCGGACCGCCGGTTCGATCGGCGAATCGGTCGCCGCGGGCGCCATTTTCACCATTCCCGCGTTTCTGCTGGCCAAAGCGTGGCCGTCGTTCCGCCCGCAGGACGCTTACTGGAAGTCGACCGCGCTCATCATGGTGGGAAGCATTTTGGGCGTACTGTTCATTTCCCTGGTGCGGCGCGGCATGGTGGAAGACCCCGAACTTCCCTTCCCGGAATCGCTGGCCGCTTCTGAAATTCATAAGGCGGGCCAGCGTGGCGCCCAGGCCGCCAAGTATCTGTTCTGGAACATCGGCATCGGCGGCGTGGTTTACATCCTCGGCAAGTTCGGCCTGTTTGCCGCCGACACCGATTTGCACGTCGCCGTCGGCAGTCTGGGCCGCACGCAGCTCCGGCTGGGCGGCGCGGGCAGCACAAAGGTGATTCCGACCGGCGGCACCACCATTTTCGCCGCTCCCAGCGTGAGCCCGGCTTACCTGGGAGTCGGTTACATCATCGGTATCCGCCTGGCCTCCATTCAGTTCGCCGGCAGCGTGATCGCCTGGGGATTGATGGTCCCGCTCTTCATCTATCTTCTCGGGCCGCAGTTGAGGGCCTACATTCCCGCCGACACACCAGACAATTGGGCGAATATGGCCGACGCCGTGTGGCGCTATATTGTTCGCCCCATCGCCGTGGGCGGCATGCTGGTGGGCGCGGCCTATACGTTGTTCAGAATGCGCGCCAGCCTGACTGCCGGACTGGGCAAGGCCTTCGCCGATCTGCGCCAGACGGCCGAGCAACAGTCACAGTTGTCGCGCACCGAGCGCTACATGAGTTCGAAGACAGTCTTCGGATTAATCGCCATCATGTTTGTCCTGATGTGCGCGCTGTACATCAAGATTTCCGGGCTGGTGGCGCCGGCGATTCTGGCGGCGGTGGTCATGCTTCTGGTGGGATTTTTCTTTGCCACCGTCTCGGGCAATCTGGTGGGATTCATCGGCTCGTCGAATAATCCAATTTCCGGGCTTACGCTTTCAACCTTGCTGATCGCAGCGTTGCTGATGGTGGCTCTGGGAGTTTCCGGAACCTCCGGCGTGGCCGCGGTTCTGGGCGTAGCGGCCGTGGTTTGCGTTTCATCGGCCGTCGCCGGCGAGCTTTTGCAGGACTTCAAGGTCGGATACATTCTGGGCGGCACGCCGCAAAAGATTCAGACCGCGGAATTAATCGCGGTAGTGGTTGCCAGCCTGGTGATGTATTGGCCGCTCATGCTGCTGCATGAAGGCAGCATCAAAGCTGGCGGCGTAGGATTCGGCGGCGCGGAACTGCCCGCTCCGCAAGCCGGATTGATGGCCACTCTGGCGCAGGGGATCGTAGGCAAGGAAATGGCCTGGCCGCTGGTGGTGGTTGGCATTCTCTTCGGCGTCGCGATGATCATGATGCAGGTCAAAAGCCCCATGCTGGTCGCGGTCGGCATGTATCTGCCCTTCGGTACGACGTTTGCGATTTTTGTCGGCGGAGTATTCCGCACGCTCGGCGACTGGCTGGCCAACCGTCGCGGCTTCAATGCGGCTCAAAAAGCCCGGGTCGAGAACGCCGGCGTGCTTGTGGCCTCCGGACTGATCGCGGGTGAGGCCTTGCTCGGCCTGGTCTGGGCAGGATTGCAGTTCGTTCCGCAGTGGGGCGCGCCCAATCATCCGCCGCAGATTTTCAGCGATCCTTCTTATCTGGTCGGAGGCATGATCGTTTTGGCGGGCCTGGCGGCTCTGATGATCTTCGTCCCGGTTTCCGCGGCGGGAGATCCGAACGAGCCGGCGCCGCCGACGGCGATGATGTAGGGCCGAGCCGTGATGTCGATTGCCGATAACATTGCCGCCGTCCGCGAGCAGATGGCGAAGGCAGCGCGGCGGGCCGGGCGCAGTCCCGATGACATTGCTTTGATGGCCGTGAGCAAGACCAACACGGCCGAGCGGATTCGGGAAGCCTACGCCGCCGGTCAGAGATTATTCGGCGAGAACCGCGTGCAGGAGTTCGCCGGCAAAGCCCCCGATTTGGGGGACCTCGCCGACGCGCGGTGGCACATGATCGGCCATTTGCAAACCAATAAAGCCGCGAAGGCGGCCGAACTTTTCCACACGGTCGATTCCGTTGACTCCCTCAGGCTGGCGGAGAAATTGAACGCCGCCGCGCAATCCATGGGCAAGAAGCTGGATGTCCTGATCGAAATTAACCTGGGTGGAGAGGCGGCCAAAACTGGTGCTACTCCCGATTCAGAGGAACTGGATAAGATTCTCGTCGCCGCCGCGGAATTTTGTTTCCTGAATGTCCGCGGGCTGATGACCGTGCCTCCGTTTACCGAAGATCCCGAGGGTGCGCGGCCCTACTTTCGCAGGCTGCGCGAATTGCGTGATACGATCGCCAGCCGCAAATTGCCCGGCATCGGCATGGACGAACTCTCCATGGGCATGTCGCATGATTTCGCGGTCGCGATCGAAGAGGGATCGACTTGCGTGCGGGTGGGCACCCTGATTTTTGGGGTGCGAAAAACTTAAACACGGGGGGCACGGGGGAACACAGGGTAAGGCTGTCTTGCCTGCTTCTTTTGGAAAACGCTTTCTCCCTGGCGAAGAACTCATGATTCGAATCTTCGAGTCGGACGATAGGGTCAGCTTCGCGGTCCGGATTCATCCCCGCGCAAGAAAGAACGCCCTCACGGGAGTGGTCGGCGATGCGGTCAAGCTGTCGCTCACCGCGCCGCCCGTCGATGGCAAAGCCAACGCCGCCTGCATCGATTTTTTCGCGGAGCTTTTGAACCTTCCCCAATCTTCCGTTACCATTGCCTCCGGCCACGCCAGCCGCAATAAAGTGGTTCGCATCTCGGGAATCACCGCGGAAAAAGTGCGGGCACTGATGAGCATGTAGTGGCCACGCGGCGGACACTGGAGCCACATTGACCTTCTCCCAACGCTTTCAAGAAATCCGCACCGGGTTCGAGCGGCCCTTCTGGGTCGCCAATATCAGCGAAATTTTTGAGCGCCTTTCCTACTATGGCGCATTCGCCTCTCTCGCCCTCTATTTGCAGGAGAAGCTGAATTTTTCCACCGAACAGACCGGAACGCTCACCGGCATTTTCGGCGGCATGGTGTGGTTCATGGCGATTTTCGGCGGCGCGGCCGCCGACCGGCTCGGCTTCCGCCGCGCATTGTCGATGGCTTATCTGATTCTGGCCGCCGCTTATTTCTTGATCGGTTCGATCGCCGCGCCATGGCTGGCTCCGGTTCGCAACGCGGTGCCGCTCACTTTGTTTGTCGGCTTCATTCTCATTCTTCCGGCGTTCGGTGTGGCGCTGGTCAAACCTTGTGTCGTCGGCACCACCGCGCATTCGTCGAAAGAAAATGTCCGCTCCATCGGCTATTCGATTTACTACACGCTGGTCAACATCGGGGGCGCGCTTGGCCCGCTTTACGCAGGGTGGGCGCATGAACACCTGGGCGTGGAAAACGTTTACCGCGTGGCCGCGCTCAGCGTCTTCGCCATGTTTTTTTTCGTGCTGATTTTCTTTCGCGAGCCGCGCCGCGCCGGCGATGCGCCTCCGCCTTCGATCGCAACCGTGGCCCGAAATTTCTGTGTCGTCGTGGGCAACTACCGCCTTGTGCTGCCGGTGCTGGGCCTCGCGCTGCTGCTGCGCATCGCAATGTTTTTCTACGCCTTCACGGTTCCCCTGTGGATGTGGCTCGCCCTGCTGATTCTGGTTCTTGCGGGCATGAGCCGCTTCATGTGGTTTCTTATCATCTTCACCGGATATTGGATCGTGTTCTGGCAGCAATACATTATTCTGCCGGGCTACATTCACGGCTACATCGACCCGCACGTAAACGTGGAAAGAATTTTGGTCACCGACGGCGTGACCGTAATCTGCCTGACTCTGGCCTTGAATCTGCTGACGAAAAAAATTCCCGCCTTTCAGGCCGTCATCCTGGGCACCCTGATTACTTCGGTATCCTGGCTGATTCTTGCCTTCCATCCTTCCGTGTTGGCGGCCATCGCTTCCATTTTCGTTCTCGCGCTGGGAGAAATCATCCAGCAGCCGCGCTACTACGAATATATTTCGCGGCTCGCCCCTCCCGGCCAGCAGGGAACATATATGGGCTTCGCATTCTTGCCGATCGGGATCGGATCGCTCATCGGCGGATGGTTCGGTGGAACCATCCTGCATCACTTCGGCGAAGTCACGCACCAACCGGAGCGCATCTGGTGGACGGTGACCGCGGTCGGCGTCGCCACCACGGCGGGATTGTGGATTTACGACCGATATTTCCGTGCGGCATCTCCGGCAGAGTAGGAAGCGTGCGCAAGCGGGCAACGATTCAAAGTGCCGCCCCAGAGTTGCGGAGAAACGCGAGCACGATGACTGCGGCGCCGGCGTGGACAACGCCTCAGTTAACCTTCAGCCTCGCACTGAATATGCATGCGTGCGCGGCCCTCATTCGCCCAAAATCCTTCCACCATTTACAATAGTTTCTTGCCCATGAACCTGCCGGCCATTCAATCAGCCCTGCGCGAGCGCAATATCGACGCCTGGCTGTTCTACGACCATCATCACCGCGATCCCATCGCCTATCGCGTGCTGGGCGTGCCGGAAGGGCTTATGGTAACGCGGCGCTGGTTTTATCTGGTGCCGGCGCAGGGCGATCCGGTAAAGCTGGTGCACAAAATCGAAGCCGGCCATCTCGATTCCCTGCCGGGCGCCAAGCGGCAATATTCCGGATGGCAGGAGCTGTTCGACAACATCAAAGCGATGCTCGGTCCTTACCGCGACATCGCCATGCAGTATTCGCCGAACAACATCGTGTTCACGATTTCTCTGGTCGACGGCGGAACCATCGAACTGCTGCGCGGGCTGGGAAAAAATGTTGTCAGTTCAGCCGATCTGGTGGCGCAGTTCGAAGCCACGTGGTCGGAAGAGCAGATTCAATCTCACTTCGCGGCGCGCGACGCCATCGACTCGATCACGACCGAAGCCTTCAAAGAAATTGGCCGGCGGGTGCGCAATGGCGGGGTGAAGGAACACGAGGTACAGCAGTGGTTCATGGAGGCGTTCCGCCGGGAGAACCTGGTCACCGACGATCCGCCCATCGTCGCCGCCAACGGGAATGCGGGCAATCCCCATTATGAACCGGGCGCCAATCATCCAGTGGCGATTCGCGAAGGCGATTTCGTTTTGCTGGACGTTTGGGGAAAGAAGAATACTCCGGGCGCTGTTTATTACGACATTACCTGGGTGGGTTTTGTGGGCGCTGCTCCTTCAACGCGGATGCGAGAGGTTTTTGAAGTGGTTCGCGATGCCCGCGACGCCGGCGTAAAAACCGTGATCGATGCGGTGAACTCCGGCCGCCGCATCGCCGGCTGGGAAGTGGACCGCGCGACCCGTTCGCACATCAAGCAGAAAGGTTTCGGGGATTACTTCATCCACCGTACCGGGCACTCCATTGGCACCGAGGTGCATTCCAATGGCGCGAACATGGACGATCTGGAAATCCACGACGAGCGCCAGATTTTGCCCAACTCCTGTTTTTCCATTGAGCCCGGCATTTACCTGCCTGAGTTTGGTGTCCGCAGCGAAGTCAACGTGCTGGTGCGCCCCAAATCGGCGGAAGTGACGGGCAAGATTCAACGCGAGATCGTAACCATCTGATGGCGAATTCCACTCCAGCAAAAACCAAGGCGGCGGCGGAACCCGCCAGCATGATGGCGGTGCTTGCGCCGGCGGTCGGCTGGCTGATTCCCGGCGCGGGGCACTTCATCCAAAAGCGGTACGTTCGCGGCGGGCTGCTGTTCGTTTCCATCATGAGTTTATTTGTTCTTGGCCTGCTGATGCAGGGGCACATTTATAAACCGAATGGCGGAGACATTCTCGACATGCTCGGGTTCGTCGGCGATCTTGGCGCCGGCGGAATGTATATTGTCACTCACGCCATGGACTGGGGCCAGGGCGCAATCGCCATGGCTGTCGCCGATTACGGAACCAAGTTCATGATCGTGGCAGGCCTGCTGAATTTTATCGCCGTCGCCGATGCCTATCACATTGCGATCGGGAAGAAACAGTGAGGCCGCCGTCAGTCGCCGGTTGTCGATCGTTGGCTGAGACTTCTATCTCTACAGGGTTGTTATGACCATTCAACTCACCCATTTCAGCGCCGCTTTCGTCTTTGCGCTCTTTGCGTCGGTTGTCTTCGGCATCACTCACCGCGAAACCACGCGTGACATGGTCCGCTATGGACTTTATTGTTTCGTGATGTTCCTGGGCGGCGCGTGGCTGGCCGGCTGGGCCATGTGGCTGGTTAGAAGATAGCCCTTCCTGGGCGCAAAATCGTTCTAGTGCGCGCCTTTATCCGGGGTAGAATGACGCCATGCAGTGGCCCAGCCTTCGCGGCGTTGCCCGCGCCTACCTGATGTCGATCGGCTTCTGGTGCGGCATGGCGCTGCTCATGACCTTGCAGTACAAGCCCCTCGATCTGAAACATTTTTGGCCGTCAGTGGTCGATCTCGTCCTTCAGACGGGAATTCACGCCTTCGCTCTGGCGTTGTGGACGCCTCCGATTTTTTACCTGGCAGCTTCCTATTTCGGCTTCGCGAAAAGGCGTGTCCGTTACGTTCTTCTGTGGGCCCTGGGAGCTGTTCCCTTCCTGCTGCTTCACATCAGCTTTTTCTGGTTGTTGAGCCCGTCTTACGACAATTCTCTCCATCGCTACGTCTGGTCCGCGAGTTCGTGGCTGGAAATGGTGCGCACCAGCTTTGCCGACGACACGTTTGTCTACATTGCCATCGTTGTTGCCGCCCACGGCTATGAGTATCTGAAGCGTCTGCGCCGGGAAGAGCGCGAACTGTACGAGTACCGACAGGCGCTGGCCGCCAGCGAACCTCAGGCGCTCAAGATGCAGCTCCAGCCGCACTTTCTGTTCAACACGCTGCACGGCATTGCCACGCTGGCCGATACCGACCCCCGCACCGCGAAGGCCATGATCATCAAGCTGTCGAATCTGTTGCGCACGGCGCTGGATCGCGACAACTCCGATTTGATTCCTCTGGAGAGCGAATTGAAATTTGCCAGCGAGTATCTCGACATCGAGAAAATGCGCTTCGGCCCGCGCATGCGCGTGGAGTGGAAGATCTCTTCCGAGGCTCGGAACGCTCTTGTGCCCCAGATGATTCTGCAACCTCTCATCGAGAACGCGGTGCGCCACGGTATCGCTTCTTCACGCGAACCGGGGTGGATCGAAATTTCAGCAAGCGAAAGTGATGGAGCGCTCAACCTTCAAGTTTGCAACAGCACGGGCAGCGAAACCTCCAACGGCTCGGGCGTAGGTTTGCGAAATGTCGAGGCACGCCTGAAACATCTCTATTCCGCCGATGCCAGCTTTCACCTGACGATCGCTGATCGCACAGCGGTCGCCAATCTATCCCTACCGGCGTGGAATTCCGGGCACGGCGCGAAAACAGCCGATCTGCAACCGCAGGAGCACAAAGACCCGTTATGCGAGTTCTCATCGTCGATGACGAACCCTTAGCCCGCACTGCCCTTGCCAGCATTCTGGCCGGGCGCGGGGACGTCGACCACTGTGACTCCGCCGCCGACGCCATCGAGGCGCAGGAGCAACTCTCGAAACAGAGTTACGACGTCATGCTGCTCGACATCGCCATGCCTGAGCTTTCGGGGCTGGAACTGCTGGGCCGCCTCGAATCATCCAAGCAGGTAGTCCCTTCGGTCGTTCTGGTAACCGCTTACGCGCAACATGCTGTGGAAGCTTTCGAAAAACACGCGGTCGATTATGTCTTGAAGCCCTTTTCTCCCGAGCGCGTAAATCGCGCCATCGACTTCGCGGGCCGCCGCAGCGCCAGCGAGCGCGCCGCCAAATTAATGGAATGGGTGCCGCACCTTCGCAACCTGGGTCAGCCGAATTCCAGCAAGATCGCCATCAAGAGCAACGGCAAGATCTTGTTCGTCGACCCCGGCGATGTGGTTGCGGTTGAGTCCCAGGGGAACTACGTCCTGCTCCACCGGCAAACTGGTTCGTATTTACTCAGGGAATCGATTTCCGCCATTGCTGACAAACTCAAGCCTCACGGTTTTCTCCGCATTCATCGGTCGGCCTGCGTAAACACGACTTTTGTGGAAGAAATCCGGCCTCTCGCAACGGGAGAGTATCAACTGCGGTTGAAAGGCGGAAAACAGTACACCGTTACCCGTACTTACAAGAAAAATCTAAAATCTCTTGCCGCCCTGTGGATTGGAACGGGAACAGTTCTGGAGCAAAAATAGCCCAGGCAAGTACCCCGTGCCCGCTGTGCCCCCTTTTAAGCCTTTACTTCCCAGCATTGGAAGTCTTTTAACACAGAGAGCACAGAGGGACACAGGGTAAGGCATAACGGCCGTTCGGATTCCTGCGCTATGGCGTGCGGATGAAGCCGTGATTCACGCCGTTGCCGTCGATGTCATATCCGGTGATTGCGCCGGAGGCGTTGTCGAGGAACGCGAACGTGCCTTGCCCGGCCGACGTGCCGGCCCCCGGCGCATCGAATGTAGTGATCGTCCCGCCCGGGGCGCGCAGGAAACCGTGGCTCGCGCTGTTCGAGTCGACATAATAGCCCGTGACAGCTCCTTGCGGATTGATGCCCTCGGGAATCGTTCCCTGCCCTGCGCCCGTTCCTGCGCCGGGGGCGTCGAAAGTTGTGAAAGAGCCGTCGGTCGCCCGAACGTATCCGTGCGCCACATTATTTGTATCAACGTACGGACCGGGTATCACGCCGGCCGGATTCAATCCGTCGGTATCGGTGCCTTGCATGGGGCCAGTGCCGCCGCCGGGGGCGTCGATGTCGGTCACCGTTCCATCAAAAGTGCGCATGTAGCCGTGCAGGCTGTTATTCGAATCGATGTACGCGCCGGTGATCGTGCCATTCGGGCTTAAGCCAATGCCGGAAGCTGTGCCCGTTCCCTGTCCTGCTCCCGTTCCTGCGCCCGCCACCTCATAGGTTGTGAAGTTGCCATCCTTAAGCCGGAGAAACGCGTGAGCATTGCTGCCGGAATCGAGGTAGTATCCGGCGACAGCGCCGTCGGGATTGATGTTGAGAGAAAGTGTGCCTTGCCCGGCGCCAGTGCCTGCGCCCGGCGCGTCATAGGTAATGAACGTGCCGTTGGCGGAACGCAGAAATCCGTGCATGGCTCCGCCGCCGTCGATGGAATATCCCGTCAGCGTTCCAGCGGGATTGATGCTCTCGCCGAGCGTACCCTGACCCGATCCGGTTCCTGCCCCGGGCGCGCTGAATGTAACGAAATTTCCGTTGGCCGAGCGGATGAATCCGTGGTCCACTCCGTTCGAGTCGATGTAGTAGCCCAGGGTCAGGCCTTGGGCATTGATGAACTCTGAGAGCGTGCCCTGGCCCGCGCCGGTTCCCGCGCCCGGAGCTTCGAACGTTGTAGTGGTTTGCGCGCACGCCAGGGCGCTAACCAGCGCACACAGAAAAAATGCCTTAGTCGCCGTTTTCCAGAAACGCATTTTCGTCATCACATTTCTCCTTGTTTGAATAAAGCTGAGTTGAGATAAGTGGACCGGGAACGGCCGGCTTTAGGCCAAATTTCATGGATTGTTCCGTAGCCTTTTTCGTGCGCCGCATCCGACACTGCACAAGCCCGAATTTCCGGCCATCTCCAGCGGCTGGTGACGGCCCTTCGCGCACAGAAGCAGTAGAGGATATATTCTTCGCCAATACCTGCTCCCGAGCGCACCAGATAAGAACCGTTGGCGTAGGGACTGAATGCGACCAGATAAAACGTGTGGCAGCGGGGGCACTCCACGCAATTGCGGACCCGGAGAGACATAGACAAGCTGAAAGAGGCCGGACTCAGGAGGATTCGAGAAATGCAATTGCCCGGAATCCCATTCGTCCGGACAGGAAGAGCATCGCGACGTCAGATCTTCGCGCGTGTGCCTTCCCGCGTTACGTCCGGTGCATGCCGGATGCCACGGCTCACAAATTCGCAGCCATTGTCAGGAAGAGTGATGAAGCGTTGACCGCAGGTGTGAACTTACAGTCGGAGAAAACAGGCCTACGAGAAGTTGATTCGGGCGCAACGAAGAGTTGTGCTTGATTTGTTGCGGCCGGCTCTCTCGTCTATGAGAAACAACACTCTTCGATACCGTTCCTACAAGAATTCAAAGGCGGCGCTGCTCAGCCTTCCCACACAAACGCGTCAAAAACGCGTTTGGAATCGAAATTCAATCGGCGGTAGAGCGCTACCGCGCCGGCGTTGGCTTCTGTGACGGTGAGGGACAGCATCGAGAAACCGCGCTTGCGCAGATTCACCGCCGTCGCCGACAGCAGGGACTCGCCGATCCCTTTCGAGCGGTACTCCGGCAGCACGCAGACCTGGGTCACATGGCCGACATCGCCTCGCACGCGCGAGCAAAGAATCAGGCCGATCAGATTTTTGGCCTTGCGATCGAAGGCGGCAAAAGAAGCGTCGGAGTCGAACAGGCCGCAGCCGGGAAAGCGGACGATGTTGTTCAAAAACCGGAGCGAGCCGGCCAGCGTGTGGTATTGATCGTTGATCTGCGCGTCGACGTGGCCGCGATAGGATGCGGTGATGACCGCCGCGGCAGGCTGATAGTCGGCTTCGGTCCAGCGGCGAATTTCCACCTCCGGGTGCGCCTCGGCAATCTTTGCTGGTCCGTCGCTCAGCTTTAAGACCATGAACAGACGCGGGTGCCGTTGAAATCCCTGATCGAGAAAGGGCCGCGCTACGCTTCCCGCATCGTGGGCGAGTAATTGCGCTTCCACGCGATGAATTCCGGGAGACTGCTGCAAGGTCTCGATGACGTGGGTGAGCAGTTTAATCTCCACCTCGCGCGGATTGGGAAGGCGGCTGCCGTTGGCGACGAAAAGGTCGCCCACCACTCCCTTGCTGCCTTCATAAACGAAGAAGCTGTAGCCGAAGATTTTCCCGCGCTCAATGGCGGCGTAGCCGGGCAGAATCTTGGCATCGACGTAGCGCAGGATCATCTCCGCCGACCCGTTGTAGTCCCAGGAGAGCAGGCTGGACCAGACGCGCGTTTCGTCGTCAAGCAGGGTGCGAAGATCGGCGGAAGAAAAATGCCTGAGATCGAGAATTTCCACGGGGCTCCTGCGGAGCGGCCCACAAGGCCGCTTCGCACCGGCAGAAATTCGAGTTTAGTGGGTTCCGGAAAGGCTGGCAATCGTGGGCTACCCAGATTTGCCAATACGGAATTCCGGCGCTCATTGCGGGATCGCCGGCACCCCAGCAGCGGGAGCGATCCAGAAATAGTCGACGTGCTGCGCCGCGTCATGCCCAAGATAGGACACACGCCGGCCGGGCATTAATTGGCCAATTTCGACTTGCGAATGTTCCGGCGCAACCAGCAGGTGCTCCTGCTTGGGAATCGTTCCCCATCCGTAGTTGAGCGTGAGTTGATTGCGGTAGAACGTGAGCCCATATTCCAGTTCGCGGTGAATGTGGTAAACCGCGAGGGGAAGCTGGCGAGATTCCATTGCCGAGATTTCATTCGCCAGCGGCCGCGCGGAAAGCGTCTCATCCAGGCTAACCGCGCCCAGTTTCAAGACGGCGCCAATGGTCAGCACGACCGGAATGAGAGTGACGAAACGCAGCATCCTCAGCCCGCCCCGTCGTGCCAGCGTAAGAGCAATGGCCGCGCACAAGACAAATGCCACTCCCATCGCGATATACATTGGCGCGCCGCCGGGGAGACGATGCTGAGCTGTCAAGTACGCAATGAGCAAAGCCGGAACCAGCGGCGCCGATGACAGCAGCGCATGAAGAACGACCAATCCCCGAGGCACGGGATCGTCTTCATTTTGAAGTTGTTCACGAACGTAAACACCCAGCAGCAGCCCCCCGGCCGGAATCGCAGGAAGGATATAGCCGGGAAGTTTCGATTGCGAGAACGAGAAAAACACGATCGGCGTCAGCAGCCAGCAAAGGCAAAATACTCGGAAATGCTGCGTCCAATCAGTATCGGCGGTGGTTGAGTTGCGCTCTGAAATCCAGACGCGCACCGTGCGAGTCGCCGCCGATAGAACAAAGATCGTCCACGGAACCAGCGCCAGCGCGGAAACCGGCAGGTAATACCATAGCGGCTCGGGGTGGTGATACAGGTTTTGCGAAAATCGCTCCAGGTTGTGCTGAAGGATGAATTCATGAAAAAACTGCGAATTACGCTCCTGCGCGGCGATGTACCAGGGCAGGGCAATGACGCAGAATAAAACAATTCCCGGCAGCCACAGAGTTTTCCCGATCAACCGCCATTCCCGAAAAGCCGCGACATAAAGAGCAATCGCGCCGGCAGCCAGCAGCACTGCCACGGGACCTTTCGCCAGCGTTGCCAGCGCGATAAACGCGTAGAACGCCGCCAGGTAAACTCGGCTGCCGCTCTCGCGCCACGCCCACCATGCCAGTAGGGCGACGCCCAAGGCGGCCGTCAGCGGCATGTCCGTTGAGGCCGCCCGCGCGTAGCCGATCACGCCTGCGCACGATGCCACCATCAATGCGCCGTCGAGTTCGGCGCCGGGTCGAAAGCGCCGCAGGAAAAAATAAACGGCAAGCACCAGCAGGGTCGCGTCGAAGGCCGAGGGCAGACGCGCCGACCAATCGTTCACCCCGAAAACTGAGTATGCGGCCATCGCCTGCCAATAATAAAGAGGGGGCTTTTCGAGCCAGGCATGGCCGCCGAGCGTGGGCGTGACCCAATCGCGCCGCTCGAGCATTTCGCGCGCCACCTGGGCATAGCGCGGTTCATCCGCGCCGATCAGGCCAAACTGGGCCAATCCATAAAAAAAGAGAAAGGCGCAGAAGCCGGCAAGCAAGAGCGCATCCGTGCGCGTGCGATTGGTCATGAAAAAGGTTGGCGGATTGTCTTAGGCTGCGCGACCGCCGGCTGCGAATTCATCGCGACTCCGCCGGCTTCGACCGCAGCAGGGCCCAAATGCTGATCAGCGTCCACACCCCTTCCAGCACCACGAATCCAATCTGAAAGGGATGCAGGGCGATGTAGCCAAGAATGCTCGAGCCGATCGCGTTCAAAACGTTGTAAAGGACCGAGCGCGGATTCATCCATCCCATCTGATGGCCGGTGTAGGCGACCAGAATCATCAGCGCACCGACGAAAGACACGACCTGCTTTGCCATTGCTATGTCCATGATTGGCTTCTTGCGGACGATCTCACTGGAACTGGCGTTGCTCAGACTATTGTACGGAAGGAGGGGGACGGAGGCAGTCCAACACGCGGCTCACCGCAACCGGCAGCGGCCCATCGAGCGCGCAGCCGGAGGCGCATTCGTGGCCTCCGCCGCCAAAGCGCTCGGCAATTTTGGCGACATCGACTTTCCCTTTACTGCGCAGGCTGGCGCGCACGCGGCCATCGGGCAGTTCACGGAAAAACGCCGCCACCTCAACTTCGCCGATGGAGAGAACGTAGTTCACGAGGCCTTCGCAGTCTTCTTCTTTAGCTTCGGAGCGCAGCATCTGTTCCTGCGTCACCCAGGTCCAGCCGATGGGGCCGTCGGTGTTCAAGTGCCGTAGCGCTTCGCCGAGCAGGCGCATCTTGGCGACGGAGTGGGCGAAGTAGATGCTGCGGGCGCAGTGGGAAGGATCGGCGCCCGCGAGAACAAGTTCGCGCGCCAAAGCAAAGGTATGTTCGTTCGTTCCCTGAAACATGAACGAACCGGTATCCGTCATTAAGGCCGTATACAGGCAGGTCGCAATTTCCGGAGAGAAGGGCGTGCCCGCCTCGCGCGCCAGGCGGAAGACCATTTCCCCGGTCGCGACCGCTTGCGGATCGATCCAATTTACATGCGCGAAGGGGCGGCCGCTGACGTGGTGATCGATGCTGATGAGGAAACGGCTTTCCAGCCCTTCGAGCCGGGTGCGATGAATGCTGTCGCACTCCAGAATGATGGCGGCTTCGTAATCGCCATTCACGCGATCGGCTTGCAGCACCTGATCGGCAAACGGCAGGTTGCGATAGATGCGGGGTACGCCATCGTGCAGCATGACATCGGCGCGCTTGCCCATGGAGCGCAGCACCTGGCAGCAGGCCAGCGCCGAGCCGATGGCATCGCCGTCGGGCCGCGCGTGCGAGGTGAGCACGAAGCGGTCGCGCTGCTCGATTTGTCGTAAAACATCCCGCAACATGGTTACTGTGCCTTCTTTTTTTCGCCCGCTCCCTGCGATTTGGCCCGCTTTTTCGCCCGCGCCAGCAGTTGTTCCACTCGCGCCTTTTCGCGCTCCGAGCGGTCCAGCCGAAAGATCAACTCCGGTGAGCGCCGCAGTTGCAGGCGGCTGGCCAGTTCATGCCGTATATAGTCGCGCGCCGCTTCCAGGCCTTCCAGGCAGCGATCGGCCTCACGGTCGTCGCCGTCCACATCCACCAAAACCTGGGCCGAACGGCCATCTTCGGAGAGATGCACGCCGGTCACGCCAACCAGACCGATCCTCGGATCGCGCAGTTCCCCTTCAACGAGCGTCTCGATCTCCTCGCGCAGAGCCTCTCCCAGCCGCCCGCGATGATATTTTGCTCCCCGCTTTTCCACGCTCCACCTCGACGTAAAACGGATGAGAATATCAGAAACAAGGATGCCGTGTTGGCCGGGAAGTGCTATTGTCGCGCACGAGAGGAGGATGCGGGTGAGTACGGGGGTAACGGGGGTGGGCTAGACCAACCCGATCGAAACCCGCCGTCCCAGAACTGCGGCCGCTCTCTGGAGGCTGGACAGAGTGATATCGTCGCTACCGTCGAGCAAACGATCGACTTGAGTGCGGCTGGTCTTGAGCAAAATTGCCATTTTGTTTTTCGAAACTTTCTTTCTCTTCATCGCCTTCGCCAGCTGCCAGGCGACGACCTCTTTTATCGCCAGTGCTTCAGCTTCCTCGAAGATGCCTTCTTCTTTTAGAAAATCGTCGATGCCCGATCCCAGATTCTTCTTGCTCATTGTTCCAACTCCCGCTTTCGGTGCCGCGCCAGAGC
>DATLKM010000029.1:0-24043 GCA_035538435.1 Binatia bacterium
GTCCATCTCCGGCCAATGGCGCATCGGTCACGATCACCTGGCCATCCTCAATGACGGTGGTTTCGATTACCCCGAGTTCGGGCACCACGTGCACCGCCGCTCCGCCGCCGATCACCTGCACCCCGCCCACGCCATTCACAACTGCGATGACCGCAACCATTGCGGTAACCGTGACCACGACCACTGCCGGTTCATACCCAAGCACCGCCACCGTTACCGATTCCGGTACTCCACCCGATCCCAATACCGGCAACAATACCTACACCGCGGTCGCCACAATACAGGCGATTGCTTGCGGGACTGTGTCCCAGGCTACGGCCGGGACCAATCTGACCGGCACTCTCAACACGTATTATCCCGGCACGGCAAGCGTTGCCGCCGGCTCGACTTTGATTCCCATCGGAACCCCGACCGGGGCGGGTACGGCCATCGCCAAGGGAAATCTCCTGCTTGTCATTCAAATGCAGGATGCCGGCATCAACGACACGAACTCCGTTTTGTATGGCAACGGAAGTACCGGCCAGGGATTTACGGCTCTCAACAGCGCGGGAAATTACGAGTTCGTTACCGCGACCGGCGCCATCAGCAGCGGTTCCGTCCCCATCTCCGGCGCAGGACTGGGCGGAGGGCTCGTCTTCTCTTACGATGAATCCGCGGCGACCGCGACGGCCGGGCAAAGCACCTATCAAGTCATCATCGTGCCGCAGTACACAACGGCGTCCTTCAACGCAGCCACTCCGCCCACCGCACTTCCCTGGAACGGTTCCACTGGAGGTGTACTCGCCCTCGATACTTCCGCCGCGCTCACCCTGAACGGCGCAACCGTCTCCGTCAGCGGCCTCGGTTTCCGCGGCGCGGCCGGCTTGCAACTGAGCGGAGGCGCAGGCGCCGCAACCGATTTCCTCCACTCTTCTCCCGCAACCTACACCGGCGCATCCGAGGCCGGAGTCGATGGTTCCAAAGGCGAAGGCATCGCCGGAACTCCCATGTGGGTTCAATCCGGCACGACTTATCTCCAAACCAATACGACCGAGGGTTACCCCAACCCCGCCGGCGGCGACGGCAGCATGGCCCGCGGCGCGCCCGGTAACGCCGGCGGCGGCGGAACCGATCCCGATCCCGCAGCCAACGATCAGAACGCGGGCGGTGGCGGCGGAGGCAACGGCGGTGCGGGCGGCTTCGGTGGAGACTCCTGGAGCACCAACCAGAGCACCGGCGGCGAAGGCGGCGTTTCTTTTCCTGCCACCATCAATCGCGTCGTGATGGGCGGCGGCGGCGGTGCGGGCGGCCGCAACAATTCGGATGGCGATAGCCAGGCCAGCAGCGCCGCTCCCGGCGGCGGCATCATCATTATTCGCACTTACGCTTTGAGCGGCACAGCGACATTTACCGCCAACGGGAACAACGCCTACAACGGCACAGCCAATGACGCCGGCGGTGGCGGCGGAGCCGGCGGCACCATCGTCGTCCTCTCCGCCAATGGCGGCGAAAGCGGCCTTACCCTGCAAGCCAATGGCGGTACCGGGGGAAACGCGTGGGCGTCGCAGCCTTTTACCTGGGGTAATCGTCATGGCCCCGGCGGCGGTGGTGGCGGCGGCGTTGTTCTCATTTCCGGCGCGCCAGCCTCTGCCAGTGTGGCCGGAGGAGCCAACGGCCTGACTGAAAATCCCGGTGTCGCTTACGGTTCCACACCCGGTACGGCGGGCTTCAGCGTCACCAACGAAACTCTCACGCAGACTTCCGGCATCCTGTCTGGCGCGCAATGCACGCCCGACATGACGCTCGGCAAAAGCCACGTCGGCAATTTCACGCGTGGATTACCCGCGGCTTACACAATTCCCGTTTCCAACATCAGCCCGTACGGCTCGACCAGCGCCATCGTCACCGTTAACGACACCCTGCCCACCGGCCTGGCTCCCCTCAGCGCGACCGGCACAGGATGGGCCTGCTCCATCGTGTCGCAAACTATCAGCTGCACCGACCCAACCGTCCTCCCGGGCAACAGCAGCTATCCCTCAATCAGCGTTACGGCCAATGTCCTTCAAACCGCACCCGCCACTGTCACCAACACGGCCGTGGTGGCGGGCGGCGGAGAAATCAATCTTTCGAACGACACCGCGACCGACGTCGCTACTGTTGTTTCCAGCGCCGACCTCAGCGTCACCAACGCCGCCACGCCCGATCCCGTCGCCCCCGGTGCGGCCATTACCTATACGCAGGTCCTTACCAACAACGGCCCCAGCGCGGCAGACAATGCCACGTTCGTGGAAGCCATTCCCGCTAACACAGTCTTCAACACCTTCTCCGCGCCCGCCAACTGGACTTGCTCCTTGCCTCCCAGTGGCAGCACCGGAAACATCGTCTGTACGGAACTGAACCTGCCCGGCAGCACCGCCGCAACCTTTACGCTCTCCGTTTTTGTCAGCCCAGGCGCTGCCAAGGGCACGGTCATCGCCGACACGGCGACCGCCAGTTCGTCCACCGCCGATCCCAACACCGCCAACAACAGCGCCACCGCTTATACAGTGGTGGGATCGACCGCCACCGGCGAGCTAACCGTTTCGAACTCAGCTTCTCCCAATCCGGTCCTGGTCAACAACAACATTACTTACACGCAGGTCGTGACCAACACCGGTTCAGCCGCCGCCACCGGAGCCAGCTTTACTGAAGCCACGCCTGCCAACACAACTTTCGTTTCCCTCTCTGCGCCCGCCGGCTGGACTTGCTCCGCGCCGCCTGTCAGTTGTACCAATCCCAGCGTCGCCGCCGGATCGAGTGGGACTTTCAGCGTTGTCTACAGCGTCAATTCCGGCACTGCCAGCGGCACCACAATCACCGACACGGCCACGGTAAACGCTTCCAATCAGGCCTTTGGCGCCAATTCCGCCACCGCCACCGATGTCGTTGCTACCTCCGGCCAGGCTGATCTCGCGCTCAGCACCGCCGCTACTCCCACGTCGGTCTATGCCGGAAATGACATCACTTACACGCAAACTGTCAGCAACAACGGCCCGAGCGCGGCTTCGTCGGTCAGCTTTACCGAGGCCGTGCCCGCCAACACCACCTTCGCCTCCATCTCGATTCCTGTAGGCTGGCTGTGTACAACTCCCGCCGTCGGCGCGGCCGGAAACGTTAACTGTACCGACACCAGTCTGGCCTCCGGAACTTCAGCCGACATCATCGTCGTCGTCAACGTGGCGCCTTCGATCACCGTCGCCTCAATCACTGCCGCGTCATCGGTCACCGCTTCCACCATCGATCCCAACTCCGCCAACAACAGCACCAGCGTCGTCACGCCGGTGACTGAGGTCTGCGATCTCGCCGTTACCAATAACGGCACGCCCAGTCCCGTGCAGGCCGGCAACAACATTGTTTATACCCAGGTCGTCACCAACAACGGCCCCAGCAATTGTGCAGGCGCAAGTTTGACCGAGGCCTTTCCCAACAACACAACTTTCGTTTCATTCCCTGCGCCCGCCGGATGGACCTGCACCACCACCGGCTCCATCAGTTGCAGCGACCCCAGCTTCGCTCCCAACACCACGAGCACCTTCACTCTCACCGTGACCGTGCCCAACGGCACGACCGCGGGGACGATCATCGCCGATACGGTCACCGTCTCCAGCACCACACACGACATCAATACAACCAACAACACCGCTACTGTAGCCATCGGTGTCGCTTCCAACACGCAAGCCGACATGAGCATCACCGATAGCGGCTCGCCCAATCCGGTTAACGCCGGGCAGAACGTCACGTTTACCCAGACCGTTGCCAATGCCGGGCCGGCCACGGCGACCACCGTCAAGGTCACCGAAACATTGCCCACGAGTACAACCTTCGTGAGCCTCACCGGCCCCGCCGGGTGGTCCTGCACCAATACCGCGCCCTACACCTGCAGCAACCCCAGCATGAATTCGGCGACGAATGCCACGATCTCCTTTGTCGTGGCCGTCGCTTCCACTGTCGCTTCCGGTTCGCCCATCGCCGATACGGCATCAGTCAGCAGCGTCACCGGCGATCCCAATCTCAACAACAACACCGCCGCCAGCACCGTCTACGTGGCCGATTCCGCCGATCTTTCCGTGACCAACGCCGCCAGCCCGGTCCCCGTCACTGCCGGCAGCAACATCACCTACACGCAGGTTGTGAATAACGCCGGACCCAGTACGGCGACCAGTTCCACGCTCACCGAAAGTACGCCGCCGAATACCACGTTCCAATCCATCACCATTCCGTCGGGGTGGTCCTGCACCACGCCAGCGGTGGGGAGTGCGGGAACCATCAACTGCTCCAATCCCAGCTTCGCCGCTGGATCTTCGAGCTTCACTGTCGTAGTGAAGGTCGCCGCAGGCACAGCCGCCGGAACCGCCGTCAACGATACCGTCACCGTGGCTTCCTCTGTCAGCGATCCCAACACCGCCAACAACACCGCCACCGCCAACGACGTTGTCGCCACCGGTTCGCAAGCCGATCTGGTCACCACCAACTCCGCCTTGCCCGCTTCCGTGGCCGCGGGCAGCAACGTTACTTACTCGCAAAGCGTCACCAATCTCGGCCCCGCCGTGGCATCCTCTCCGGTGACGCTGACTGAGCCGACTCCGCCCAACACAAATTTCCAGTCCATCACGCCGCCGACCGGATGGACCTGCACCACGCCCGCCGTGGGCGCCGCCGGAACTATTACCTGCACCGACGGCAGCACGCTGGCACTGAACGCGCCCGCCAATTTCACGCTGGCGCTTCAGGTCAATCCCGGCACGCCTTCCGGCACCACTATCGCAGAGACCGCCACCGCGAATGCGGGCAACATTGTTCCCAATCTCACCACGAACAGCGCCACCGCAACCGTCATCGTCGCCAATGCCAACAGCGCCGACATGGCCATCGTGAAAACCGCCACACCGAACGGCACAGTGGTGGAAGGCGACACGCTCACGTACACGCTCTCCGTGACCAACAACGGCCCGGCGACCGCGACCAACGTTACCGTCGTGGATCCTCTGCCCTCCGCCGTCACTTATCTTCAGGCGAATTCCACCGCCGGTTCATGCTCCGAAGCCGGAGGCACCGTGACCTGCCTGCTCGGCACCATGAACAACGGCGCAACCGCAACCGTCACTGTCCTTACCCTGGCCACTGCCTCAGGAATGGCCACCAACACCGCCACCGTCAGCGCCGATCAGGTTGACCCCAACCTGGGCAACAACACGTCCACCCAGACCGAAACCATCACCCTGCCCACCAGCATCAAGCTGCAATCTTTCATGGCCCATCTCGCCTCCAGTAATGGCGCAAGTGGCGTCGTACTCCAATGGAAGACCGGCGGCGAGTCGCACAATCTGGGATTCAACGTCTATCGCGAACAACAGGGTGAGCGGGTTCAGCTGAATTCATCGCTGATCGCCGGCTCAGCACTGCTCATGGCCGGCGCGATGCCGAAACACGCCGCAAAAACTTACGCCTGGATCGACAATTCTCCCAACCCCGGAAGCGAGCCTTACTGGTTGGAAGACGTCGATGTCAGCGGTGCCCGCACCATGCATGGCCCGGTCACCGCCGGCGCGGCGGCTTCCGACAGCTCGGTGCCCGCGCCTGCTCTCATGGTCCCTCAATTGAATCAGCGGCAGGCGACATCGGCACTCGGCGGCCATATGGCCGAAAGTGTGCGCCACGATTTCCAACCGACTCCGGCCCAGCGGCAGAAGCAGTTCGAAATCGCCGCCAATCCGGCGGTAAAAATTCTGGTCGAGCATGAAGGCTGGCATCGCGTAACGCAACCCGAGCTGCTCCAGGTCGGGCTCGATCCCAACGTCGATCCCGCGTTGCTGCATCTCTACGCGGAAGCGATGGAGCAGCCCATCGCCGTGACTGGGGCAACGCCCGGCCCCGGAGGCTTTGGCCCCCAGGCCGCAATCGAGTTCTACGGGACCGGAATCGACACGCCTTACTCGGGCGAAAGAGTTTATTGGCTGGTGGCTGAAGGCACACCCGGACAGCGCATTCCGCAGCTTCCGTCTTCCACCGGATCGAACCAACCGCCGGCGAGTTTCCCCTTCACCGTGGAACTCACTCCGCACACAACTTACTTTTCCGCGCTGATCACGACCGATGGCCAGAATTTCTTCGGCCCGCTCATTTCGAACGTGGCCTATGAACAGGCGATCGACACACCGCACTTCGATCCGAATTCGGCCGCAGCGTCGCAGTTGGAAATTGTTTTGCAGGGAGTGGTTCTAGGGTTCCCGCATGATGTGTCCATCTCGCTCAACGGCACTTCACTGGGCGAGCTGAATTTCAGCGGTCAGCAGAAAGGCCGCTTCACCGCCAACCTGCCGCCGGGAGTGTTGCAGGCGGGTAGCAACACGGTCACGCTCACGGCGCAAAATGGCGAATACGACACGAGCCTGTTGCAGTCGATGCGCATCACCTATCCGCATCTGTATGCCGCCGATTCCGATCTCCTGAAATTTACCGCGCACAGCGGAGAACAGATTCAGATCGCCGGTTTCAAGACTTCGGCGGCCACGGTGCTCGACATCACCGATCCGCGCCAGCCCATCCAGTTGTCGCCGGTTCCCGCACCCGATCCCACGCATGCAGGGCGCTATACGCTGCAACTGCAGGTGCCGTGGGCCGCCAACGCCTCGTCTGCCGGGCACACGCTGCTGGCTCTCGGTTCCGATCGCATCCTCGCTGTCGCCGGTCTGCGCCGCAATCATCCTTCGCGCTGGCACCAAGCGCAACAGGGAAGCGAGATCGTCATGATCTCGGCCGCGCAGTTTGCCTCGGCCCTGGTTCCGCTTGTCAGCGCGCACGAAAAACAAAGCCAGAGCTCAGCTGTTGTTCCCGTCGACGATCTCTATGACGAATTTACCTTCGGCGAGCACAATCCCTGGGCCATTCGCGCCTTCCTGCGCGGAGCTGGCAAGAACTGGCGCACCCCTCCGCACTACCTGTTATTGAATGGCCGCGCCTCGCTCGACCCGCGCAATTATCTCGGCTTCGGCTACCTCGATTTCGTGCCCACTAGAATCGTGCCCACCAGCCAGATGATGACCGCCTCCGACGACTGGTTCTCCGATTTCAACGACACCGGCTTCGCATCCATTGCCACCGGCCGCTTCCCCGTGAGCACTCCTGCCGAAGCCGAATTGATCGCCGGCAAGGTCGCGACCTACGAAGGGCAGTCGACCAGCGGAGCGTGGACTTCGCAAGCGCTCATGGTCGCCGACTTCAACGACACGGAGAACTTCACCCAGGATTCTCAGCTGGTGCAGGCGCAATTGCCGAAATCGTTGAACGTGACCGACGTCTTCGCCAGCACCATGACCTCAACCCAGGCGGCGCAGGAAATTCTCGACAACATCAACGCCGGCCAGATTCTCGTCAACTATTCCGGGCATGGCTCCGAAGACCAATGGTCGGGCAGCGACCTCTTCGATAACACCACCGTCGCCTCCCTGACCAACGGATCATCCTTGCCTGTCTTCCTGATCATGGATTGCCTGAACGGCTTCTTCCAGGATGTGTACGACCAGCCGCTCGCAGTCACGCTCATGCTCGCCGAAAACGGCGGCGCAGTTGCCGTGTTGGCGTCGAGCAGCCTGAATCAGCCCGCGCCGCAAACCATCCTCGATAAGCTGATCGCTCAGCAGGCCTTCAACTCTCCATACCCCGCGCTGGGCGATGCCATCCTGAAAGCCAAATCCGGCATTACCGATATTGGCGTCCGCAAGACCTATAACCTGCTCGGCGACCCCGCCATGCAGATCAAGTCTCCGGCAACAACAAAATGACCGTGAAGCGTGTGGACTCGACACCCTGACGCTTAGCGAAAATTTCCGCGAGCTTACGCCGAAGGATTCATACCGAAAAATCAAAAGGCCGCGACCGGCGGCCTTTTCATAAGTAAATTTTGTTCCGGCGGGATCGCTTCTTGCACAAGTTCGCCGCCGCGCAACTCACTCCGCTGTTTGCAAAAACTATTACTGCAACGAACTGGCTACAGACGAAAATGCGTTGTTGGCGTTCGACCCAATCAGTCGAATTGTGCCTACTACCAGCACCAGAATGACCGCCAGCATGACCGCGTATTCGGCGATGTCCTGCCCCTGTTCGTCCGCCCAAAGCCTGCGCATGATTTCCAGCATGGTTCCCTCCATTGAGTCACCGGGATTCCCTGCAAAGAGGGAAGTACTTTCAATAGGCACCCATAATGCCCCACGCGCCATGGCTTGTCAAATCAGGAATCAACAGCGTTCCACAGCTCGAAGCCCTACCCCTGATCCCGCAATTCAACAATTCCCCCGAACCTGCTCTCTGGCATGAACAAAGCTGAGAACGGCGGCCTGATAACCAGCAATTGCGAAACCGAGAACTGAGAACTGAGAACTGAGATCTGAGAACCGAGAACTGAGATCTGAGAACTGCACTCCAAACTGCACTACAATCTTTTCGTGCCTCTCCTCCGCAACCTGCGCGTCACGCTGGAAATGATCAAGTGGGAACACTCGATCTTCGCCCTTCCTTTCGCGCTCTGCGGAGCCTTGCTCGCCGCCTCGGGCCTTCCCACGCTTCATCAGCTTTTGTGGATCGTCGTCGCCATGATCTCCGCCCGCTCCGCCGCTATGGCCTTCAACCGCCTCGCCGACGCTTCCATCGACGCCGCCAACCCCCGCACCCGCACCCGCGCCCTTCCCGCCGGAGACCTGTCTCGCGCTTTTGTCGCCACCTTCGTCTTCGCCTCCTGCGCGATTTTTATTCTCGCCGCCGGCCAATTGAATCGCCTGGCGCTCTGGCTCTCGCCGGTTGCTCTCGCCGTTCTTCTTCTTTATTCCTATACCAAGCGCTTCACCCGCTGGTCGCATCTGGTTCTCGGCTTTGCGCTCGGCATCGCTCCCGCTGCCGCCTGGATCGCCATCCGCGGCTCCCTCGATCCCCGCATCCTTCTTCTTACCGCCGCGGTCACCTTCTGGGTCGCCGGCTTCGACATTCTCTACGCCTGCCAGGATTTCGACTTCGACCGCAGCGCCGGCCTCCATTCCATCCCCCGCTATCTCGGCATCGCCCGCTCGCTCTGGATCGCCCGCGCCTTCCACCTGCTCATGCTGATTCTGCTGCTCGCTCTCGTCATCGTCTTTGGTCTCGGCAAGCTCGCCCTGGCGGGAGTCGCCGCCGTTGCTCTGCTCCTGATCTACGAGCACTCGCTGGTCAGGCCCAACGATCTCTCCAAACTCAATGCCGCTTTCTTCACCATGAACGGCGTCATCTCCATTGTCTTCGCAATTTTCCTTTCCGCCGACATCCTTCTCCGCCCCTAAGATCACCGCAAAACAAAACCGGCGTCCCTACCCCCTGCGGTAAGGACGCCTGTTTCCCCATTCCCTCCCGGTGATGGAGGGCGTGAAGCTCTTCGATCAGTTTTTCTTCTGATCTGAGGGACATTCTGCCCCGCCGCCACCCTCCATTTGTCAGACCCCTGTCAACATTTTGTAAAAACCCGCCGACGCCCTGCGCACCCTCTAAAATGATGTCATTCCGAATCATCGCGAATCTGCGGTGAGGAACCTGCTTTCGTACCCAACTATCGTCCATCGCGCCCCACGCGAAGCTGTTAGCATGAACTTTCAACCCAGTTGCGCCGTCTACTCCACCTCGCTCTCGCTTTGCTCGCCCTTCCGCTCTTCGCCCAGAGCAACTCCGGCGAACTCCGGCTGAAGGTCTCCGGCCCCGACGGCCTCCCGCTCAAATCCGCCGTGGAAATTTCCAGCGACGCCATCCAATTCCGCCGCTCCCTTTCCACCGACGATTCCGGCCAGCTCACCCTGCGCAACCTTCGCTTCGGCATCTATCGCCTTCACGTCCAGCGCGAATCATTTTCTTCTTACGACGGCATCGTCGATCTCCGTTCCGCCCTGCCCACCGACCTTCTCATTACCCTGAACATCGCCGCTCTCAGCACCGCCGTCAACGTCACCGCCGAACCGCCGCTCATCGATCCCGAAAGCGCCGGCTCTTCCACTCTCATCGATCAGCAACAAATCTCCGATCGCCTATCCTCCATCCCCGGCCGCTCCCTGCAAGACCTGGTCAACTCCCAGCCTGGATGGCTCTATGAGGGCAACGCGGTGCTGCATCCCCGCGGCTCCGAGTATCAGACCCAATTCGTCATCGACGGCATTCCCCTCACCGACAATCGTTCGCCCAGTTTCGGCCCTGAAATCGAAGCTGACGACGTCGACTCCATGAACATCTACACCGCCGGAATCCCCGCCGAATACGGTCGCAAGATGGGCGGCATCGTCGAGCTGAACACTTTGCGCGACAGCCAGCAGGGAACTCATGGCGACGTCGCCCTTTCCGGCGGCAGCTTCGACACTGCGGCCGCCTTCGCCCGCGTGCAGAATTCCTGGGGCCGCAACACGCTCGGAGCGAGCGCATCCGGCAGCATGAGCGCGCACTATCTCAATCCCGTTGTCCCCCAGAACTTCACCAACCGCGGAACCACCGGCGATTTCTCTCTCAGTTTCGCCCGCGACCTGACACCGAAAGACCACTTGTCCCTCAGCCTGCGCCACGAACTCTCGCGTTACCAGATTCCCAACGAACTCGTACAACAGAACGGCGGTTATCTGCCGGACCAAAGCAATACCGTCGGTTGTCCGCCCGTTCCGCCGGGTCAAGAGCCCGGCGATTGCATTTTCGTTCCCGGGGGCCAGCTCCAGTCCGGCGGCAACTTTGAGACCATGGGCATCGCCACCTACCAGCACATTTTTTCTCCCAACGTTCTTCTCGATGTCCGCGGCATGGGCCGCGACCATGCCACCGATTTCAATTCCAACCCCGCCTCCTGGCCCCTCATCGCCGCCCAGCACAACGATTTCAAGGAGTTCTATTTCAACAGCAGCATCGCGGTTCATCACGGCCGTCAGGAATGGAAAGCGGGCATCGAATCCGACGCCATATTTCTGCGCGAAAACTTCAGCTACCTCATGCCCGACTGCGCGACTCTTTCCGATCCCCAATGTCCCATCGCTCTGGGATACCTCGACGCCGGCGCGACCGCTTTCGCCTTCGCCGCCACTCGTCCCGATCTCGAACAATCCGCCTTCCTTCAAGATTTGATCCATCTCGGCAACTGGACCGTCAACGCCGGGCTCCGCTGGGACCACTATCAGCTCTTGCTCAACCAGAACGCCGTCAGTCCTCGCCTTGCCGTTTCGCGTTACTTCCCGTCAGCCTCCGTCATCGTTCACGCCTCCTACGACCGCGTCTTCCAGACTCCTTCGTTCGAAAACATCCTGCTCTCCAGTTCTCCGGCCGCCGAGGCCTTAGACACCAGCGTCCAGGCGGTGCAACTGCCGGTCCGGCCTTCGCACGGAAATTATTTTGAGTTAGGGGCCACAAAGGCATTCCTCGCAAAAATCCGGCTCGACGCGAACATGTTCCGCCGCGATGTGAACAATTTCGCCGACGACTCCCAGATTCTGAGCACCGGCATCAGCTTTCCCATCGCATTCCGAAAAGCCGTTCTCTACGGCGCCGAGGCCCGGCTGCAACTGCTCGAATGGCGCGGATTCTCAGGCTCCGCCAGCTATTCCTACATCGTGGGAAATGTGTGGAACCCGGTAACGGGCGGGCTGTTTCTTGGAAATGACGCCGCCGGCGTAACCACCTCAAGCGGACATTTTCCCGATTCTCAAGACCAGCGCAACAGCGTGCGCGCCCGTGTCCGCTATCAGATCGCTCCCCGCCTGTGGATGGCTCTGGGTTGCGATTACAACAGCGGCTTGCCCTTTCAACCCGATTTGACCGCCCAGCAATACGCCGCGGAATACGGTCAAGTAGTGATCAATCACCTGAACTTTGATCGCAACCGTATCCGTCCATACTTCACACAAAACGCCTCATTGGGACTGGATCTCTACAGCCGGGAAAAGCGCTCGCTGCGCTTACAAGCAGACGTGCAGAACCTGAGCAACCAACTCGAACTAATCGACTTCGGCGGCCTATTTTCCGGCAACGCCATCGGCCCAGCGCGCAGCTACTTCCTCCGCCTCGTCACAACATTCTGAATACCTACAGCTACTTCACAGGGGCGCTGGCAATAATCATGTAGCGACAGCCGCCTCGGCTGTCCAAGCGAGCAAAGCGAGCGCCCGTAGCTCCCAGAAAGATCGGTCGGAATTTACCCCGCTCTTTTGAAATACTGCACTGCCCGCTCATGCTTCTTCGCTGCCGCCAATGACGAAAACGTCCCCAGGTTCTTTCTCTTTCCCGTCTTCGCATCCTTCTTGCGCGAATACAAGCGATACTCCCCGGATTGTAGTTTGCGAATCATGCAAAGCAGATGCCACCCGGCAAGGCTTGGGTTGGAACCATAAGACAGCGAAGAAAAGCTTCGGAAAAGACCTTCTCTGTGGCTCTGTGTCTCCGTGGTGAAAACAACCCGCTAAAGCCCCATCCGTGAAAATCCGCGCAAATCCGTGGCCAAACAAAGGGGTTGAGCAATATCAACATTCTTTATAATAAGTAATGTCAATTCGGGCCCGTGTCGGCCCGAATCGACCGCCCCCAAAAGTCATCAAAAGCACATGAGCAAAGCGCATCCGCATCCTCTGGAAAAGGTTCTCGGCCAGCGCATCGCCATCATCGATGGAGCGATGGGCACGACGATCCGCACCTATGGGATGAAGGAAGCCGACATTCGCGGCGAGCGTTTCAAAGATGCGAAGAAAAGCCTTCTGAACAATGGCGACCTGTTCACGCTGACCAGGCCCGAAATGATTGGCGATATCCACCGCCGGTTCCTGGAAGCCGGAGCCGACATCATCGAGACCAACACCTTCGGGGCGACCAGCATCGCCCAAAGCGAATTTTTCGTCGACGATCCTCGCGAGCGCGGTGGCCGCAAAGACCCGGAGTTCTATCAGAAAATCATCGACGACCCGTCGCTTGGAAACCTGGCATGGGACATCAATGAGCAATCGGCGCGGCAGTGCCGCGAGTGGGCCGATCGCGTGGGAACCGCTACCTCGCGTCAGCGCTTTGTGGCAGGTGCCATTGGACCGCTCACAGTTTCTCTCTCAAACTCGCCCGACGCCGACGATCCCGGATTTCGCGTAGTCACCTTCGATCAGGTAAAAACTGCGTACGCGCAGCAGGTTCGCGGTCTTATTGCGGGCGGTGTCGACTTGTTACTGGTCGAGACGATTTTCGACTCGCTCAACGCTAAAGCCGCCCTCGTCGCCATTCGCGAAGTTCTGGATGAACAAAGCAACGATGAACAAAGCAACGACGACCAAGGCGAGCACGCCCAAGCCAAGGACCTGCCGGTCATGATCTCGGCGGCGGTAGGGCGCGGCGGCGAAACTATGATATCGGCGCAAACCACCGAAGCCTTCTGGAACGCCGTGCGCCACGTAAAACCGCTCTCCGTCGGCCTTAACTGCTCGCTTGGCCCCGATCTCATGTATCCGTTCCTCGAGGAGCTTTCAGAAAAGGCGGACGTGGCCATCTCCTGTTATCCCAATGCCGGGTTGCCGAATCCTCTTTCGGAAACCGGCTTCGATTTCGGGCCGCATGATATGGCGCGCTATCTCGGCGACTTCGCAAAGGCCGGCTTAATCAATTTCGCCGGCGGCTGCTGCGGAAACACTCCCGAGCACATCGCGGCCATCGCGAAAGCGCTTGACGGCCGTCCCCCGCGCAAATTCGGTAGAAGTTCTACTGGCGAATTCTTTGCTCGCGACAGCGAGACTGTGAGTCGAGCGTGAGCGTGTCCGACAGCGCCACTGCCGAACCCGCGCAGATAAAACCTCTCCGTCTGTCTGGCTCGCAGCCCTTCACCCAACAGCCCGGCGTCTACATCATGATCGGCGAACGCACGAACGTGGCCGGTTCGCCGAAATTCGCCCGCCTTATAAAAGACGGCAGGTATGAAGAAGCCGTAAGCGTCGCCCGCCAGCAAGTCGAGAACGGCGCGAACGTGCTCGACGTCTGCATGGATGAAGGAATGATCGACGGAGTCACGGCGATGACCCGCTTTCTCCAATTAATCGCCAGCGAACCGGAAGTCGCCAAAGTGCCGATCATGGTCGATTCCTCCAAATGGGAGGTCATCGAGGCGGGCCTGAAGTGCCTGCAAGGCAAGGGCATCGTTAATTCCATCTCGCTGAAAGAAGGCGAAGAGAAATTTCGCGGGCATGCCAGGACCATCCTGAAATACGGCGCCGCAGTCGTCGTGATGGCCTTCGATGAGCAAGGCCAGGCCGCCAATTACGAAGACAAGATCCGCGTCTGCGAACGCGCCTACAGAATTTTGGTCGATCAAGTCGGCTTTCCTCCCGAAGACATCATTTTCGATCCCAACATTCTCACCGTGGCCACGGGCATGGAGGAGCACAACAACTACGCGGTCGACTACATCAACGCTACGCGTTGGATCAAAGCCAATCTCCCGTCGGCCAAGGTAAGCGGCGGCGTCTCCAACATTTCGTTTAGTTTCCGCGGCAACAACGTAGTTCGCGAAGCCATTCACTCGGCATTTCTCTATCACGCCATCGCCGCCGGCATGGACATGGGCATCGTCAACGCCGGCATGCTCGAAGTGTACGAAGAGATTGAGCCCGAACTGAAGCAACTCGTCGAAGATGTGCTGCTCAATCGCCGCCCTGACGCCACCGAGCGCCTGGTGGAGTTCGGCGAAACTCTGAAGGGCGCGGGCAAAGCCGCAGCCGAAAAGAAAACCGAAGAGTGGCGCAACGGCACCGTCGAGGAGCGCCTGGCTCATGCGCTGGTCAAAGGAATCGACACCTACATTGAAGCCGACGCCGAGGAGGCCCGGGTCAAATTAGGCCGTCCCCTCGCCGTCATTGAAGGGCCGCTGATGGCCGGCATGAGCATCGTGGGCGATCTGTTCGGTGCAGGCAAGATGTTCCTGCCCCAGGTGGTGAAGTCCGCGCGAGTGATGAAGAAAGCCGTGGCCCAGCTCACTCCCTACATGGAGGCTGAAAAAGAAGCGAGAGCCGCCGCCGGTGAAATCGTTAAGGCGCAGGGAAAAATCGTGCTCGCCACCGTCAAAGGCGACGTTCATGACATCGGCAAGAACATCGTAGGAGTCGTTCTCGCCTGCAACAACTACGAAGTCATCGACATGGGCGTGATGGTCCCGTGTGAAAAAATTCTCGAACGCGCCCGGGCGGTGAACGCGGACTTGATCGGACTTAGCGGGCTCATCACTCCCTCCCTCGACGAAATGGTCCATGTGGCCCGCGAGATGGAGCGCCAGGGTTTCAAATTGCCGTTATTGATCGGCGGGGCCACCACCAGCCGCGCACATACGGCGGTAAAGATCGCGCCGCACTACAGCGAGCCGGTCGTTCATATCGTAGACGCCAGCCGTGCCGTTCCGGTCACAACCAGCCTTCTGAGTGACGCAGGTAAATCGGCGTTCGTCGCCCAGCATCGCGCTGAATATGAAGCGGTCCGCAAGGCCCACGCCGCGCCCAGGCAAACCGTCATCTCTCTGGAAGCCGCCCGCAAGAGGCGCACTCCAATCGTATGGCGCGCCGAAGATATTCCCACGCCGAGTTTCACTGGCGTCCGCGTGCTCGACAACTTCCCGCTGACCACGTTGCGCGAGTTTATCGACTGGTCCCCGTTCTTTCACACCTGGGAATTGAAAGGTGTTTATCCGCGCATTCTCGAAGACGAAAAACAAGGTGCCCAGGCGCGCCAGTTATTCGACGAAGCCAATGCTCTTCTCGATCTCATCGTAGAAAAGAAACTGCTTACCGCGAAGGCCGTTTACGGCCTGTTTCCCGCCAACGCGGTGGGCGATGATGTCGAGTTGTACGCAAACGGAAAACGCGAAAAGCTCCTGGGAAAATTCCACTTCCTCCGGCAACAATCCAATAAAGAAGGCAGCGAACCCTGCCGCTCCCTGGCCGACTTCATCGCGCCGAAGGAAACTGGACTGCCCGACCACATCGGCGCTTTCGCAGTCACCAGCGGTTTTGGATTGAGAGAGTTGTGCGAATCGTACAAGGCGAAGCATGACGACTACAACGCGATTATGGCAGAGGCTCTCGCCGATCGCCTCGCTGAAGCCTTCGCCGAGTGCCTGCACAAGTGCGTCCGCAATGAATGGGGCTATGGCGGCTCAGAGAACATCAGCAATGCCGAGCTGATTCAGGAAAAGTACCGTGGCATTCGGCCCGCCGCGGGCTACCCCGCGTCCCCCGACCATACCGAGAAGGGCGCCCTGTGGAATTTGCTCGACGTAAAAGCGAACACTGGAATTCAGATCACGGAATCCTTCGCCATGTGGCCGGGATCGAGCGTGAGCGGCCTTTACTTCGCTCATCCGGAGTCGCGATATTTCAGCCTGGGCAAGATCGATCGCGACCAGGTCGCCGATTATAGCGAGCGCAAAGGCATGGACCTGCACGAAATGGAGCGCTGGTTGGGGCCAAACCTGAACTACGATCCCGGAGCGTAGTGTTTCGAATCCAGTTCTAAGCGTGGAAGCTGGAGGCCAACGACGAACGGCGCCGAAGAAATTCTTGGTCTGCCTAGCTGCCCGCGACCATTTCGGCCGGAGCCCCTCCATCCACATCGGCCTGATTGAACACCACGTTGGCTCCCATGTGAGCCGGCCGGGGGGCCAGCATCTGCTCTTTGCGGTAGATCAGGTTGCTGGCATTAAATGTAGCCAGCTCAAATCCGTGCCCGTGCGTAATGGCGTCGGTCGGGCACGCCTCCACGCAGTACCCGCAAAAAATACACCGGTTGTAATCGATGTTGTACACCTTGGCATAGCGCTCGGCGCCGCTGACGCGGTTTTCGGCGGTGTTATCGGCGGCTTCGATGTAAATGCAGTTTGAGGGGCAATTGGCTGCGCAAAGGAAACACGCCACGCATTTTTCCAGGCCGTTTTCGTCGCGCTGGAGTACGTGTGCGCCGCGGAAGCGGGCTTCGATGCGCGCTCCGCGCAGCGGGCCCTTGCCGTCGGGGTAATTTTCCACGGTGGTGGGCTTGAACATCTCGGAAAAGGTGATGCTCATACCCTTGGCGATGGCGGCGATGTTTTTCAGGACCGGCACGTGTCCAGTATACCGGATGTTACGGGAATGCCCAGAACGCGTAATGATAGACATTGGGGTAAGTCAAGAACATGCACGCGACGGTAGTCTCCTAATTTAGGACCCCACCCACGAGTCAATTTCCACGCCCGACGTGCGACTCTTGCTGATCGGTACTCGGCGCAGATTTGTGAGACGATAAATTCAGCATGATTCAGCTTTCCTCCGCCGGAAAACGCTTCGGCCACAAACTGCTTTTCGAGAACTGCGACTGGCTTATCACGGCGCGGGACCGCATCGGCCTGGTTGGGGCCAACGGCACCGGCAAGTCGACGCTGATGAAGGTTCTGGCCGGCCTGGACACGCTCGATTACGGTTCGCTCACCGTGGCGAAAGGTACGACTGCCGGGTATCTTCCGCAGGATGGGTTGTCGCTTTCCGGCCGCACCGTGTTTGCCGAGTGCATGTCAGTGTTTGACGATCTGCGCGCCATGGAGCAGGAACTGGAAACGCTGACGCATAAGTTCGCCGAACTCGACCACACCAGCGCGGAATATGCCGCTGTGGCGGACCGTTATCACGTGATTCAGCATGAGTTTGAAACGCGCGGCGGATATTCGATTGAAGCCGATGTGGGGCGCGTGCTGATGGGACTGGGTTTTCTGAAGGAAGACTGGGATCGGCGGACGGAGGAATTTTCCGGCGGATGGCAGATGCGGCTGGCGCTGGCCAAGCTGCTGCTGCAGAAACCGAACCTGCTCCTGCTCGACGAGCCGACGAACCATCTTGACCTGGAAGCGCGCAACTGGCTGGAAGAATATCTGCGGGATTACCCGAACGCGTTCGTGCTGATTTCGCACGACCGCTATTTTCTGGATGTGACGGTCAACAAGATAGCGGAAATCTGGAATAAGCGATTCTGGTTTTACACCGGCAACTACGACAAGTTTCTCACGCAGAAGACGCAGCGCAACGAGCAGTTGCAGGCCGCGTACAAGAACCAGCGCGATCGCATTGAGCAGATCGAAATGTTTATCAACCGCTTTCGCTACCAGGCAACCAAGGCGAAGCAGGTGCAGAGCCGGATCAAGGAACTGGAGAAAATCGAGCGGATCGAGATACCTCCAGAGGAGAAGACCATCCACTTTACCTTTCCGCAGCCGAAGCCGAGCGGGCGCATTGTGGCGGAATTTGAAAATGTGGCCAAGGTTTATGCGGCGCGGGCGGCGCAGAATGGATCGCGGGCCAGCGCGGAGAAAAAAGTTTTCGAGAAAGTGAGTTTCCTGATTGAGCGGGGAGACCGGGTGGCGCTGGTGGGCGTGAACGGGGCAGGGAAGTCGACGCTGATCAAGCTTCTCGCCGGCGAGGAAAAGACATCGGCGGGCGAATTCCGTCTGGGGCATAACGTTGAAGCCGATTACTTTGCGCAGGACCAATATAAAGAACTGGATCAGGACGCGCGGATCATTGACGATCTGGGCAGGGCATCGCCGCGATCGACGGAAACCGAACTGAGAAGCCTGCTCGGGTGTTTTCTGTTTTCCGACGAAGATGTGTTCAAAAAGATCGGAGTGCTTTCCGGCGGAGAGCGCGGGCGGTATGCGCTGCTGCGGCTGCTGCTGCATCCGGCGAATTTCTTATTGCTCGACGAACCGACGAATCACCTGGATTTGCGGGCAAAAGACGTTCTGCTGGAAGCGCTGATGAAGTATACGGGCACGGTGGTTTTTGTTTCGCACGACCGGTACTTCATCGACAGGCTGGCGACCCGTGTGTTTGAAATTGGCGACGGGAAGGTCGAAGTTTATCCGGGAAATTACGAAGATTATTTATGGCGGAAACAGGGCGGGAACGTTAAGCAGGATAACGAGATCCGGCAGGAGTTGGCAGAACCGGTACAGCGGGCCGTTGAGACGGCACCGGTCAATGGCAATGGCGCGGGTGCGGCTCCCGAGTCAAAGAAGCGGCTGAATCCCATCAAGCGGAAAAAGATGGAAGACCGGGTGAAGGAACTGGAGGGTGAAATCAGCCGGATGGAAGAACTGATCGCGCGCCACGAAGCGGCCTTGCAGGAATTTGTGAGCGCGGAAGAGACGCAGCGCCAGGCCAAAGAACTGGGCGACGCAAAATCGACCCATGCGGCGCGGTTGCATGAATGGGAGGAGTTGAGTGAGGAGTTGCAGGAGGCGGAATAACCGCAGGTCCCTCCACCTCGCGGATCATCGCGTTCCGCGATGATCTGCTACGGTCGGGATGACAGAGTTGGAGAGATCCGCGCCGCGATTCAAGCCGCGCCCTTTCACATCGGCTTCTGCGATGCAAGGACCGCCGGCCGGACACGCACCTTAGTAATCTAAGAAAATACTTACTTGTGTGCGATAGTGAGCGTGGCCAATGGGACAGGAACTTTCCGGCGGCCTAATCCAGTCCACCCGTAGGGCGCTACCAGGTTCCTGAGCACCTCAGGCACGCGCCGCGGGACGAAGGAAGGTCGCATGCTCCAGGCATCGGAAAATTCTTACGGCGCGAAAACCAACAGCGCGTCCACTCAAAATTCTTACAATCCAGTCAAAACGGTCAGCGCCCCGATTGAGCAGGCCACGATTGGGCGTTCGCTGGTGATTAAGGGCGAAGTGATCGGTTCGGAATCGCTCTATATTGACGGCCGCATCGAAGGCAAGATCAGCCTGCCCGAAAATCGCGTGACCATTGGGCGCAACGGCAGCGTGCAGGCCAACATCAATGCGCGCGAAGTGGTAGTGTTGGGCAAGGTCACGGGCAATATTGAATGCACGGACCGGGTGGATATCCGCAGCGAGGGCGTGGTGACCGGCGATGTTTCGACCATGCGCATCAGCGTGGAAGATGGCGCGGTGCTGAAGGGCGGCATCCAGGTACGCAGCGGCGAGCAGAAGCACCAGAACCAGAACAAGAAATCGGAAGAAGCGCCGAAAGTTGCCGCGGCTGAAGCCCCGAAGGCTATGGCGGCAACAGCCACCGCGTAGATTGGAATCACAAGTTGAGAGGATAAGGACATGCGCGAGCGTGTCCTTTTTCTTTTGGCGGGTGAAGCGAGGCTTCCCTCGGTCTCCGGTCCCGGTCGCATAGAAGATCCCTCGCCCGGCTCGAGAAAACGCGGGGCTTCGGGATGACTACTCTGCTTGCGGTTCGCACTAAGGCATAGCGCGTGAGCCGCTTGGATTACATCGCAGAACCAAGTAAAATTAATGCAGTGGAAGGAAGTAACGCCCGGTGGCGTCCCTTCGGATTTTTTCGCGGTTATGCTCCCGCAAGTCCTGATGAAAACTTTCCTGACGCGTAAAAATTAAGTCCCGGTAGAAAGAAACTACAAGTCATGCTTTCAGTCAGTAACGTATCCATGCGCTACGGCGCGAAAATTCTGTTTGACGAAGTCTCCGTGGCATTCACGCCCGGCAAGCGCTACGGCCTTACCGGGCCTAATGGCGCGGGCAAATCGACATTTATGAAGCTGCTAAGCGGCGAACTCGATCCCCAGAAGGGGACGGTGGTGCGCCCGCGGAAGCTTGGCGTGTTGAGCCAGGACCAGTTTGCTTTTGACGCTTACAGCGTGCTCGACACGGTCATCATGGGCAACAAGCGCCTGTGGGCCGCAATGCAGGAGCGCGACGCCATTTACGCCAAGCCCGACATGTCGGACGAAGACGGCATGAAGCTGGGTGAACTGGAAGGCATTGTGGGCGAGGAAGACGGGTACACGGCGGAGAGCGATGCGGCTATCCTGCTGCAAGGGCTGGACATTCCCGATGAGCTGCAGGCGCGCAAAATGAGCGAATTGCAGGGGGGGCAGAAAGTGCGCGTGCTGCTGGCGCAGGCGCTCTTCGGCCATCCCCAGGCGCTGCTGCTCGACGAGCCGACCAACAACCTGGACTTGGATTCGATCCACTGGTTGCAGGGATTTTTGACAACCTATGACGGCGTGGTGATCGTGATTTCGCACGACCGGCATTTTCTGAACAGCATTTGCACGCACATCGCCGACATTGATTACCAGACGATCATTACTTACACCGGCTCGTACGACGAGATGGTGCTGGCCAAGACGCAGGTCCGTTCGCAGATTGAATCGCAGAATGCGCAGCGGGAAAAAAAGATTGCGCAGTTGAATGAATTCATTGCGCGGTTTGCCGCCGGCACGCGATCGAGCCAGGTGCAGTCGCGGCGCAAGGAAGTGGAGCGGTTGCAGGTGACGGAGCTGGCGAAATCGAACATTCAGCGGCCCTTCATCAAGTTCGAGCAGAAGCGGCCCTCGGGCAAACACATTCTGGAAATCGAACACTTGAGCAAAGCCTATGGCGACAACCGGGTGATTCGCGAATTCACCGCCAGCGTGACGCGCGGGGAAAGAATTGCGCTGATGGGAAGGAACGGGGCGGGGAAGACGACGCTGCTGAACGCGCTGCTGGCCAATTCGCCGACCACCCCGGAAGCCGAATTGCGCAAGACCAGCGGCTATGACGGGCCGTTTGTGGATTCTGGAAAAACCATCTGGGGGCACGAAGCGGCCATCGGGTATTTTGCCCAGGACCATCGCAGCCTGATCGAGGGCGGCATGACGGCGCTGGAGTGGCTGCATCAGTGGAACCCCGCGGCGGTGGGGGAAGAAATTCGCGGATTACTGGGGCAGATGCTGTTCCAGAGGGATGAGGCGACGAAGTCGACCAGCGTGCTTTCCGGAGGCGAGGCGGCGCGGCTCCTGTTCTGCAAGCTGATGCTGCAAAAACCGAATGTTCTGGTGCTGGACGAGCCGACCAACCACCTGGATCTGGAATCCATCAATGCGCTGAACATCGCCTTGCAGCGCTATCAGGGGACGGTACTGCTTGTGACCCACGATCACGATCTGATCGACGAAGTGGCGACGCGGATTTGGCACTTCGAAAGCGATCATAAGATCACCGATTTCAAGGGAACCTATGAGGAGTATCAGGCGGCGGTTCCAGCGTAGCCGGCAACCGCAAGAAAGCACGGTTCTTCACCGTGCCCTTGAGCACGGTTCGGAAAGACATCGAGTAAGAGCCGCCTGCTGAAGCTGGTTTTCGTCCCGGCTGCACCATTTTCGCTGCATGTAAATCAACCAGGTTCTCCACAGATTTCCACAAGCATTTGCAGTTGCCTTTGCGTCGCCAAGTTAAGCATAATGGCGCGTAAGATCTGCGTCTGTGGCGCAGGGGTGTGAGCGTTTGTGTACAGCCGAGCCGACTTATTGAGAATTCTGCATTTGACGCCGCGCCAGTTGTCCAACTGGGAGCGGGCCGGGCTGATCGCCGCCTCCACCGGGTACTCCTTTTCCGACTTACTCAAAATCAAAAAGGTTCGCGACCTGTGCGCGATGAAAGTGCGTCCGGCGGTCATTCGGCAGTCACTGGATGCCATGCAGAAGCAGGTTTCGGGCATGACCAACCCCCTGCTCGACGCGGGCGCATCCTCCACCAACAAACATCGCGTGGCCTTCCGCCACGACGGCCGGTTGTTTGAGCCGATCGCAGGGCAATTCGTGATGGATTTTTCCGTGCCGGAGAAAGTGGTATCGAGCACGCCCATCCCCGCCCCCGACCCCACTCCGCAGCAGAATGAAGCGGCGGTGTGGTTCGCGCGCGGCATTGCGCTGGAAGAAGATCCGGCGACGCAGACGCAGGCGCTGGCAGCATATCAGAAGGTTCTTGAGTTCGATCCCAACCACGCGGCCGCGCATATCAACCTGGGCACGCTGCATTACAACCGGCAGGATTTTACTCTCGCGGAAAAGCACTATCGCGCCGCGCTCCAGGCCGATCCGCGCTATGCACTGGCCTATTTCGACCTGGGCAACGTGCTCGACGAAACCGGACGCGTGCAGGAAGCCATCCAGACCTACAAGATGGCGATTCAACTCGCCCCCACCTATGCCGACGCCCACTACAATCTGGCGCTGGCCTTCGAAAAAACGCGCGAGCCGCGCAAGGCGCTCAAACACTGGCAGGCTTACGTGAAGCTGGACACGACGGGGCCGTGGTCGGTGCATGCGCGCAACCAGATTCAGCGGATTCTGCAAGCGGATGCGCTGAAACTGGTGCACTCGAAGCCGAAGAAGTAGGCTGTTCCCGGTCCGGGCATTCACCAGATTTCAAGCATGAACTTGTAGTATTTGTGGACAAGCTCGAAATCGGCCCCATTTGACGTGATGACTCTCGCGCCGTGGGAGCGGGCGGTGAGCGCGATGAGCACGTCGAAGTGCAGGTCGCGGAGTTTCTCGGGGGAAAAGCCTCGCTGCGAGCGGATCGTTTCCAACAGCCGACCTGAATCCAGCCAGTTCTTCTCTGTCGGCGTCAATATTGGATGATTTCTTTCCAGCGCTTGAACGAATTTGCGCTCCGCGCGCCGGCTTGCCCCCCGCCACAGTTCCGCCAATACCACCGAGGAATTCCGAACCAGGCCTGTCAGGGATTCGATCTTCTGTTGATGGCGGCCGGCGCGGAGATTGTCGACAAAGATCGAGGTGTCGAGAACAACCATCTCACTCATCAAGGCCCGCAAACTTAAGCTTCCCGGCGTTTTTCTTCATGAGCGCCTTGAATCGCTTGAGCGCGACAACTTCGCGGAGAGCAACATGGATCGCTTCCGTGCGGGACTTGGCTCCGAGCATTTTTACGGCTTCGTCAGCCAGGCCGGTGTCAAGCCGGATTGTGGTCATGCATACGGCCATAAGGTATATACAAACGTTATCACATGTATACATCAGCCAGCACGAATAATAACAGTTTCCTCGACTAGGCCTTCCGGCCCGGCCGCGCGGAAATGCTTCTCGAACATAACGGAATGTCTTTGGCCCCCAACCGGCGAGGCCGATGGCTGCTCTCGCCGCGCTCGGTTGGGCAGGCGACGAGGCTGTTTCTATAGGAATCCTGCTAAACTAAACAGTTTGCATTCCTGATCCT
>DATLKM010000030.1:0-2068 GCA_035538435.1 Binatia bacterium
CGACGCCTTCGCGTATGGCGCGGGCTAGTTGATCATCGGTCCAACTACCCGCTCCGGTTTCCCGATCGGGCGTAAGGTTCGGGGCCGCGATGCGTCCGGGCAAACCGGCGTAGGGCAGCACCTCGCCGGAGGCTTCTTTGCCAGCGACGATAGGGGTGCCCGGGCCGGCCCAGTCATGCAGGCTGTGACAATAGAGGCAACCGCTCAGGCTGGTGGCGATGTAGCGGCCTCTCTCGAGCCGTTGCGGCGTACGCACGAATGTCCGGTTCGTGAGAGCACGCGCCTTGGGGCCGAAAAACGGACTCCACCCGATGGTCAGCGTGATGACCATAGCCAACAGGACAACCAATGAACCCAACGCGATAAGAAACCATTTCCCGAATCGTCTCATTTGACTTTTCTCAGCAGGGGCAGGAACCGAGGCTCGACTAAAAGCTCCCGCGGCCTGACATGGGCTCCTCAACTATATTGTTGCAAGATTCTTCATCTTGACAACCGGCGAACGCCACAGTACATTCGCTTCCCGTGCGGGGCGGGGACTAGTGTGCTGTCGGGTCAGCAGTAGTTTTCCGTCTAAACCCTTCACTGTAGGTTTTTTCTTCCGGTTTCCGGTCCGAAATTAAAAAAAGAGGCAAGAAAAATGACACGTCGCCGGACTGTGTGCTGCGGCCTTTTCCTGATTTTATCCTTGATGACTGAGAGCGCGCTGGGGCAGCGGAAAAGCGCCGATTCCTGGAAAGGCGGAACGGGGAACTGGAGCACAGGTTCCGACTGGAGCGGGGGCGTTCCGAACTCGAGCTCCAGCGTGACCATCGATTCGGGCGGGACGGACACGGTCACGCTGAACCAGAACGCGACCATCGCTTCGCTGGTGCTGGGCGGCACCACGGGAACTTCAACCCTGCAAAATCTCGCGAATACGGCGGAGAATCTTACGGTCACAGGTGCGACCACCATCAACGCCACTGGCGATCTTACCTTCCAGAACGGCAGCAAGCTGTCGACCGGGACATTGACCGTGAGCGGAGCGCTATCGCTGACTGGCGCCACGGCGAGCACAACCGGCAACGCAACGTTGAATTCCAGCAGCGGGTTGAATCTGTATAGCGGAAGCACGCTGACGGTGAATGGCAGCCTGACCAATAGCAGCACCAGCCTGTATATGGGTTTCGGGGGAGGCGGCAACACGCTGACGGTGACAGGAGGGCTGACCAATAACGGGACGCTTTATATGTATGGGGCCAACGGTGGTGTTGGCGGCGACACGCTGAACGTGACCGGAACACTGACCAACGCCTCTGGCGCGTCGCTACAGATGTATGACAGCGCCAACGACATGGCGAACATCGGCACCTTGAGCAACTCGGGGACGGTATATATCGGGGCGGGAGATACGCTGAACCTGACGAATCAGCCGAACGGGATTACGGACGTAGCGGCGGGTTCATCGCTCACGGTGAACGGAACATTCACGGCGGGATCGGCGAGCGGATTGGCCAAGCTGGGGAGCATCGAAGGGAGTCTGACGTTGGGCAATGGTGCGACGACGAATGTGACGCCGGGAAGCGGAACCCTGACGGTGGCCTCGGGAGGCTCCCTGACAGTGACCGGTACGGGCACGACGCTTTCGATCACAGGCGGGTTGAGCGACGCGGGGACGGTGACGGTGAATAGCGGCAACACGCTGAACGCATCGCAGGGTATGACGGATCTGCCGGCGAGTGGAAGTTTCGTTTTGTACGGCAGCACGAACGCGCTGGCCAAGCTGGCGACCGTGGAAGGAGGGTTGACATTGGAAGGCGGGGCGTCGACTTCGATCACGCCGAACGGGGGAACGCTAACGTTCAACTCGGGTAGCGGGTTGGTTTTGTACAGCGGCAGTGGGCTGACGGTGAACGGGAACTTGACGAACAGTTCCGGCGGTTTCGACATGGGTTTTGGCGGCGGAGGCAACACCCTGACGGTGACGGGCAATTTTACAAACAACAGTGCGCTTTACATGTACGGTGCGAATGCGGGGGGAGGCGGCGACACGCTGAACGTGACGGGAACCCTGACCAACGCGTCT
>DATLKM010000031.1:0-2540 GCA_035538435.1 Binatia bacterium
ACCCGATCCACCAAGCGTTCTCTTCCAAAACTCCCGCCCGCTGCGTGGCTAGTGCGCGGTCCGAGCGCGCGCTGCACCAGCGTCAAAGCCAGGCTCTCGGCCTCCAAAGTTTCCGCAATTCCGTGAGACAGGCTGTGCCGGAGCAAAGCTACCAGGGCCTGGGCTCGCGCATCAATGCGCAGACGCTGCCGGCGAAATGCCAGCTTCGCGCCGCCGCGCAGAAAAGCACGCGGCGCCAACTCGCTTAGCCGGGGTTCGCCGATGACCAGCGTGAGACTCGCATCCCCGCCGGCGACCGGATGGCTGATCCGGTAACCTTCGTTGGCATTGAAAAACAGAACTTGGTTGGCTTCGGCAACCGCCTGGTCTTCCCCGAGATGCCGCACGTATGCGCCCCGATAGGGAAACACAAGCTGCGTGCTAGTAGTGCACTCTTCCGCGCTCTGGTGCCGGCACGTGCCCTGGCAGTATGTCTCCCGCACCGCGACCGTCTCGGATTTGAGCAGAGAGTAGACGGCAAACTCCGAAACGCGCTTGCTTTCATTTTTCAGCGCAGTGCTCATAGTCTGCAGAAAAGCGTATCACCCATGGTCCTGAATCTCGAAGGAGAGATGCGCTGGAGAGAGCGAATTTAGGAAGTCTTGCGCCCCGAAGACTTCGCCAGGGGCGCGAACGCCTGTCGCCTTGTACAGTCCCTTGACGATGCGTTCCGCAGCCTCCACGACAATCGGCGCGCTGACAGCATAGATGTCGCGCCCGCGGGCCATGGCCCGACGCTCCACGTTGCCCCTCCGTACGATGACGTCCATGAGGAAGATTTGAGGGGAACGGCCGGTATCGTCCATTGCACTGGGTGGCGGCGTCTCCGGATTGCGGACATCCATGAGCGCGCTGTGGTTCAAGTACACGCGGATCTCCGGTGTTCGGAGGTGTCGCGAGATAGTGATCGTCTCGGATAAGGGAAGTGCCTCCACATCTTGCCGTCCGAAAGGCGATGGAAAATTCCAGACGCGCGGCGGCGGTAGGTCTGCGCGCTTCAGCTTGTTCCCGGAAAAATGGAAACGCCGGCCGGGATTGCGCTGCCCAGTCACGCGAGTTCCGCGTGTCGGCTTCCAACTGTCGAGCGCTGTGGCAACGCTGATTTCGTCGGCGCACTTCCAGTCGCCGAGCGCCGCAGTGGCCAGGAGGTCACCAAGTCCACCGTAGAACGCCATTGCGGGAAGCACCACAACGCCGGCATCGCGAGCGACGTCCGCGAACCGTTCGAACGCGGATAGAACGGCTGCCTGTTCCGCAGCCACGTCCAGATAATGAATATGCGCACGAAGCGCCGCGTCGATGACTGGCCCCGCAGTATCCAGAAACGGTCCCGCGCAATTTATGACTGCGGCGGCACCAGAAAGCGCACGGTCAAGCGAAACCGGATCGTCCGCGGTTGCGACCCGAACTTCCGATCCGGGATGCGCCTCGCCCATTGCGTTCAACTTCAAGGCATCCCGGCCCGATAGAATAGGGTGCCAGCCGCGCTTCAGCAGTTCCGAAATAACAAAACGACCCGTATGGCCGTACGCTCCAAAAACGGTGACCCTTCTATCCGAAAGCATCTGAGAAACCCTTATGCGACGACTATCGCGTTAGTGGCCGGACTATCAGATACCCGAAATCCGGCAGCGAGCAGTAGAAACGGTAAGGGAAGAGGCCGCTGTCAGAATCTTTAGTGAATTACAGGATTGCAATTAGATTAGGGAAGCGGGGCCTGAGGCAGAACGCGCGGCCAGTCAAGCCCTCCCGCAAAGGCGTCGACCGAGGAATACCAGACCAATCGGCTTGCGAGGAAGCTTGCCCCTAACTAACTGCCATGCGTCCCCGTTCAACAGCACGGTTGTGAGAGAGGACAAACGCGCCCGGTCAAGCAGGTGACGGTAGACGGCTTTCCTCAATGAAAATCATGGGACGCGGTTTCGGCAGAGGTGATCGAGAGGGGCAGGACTCGGGAAGCCTTGATTGAAATAGTGTGATCCTGATTCTGCAGGATGCCCTCAACGCGGAGGAATTTCTCGCGGTTGATCACGACGCGGTATTTTTCATAAAGGTCAGGGTTTACGATCACATTGGAAATTCCTGTTTCATCTTCCAGACTCAAAAAGACGAAGCCTTTGGCTGTTCCGGGCCGTTGGCGGGCGATCACACATCCCGCCACCCGCGTGTATTGGCCATCCGGCAGGCGAGCCAAGTCGCACGCTCGTTTCATCTGCAGCTTGGTCAAAACCTCCCGGCAGTAACTCATCGGATGTGGGCCTGTGCTCATGCCCGAGCCGTGAAAATCCGCCACCAGGCGCTCTTCATCTGTCATCTGCCGCAGCGGCGACAATTCCATTTGCTCGGGTATCGCGTCGAGCAACGGGCCGGCTGGCCGGGCGGCGCGCTCGACTTGCCAGAGCGCTGTCCTCCGATGCGTTCCCTTGCCTAGTGAATTGAGGGCGCCAATTTCGCTGAGCGTCACCAGCTCAGGTTTCTGCAGTTCAGGAACGCGACGGATT
>DATLKM010000032.1:0-12980 GCA_035538435.1 Binatia bacterium
CGGCTTTCATAACACCATTGGCAATTCCAAGATAAACAAACAATTCACCAGCATTTGCATAGGGAAACAGGCCAGGTTCATGGTGTTGATCGGCTGTCCGCGGGCGCTGTTTCGCCCCACTCCCATAAACGGCGACCCAAAAAACTGGGCCGCGGTCAGATTGTTAATGATCCAGTGCGTCTGCGCCAGGGTTGTCGGCAGTCCCGTGGTCAGGTTCGTGATTCCGCAATCCCCCGCCGACGCGTTGGTGCAGGTTCCCACCGAGTTGAACGGTGCGCCCGCGCTGTTCAGGATCGGCCGGCAAGTATCGAGGGTGCCGCCGGTAAAGTCGGCGGGATCGCACAATCCTTGGCCCGCATTCTGCACCACGGTCCAAGGCTGTCCGCTGGTATAGCGATACGTTCCGTTGATCTGCCAGCCGCCCGCGATCCGGCCCAGGAAACCTGCCGTTTTATGCCAGTTGGGCAGATCGTAAACCCACAGCAGCCCAAACACGTGCGGATAGTCGTAGCTGCTGGGCCCGCGTTCCGCCTTTGAAACGTCGAACGGGTTTTGCGCCAGGTTAAACAACGCCGCCGAACCGGAGAGCGACGAAAAAGCTTCCGAGGCGTTGTCGATCGTCTTGCTGAACGTATAGGAAGCCTGCCCCGTGAACCCGTGCCAGTTCTGCAGCCGGAACTGGCTCTGCAAGCCGTTGTAGATCGAGTATCCGGTATTGGCATATTCGATCACGCGGCTGTAGTTGCAGTTTACGTAGCCGACCGTGCCGAAAGCGTCCGTGGCCAGCAGTTGTCCCGGTCCCTGAAAACCTCCACCCGGTAAACTCGTGTTCGTGCAGGGCGTCAGCCCGGCGGGAACAAACTTCGAGAACCCGTTGTTGAACAGTGGAGCGATATCCGGATTTCCATTGATCTCCTGGAAGTTTGCCAGATCGTGATTGCCGACATACCGGACTTCCGCCGCCATCTTGTTTCCAATCTGCCGTTGAATGCCAAAGTTCCACTGCTCCGAATACGGATTGCGGAAGTTGTTGCCGAACTGAAGCTCGGTGGCAACCCCCGGATTTCCTTTCGGAGCAAACGGGAACAAAGCTGTCTGAATAGTCGAGCCATCAATCGGCGTTACGTTCGGTATGCCCGCCCCTCCGGTGCCCGCCGCGTTGGGAATCGTCGCCAGGTTGGTGAACGGCGATGTCCCCTCGATATTGGTGGCGAGATTGTAGTAGGCAAAATCGTAGGCGATGCGGAATCCGCCGCGGAACACCGTCTTATCGCTTCCCAGCAGGCGAGGAAATATTCTCGGTGTCCAGGCGAAGCCGAACACCGGCCCGAAGTTGTGGTAGTGGTTCGGCAGGTTCGGGACCGTGGTCTGGCTCAGGGGCAGGCTCGTGCTCCAGAGCGGATTAGGGCCGGTTTGCTGGGCCACACTTTCGTTGTGCAGCACGTTGCCCGCCTGCTGGTAAAACTCCCAGCGCAAACCGAGATTCAGGGTAAGGTTTTCGTGGAATCGATAGTCATCCTGGAAATAAAACGCCAGATCGTTTTCCTTGAAGCGCAACAGCGGCTGGCCATACGCCACCTGCGACAGAAACGAAGATTGATTTTGAATGAAGGAATCGAATGTGGGGAACACGAACAACCCGTTCTGCTCGAACAATCCATAATTCGGCGATCTCTGCTTGTCGTACTCTCCGCCCCACTTCATAACGTGCTTGCCGCGCACCATCGAGGCGTTGTCCTGCACCTGATAAACATTGATGATCCGGCCTTGGGGAAACACCACAACTTGTCCGGCGCCCAGATACGTAGGGTCCTCAACCGCGATCTGGGGCGAGCAAAGTCCCTGGCTGGCGACCAGGCAGCTGGGAAATCCGCCGCCGTCAAAAATTGATTTGGCGCGGGAATAGCTGAATCGCACCTGGTTCAACACCGTCGGCGTGAAGGTGTGCGTAAGGTCGAGCCCAATCTGCTGATTGCGGCCCGAGTTGTTGTAAATCTGTCCCTGCGCCCCGGCGACCGGATTCAGCGGAAGATTCGATTGTCCCTGCTGCTGAAATAAATACCGCGTAAAGAATCGGTCTCTGCTGGTGGCCTGCCAGTCGACCCGGCCGGTCGCCTCATAATCATTGAACGGCTGCGAGAGAAAGCGCGTGATCTCTCCCATTTCAATTCCCGCAGTCGCTCCGCCGGGGCCGGTCACGTTGACAGTTTGAATGTTGCTGAATACGGGGTTGCCGATCTTCAAGGCTGCGGGCCCGAATTCCTGAAGCGCCGTCACCGCCGCATCGTTCGGAAACGCGGTTGCCAGTTGCTGAAGTCCGGTGGAGTCCGGGGTCAACGCACCGCTCGAGAAAATGGGCGCTCCCGCCGAGCGATTACGCTGAAAGTTGGTCGAAGCGAAAAACCAGACTTTATCTTTCACGACCGGCCCCCCGATCGTGCCGCCAAACTGGTTCTGCACATACTGCGGCACGACCGGCTGGGTGCAGCCCGTCGAGGGGCTCACGCCCGGTGGGCAGAAGCCGAACAGCGCCGACTTCTCCTGATTTTGCAGCGAATCGAAGGTGTCGCCCTGCCAGAATTCGTAACCCGTGCCGTGAAAAGTATTCGTTCCCTGTTTGGTGATGTAGTTGACCACCCCGCCCATATTGCGGCCATACTCAGCATCAAAATTCGTCACCACCTGAAGCTCGGCAATCGCATCCTGGTTGCCGAAGAAGAAACTTGGCCCGCCGATGGTGTTGTCGTTATTATTCTGCCCGTCGAGCTGATAATTGTTCGACCGCCCCCGCTGGCCGTTGATCGAAAGCGTGGCGCCGTTGTCGTTCTCGAACCCTCCCGCCCCCACCGTGGCTACGCCAGGAGAGAACAGCACGAACGAATCGTAGGTGTTGCCCAAAGGCACGCTCGCGACTTCTTTGTTGTCGAACGTCTGCGTAATCTGGTCCGTCGTATTTTCCACCAGCGGCGCGGCTTCCTCCACCGTGACCGTCTCCGCGGTGTTGCCCAGTTTCAAATTGATGGCGCCAAGCCCCGTGTCCTTGCCCACTTCCACGCGAATCGATTCGGCCGTAGTGGGAGCAAATCCAGCAGCGTTTACGGTGATGTTGTATGTGCCCGGCGGCAGCGATGGCAGTTGCACTACGCCGCTGTTCGAACTGTGAGTAGTGAACACGCGGTTGGTTTCCACCTGCGTGGCGCGCACGTCGGCGTTGGAAACCACGGCCCCTTGTGGATCAACCACCGTGGCGGAAACCGATCCGGTGACAATTCCTTGTCCAAAGCTGTAAACCAAAGCAGTCGCCAACATGGCGAGAACACAAGCCAGTGTCTTGCAAGCAAAAACCTTATACGACATGCGAAGCCTCCAGAACTCCAGCGGAGACATGAGTTTTGTTTTTCGCGGTCTCCGCACCGATCAAAATTCTGAAGTGATGGATTGCAACGCGTTCGCCAAATCCAAAGGCTGAAATTCGGCTCGGGAGTAGAGGAAACGAAACAGGCAAACGGAAGGAATCTGTCTTCTCGCGCGTACGCGCGATTGCGATTGGCAACCCGAGGAGCACAAAATGGGCAGGATCAGATCTTGTCATTTCGAGCCGGGCAGAATTGCCGCGATTCGCGGGCAGTTCCACAAAGTCGAGGACCTTACTTATGAAGAGAGCCGGCCTTACTTTCTCGCTTGGCTTACGAGGCAAGCAGAGCAGTCAACTTGCTGACAGAATTCCACACTTTGTAAGTCCCGCGATTGTGCGATGCCGCGTGGCCGCGATCAGCGCCTGAATGGATTCTCAAACATTTCCCGCTTGTTGGGAGCGCATCCTGGAAAACGGAGAGCGGTGGTAGAAGCCTACCGCATTTTGTATGGAGTCACGAGGCAAAGAATTACCGCGGCTGCCGTCCCTTCGCGAAACAGTTACTGCTGTTCTCGCCGCCGCAGGTAATCGATGAACATCTGTTCTACCGGCTTATCGTAGGCCATCAGCACGTGCCGCACGCTGTGTCCGCTGACGAAGTGGCAGACCTCTTCGGCAAGATTCTTGGCATGGTCGCCGGCGCGTTCCAGCGACTGCGTCATGAAGATAACCTGCAGGCTGGCCTGCCGCGCAACGTTCTCGGGATTCTCAATGTGGCGCAGGAAGATCAGGTTGCGCAACCGGTCCATCTCCGAATCCGCCCGCAACACATCGACCGCTTTGCCCACATCGCGCGCCGAAAAGCCGTCCCCGCAATCGGTAAGCATTTTCTCCAGAATCGTCGCCATGTGCGTAAGGTCGCGCGTGTCTTGCGAATCGATACGCCCGGCTGCCGCCTGCGCGCTGTTGGCAAAGCTCAGCAGCAGGTCGCCGATGCGTTCCAGTCCGATCATGAACTTCATGCAGGCCAGCAATTCCCGCGCCTGCGCCGGTTCAACCTCGGTGATCGCAGTCGTAACCGCGTTGTCGATTTCCATGTCGAGCGCGTCAAGTTCGCGCTCCCGCTGATTCAGAGATTTCAGCAACGCCGCCGACCCGGTGGCAATGCCTTCGGCCGCCGCTCCAGCGGCTTCTTTCGCCAGGCGGCAAGCTTCAACCGTGCGAAGAACAATGTGGCGGTGGGGTTCGGGGCTTAAACTCTCAGCGCGGGCAGTGCTCATGAAAGGATCCCTGGGGCGCGAACTGGGGGCGCTCGAACCGGTGATTTCCGACTTGGCCGTACCCATAAACAGATGATCGACGCCCTATCATAGGTTTCACCATTCGCCCTTGGGTTACGAAGAGGTAAATTTTCGGTGATTTTTCTTGCCCCGGCACGTAGCGACAGCCCCTCGGCTGCCCAAGCGAGCGGAGCGAGCGCGATCTGTAAATTTCGACTTTAGTGGGGTCTCAACGAAGTAGGCAAACGAAGGACATCTTGAGCGGGCGGAATAGTGCTCAAACCACGGGAACCGCGTGAGAACCCGGCCCTAGCGGCGGTGCTTCGCGGCTTTCTTCTGCTGCTTCTGATACTGCTTCATCATCTTCTTCTGCCGCTTGGCCTGCTTTTTCGCGTATTTTTGCTGCTGTCTGGCCGCGCGTTTCGCCTCCTGCTGGTTTTCGCCGATGCTGCGGTTTTCTTTCTGGCCGGCAAAAGAGGGAGCGACTGCGGTGCAGCACAAAACAGCCGTCAGCAGGACTTCCGTAAGTCGCTTCATCGCCTTCTCCGGAGGTATTGTGATCTTACCATTGGAACGGCCCGCCGCAGCCTGCTTGCGCCAGACCGGCATTCCAACGGTAACCTCGTTTCCTATCCTCCAAAGGCGATCAGCAGCCTCACCAGGCTCGCCCTCCGACTGCCTGCCGTCCATTTTCCCTTACCAGATCCGCACCCGTTCCGCCGGCGACAGATACAGCGCCTCTCCCGCCTTTACCTCAAACGCGGTATACCACGGGTCGATGTTGCGGATCTCGAGCGCCCGATAGCGTCCCGGGGAATGGCCGTCGGTTAACACTTGCTGGCGCAGGGCGGCGTCACGGGTCTTTTCCGCCCAGGACTGGGCAAACGCGATGAAGAACTGCTGATCCCCCGAGAATCCTTCCTGCTGGGGAGCACTCTGGCCGTCGAGGGAGGTTCTGTAGGCGTCATAGGCGGCGGCCAGTCCACCCAGGTCGGCGATGTTTTCTCCCAGCGTCTGCTTGCCGTTCAAAGCGAGATCGGGAAACGGCTTGTAAGTATCGTATTGCGCCGACAATTTCGCCGTCGCGGCTTGAAAGTGCGCCAGGTCTTCCGGAGTCCACCAGTTTCGCACCCGGCCTTTGGAGTCAAAGGCGCTGCCTTCGTTATCGAAGGTGTGGCTGATTTCATGGCCGATTACGGCCCCGATCGAGCCGTAATTGGCCGCCGCAGGGGCCTTGGGATCGAAGAACGGCGGCTGGAGAATTCCCGCCGGAAAGTTCAGCGCATTGTAAAGCGGCAGATTCACCGCGTTGATGGTCTGCGGCGTCATCGTCCATTCCTTTCTGTCGATGGGCGTACCCAGCAGGGCCACCCGCCGCCGGTATTCCGAAAGGTCCGCCCGCCACACGTTGCCGAACAAGTCGTCGGACTTGACTTCGTAGTTCGAATACTTGTGCCAGCTCTCCCCGTAGCCCACGCCCACATAAAGCGAATCCAGTTTGGCCAGCGCTTCATTCTTGGTCGAGGCATTCATCCAGTCGAGCGCCTCAATGCGCCGTCTGAACGCGGCCTTCAAGTTGACCACCATCGCCTCTACTTGGGCCTTCGATTCAGGGGGAAAATACTTCTTCGCGTAGAGCTGGCCCACATCGTCACCCAGAAAGTCATTTACCAGGCCCACGCCGCGTTTCCAGCGGTCGCGCTGCTGCGGCACGCCGGCCAGGACTTTGCCGTAAAAGTCGAAACTTTCGTCCGCCAACGCTTTGGGCAGAGCTCCGCCGTGCGCGTCGATGAGATGAAAGGCCAGATAATCTTTCCAGGTTTCGAGCGGAGTGGAAGCCACCAGTGCCGCTTCTCCGGTGATCGCAGCCGGTTGCCATACGATGAACTTCGCCCACTTGCTCAGGCCGGCGCCGGCAAAGAATTCCGCCCAATCCAGCCCCGGAGCTTTGGCGGCGAAGTCAGACGCGTTCCAGGGATTGTTTGCTTTCGGGATGTCGTCGTTCTCGGCCAGGCTGCTATGTTTTTCCGCAATGGCGTGCTCGAGTTCGAGGATGCGGCCGGCGCGGCCATCCGGGTCGTCAAATCCAGCCAGCTTCAGCATGATTGCGACGTGCGCCCGGTATTTGTCGCGGGTTTCTTTCATAGCGTCGCTGTTCGAGAGGTAATATTCGCGGTCGGGCATTTCGATTCCGCCTTGCAGCAGGTAGGCGGTGTAGTGCTCTACGTCGTTGAAGTCGGGGGCGACCCATAGCCCGATGAAGTTCGCCGTATGGAAATTCGTGTTGTTGAGCGCGTCTACGTCGGCGCGCAAAGTTTCACCCAGCGCGCGCGCCAACTCTTTCTTGCTGGCGATCTTCCCGATCGCATCCAGATGCGGCTTCAGCGGCGTCAGGCCTTTCGCCTCAATACCGGCCTCGTCCATGAATGAAGTGTAGAGATCGGCGACTTTGCGGGCTTCGCTGCCGGCGGGAGCCTTGGCCGAGTCGAGGATAATTTCTTTTACCCGCCCATCCACTTCGTCGGCCAGAGGCAGGGCCGGGGCTGTACCCGCGCGATCAGCCGGGATTGGCGTGTTCTTCATCCAGTCGCCGTTGGCATACTCGTAGAAGTCGTCGCCGGGCTTCACGTTGCGGTCCATGTAAGTTACGTTGATGGTTGGGCCTGCGGGCAGGGAACTGCTCGGCTGGTCCGCCGCCACGGCCGAGACGCCGAGAACCAGGCAACAGGCTGTAAGAAATCGAGGGTCAAAACGGGTTTTCATGGGAGCTCCAGGCATTGCTGCATGCAAGGCAGATTAGACGGTCGGCCCCGGGAATCGTGAGCCATGTTCCACTTTTCCTTCGTTTAGGCCGTGGGCAGGGTAAACAGGAAAATGCTTCCGTGCGCCAGTTCGCTTTCCGCGCGGATCGACCCCCCGTGCGCCAACATAATGTGCTTGGCAATAGCCAGTCCCAGCCCTGTCCCGCCGGATTCGCGCGAGCGCGCCTTATCTACGCGGTAAAAGCGTTCGAACAGTCGCGGCAGATGCTCCGAGGCTATGCCGGCGCCGAAGTCCTGCACGAAAAACTCCACCGCATGGGGTAACGGCCGCGCGCCCAGCATGATCTTGCCGCCCGACTTTCCGTATTTCAGGGCATTGTCAATCAAGTTCGAGAACACCTGATGAATGGCTTCCCGGTCTGCGAGAACCGATCGCAGATTCTGAATGGGCGTGTCGCCGTTGCGGGAGCCGTCCTGAATCTGCAGTTCGATTCCGTTGCTGCGCGCGATCTCGCGGAAGCTTTCTTCCGCGTCGTGCAACAGCTCGGCCGGCGGCACCGGTTCGGCTTCGAAGCGCGTTTCGCCCGATTCCACCCTCGCCAGAGTCAGCAGGTCTTCGGTCAAGCGCGACATGCGGTTCGAATTCTTGCGAATGATTTCCAGAAACTCCCGTGTCGGTCCGGAGGGCTCCGTGGTGCCGTCGAGCAGTGTCTCGGCATAACCCTGAATCGAAGTCAGGGGAGTGCGCAGCTCATGCGACACGTTGGCGATAAAATCGCGCCGGGTTTTCTCTACCCGTTCGGTTTCCGTCAGGTCTCGGAGCACGGCGACCACGCCGCCGTCGGGCAGCGGCGCGGCGGTCACATCGTAAGCGCGGCCGGGAATGATCGAGGTGGCGCGCGCGGTTTTCGCCTGCCGGCTGGCCGTCGCCTCTTTCACCGTGGCCAGAAAGTCGGGGTCGCGAATCGTTTCCACCACCGGCTGATTCAGCCGCGTGCCGCGCGGAACCAGCCGGTTCATCTGCCGGTTCGCCCACTGCACCAGGCCGTCGCCGCTCACCGCAATCACCGCATCCTGCATGCTGTTCAGCAGCGTTTCCAGTTGATGCTGGCTGGAACGTACCGCGGCAAAACTCTGTTCCACGCGGCGCGCGGTCTTGTCGATGGCGCCCGCCACCCGCCCGATTTCATCGCCTGAATTTTCCAGCACCCGCGCCTGAAGATCGCCTTCGGCAATGCGCGCCGCCACATTCACGATCCCCTCCAGGCGCCGCGCCGTCCACTGCGCCGCCGCCGCCGCAACCACCAGGGCAAACAGAAACGCCAGGCCGGAGGCAAGCGCCAGCCTGCGGCGCACTTTCTGCGAAATAGCCTCTACATCCGAAAGCGGATAGGCCAGGCGCACCGCGCCGCCGTCGATCGGCGCCGCCACATAAAGAAATGGCGTCCCGATCGTCGAACTCGCCCGCTGATCGATTCCCACCTTTCCCGCCAGGGCCGCCGCAAACTCCTTGCGTTGGGCAATGTTTTCCATCCCGCCCGCCGCTATTTCAGAGTCGGCCAATACGTGCCCGGACGGATCGATGATGGTCACGCGCGCGCCCGAGGCGTGGCCTTCCTCTGCGGCGATGTCGGCCAGAGAACGGCCGGTGCGGTCGGTTTCCACGCGGTGGGCCAGAAGCCGCGTTTTCTGGATAAGATTGCGCTCGATCTCAGAATGCAACGAAGCTTCCCACTCGCCTCCCAGCGTCAGATCAAAAGTGATGGCCGCCGCGAGAATCACAACCAGGAACGCGGCCATCAACTTCAGAAAAATCCCATTTCTCACTTCGGGGCCTCAAAGCGATAACCCGCCCCCCGCACGGTTTTCAGATAACGGGGGTTTTCCGGGTCGGGCTCGATTTTTTCCCGGATGCGGCGGACATAAACGTCCACCGAGCGTGGCGTCACATAGGAAGTGTCGCGCCACACCGAGTCCAGAAGATGATCGCGGGAAAACACCCGGCCGATGTGGCGCGCGAAATAATCCAGCAGGCGGAACTCCGTCGCGGTGGTGGGAACGGTTTCGCCCCGCACCGTCAAGATCATCGCCGCCGGATCGATGGCAATGTCCCCGATCTTCAGCGGGCTCGGCGGAAGCGGCCGCTCAAATCTCCGCAGCACCGCTTTCACTCGCGCCACCAGTTCGCGGGGGCTGAACGGCTTGGGAATATAGTCGTCCGCCCCGATTTCGAGCCCCAGCACGCGGTCGGCCTCGCTGCTTTTGGCGGTGAGAAAAATCACCGGCACGCTGGCCAGGCCCGGCGTCTGCCGCACGATGCGGCACAGTTCCAGCCCGTCTTTGCCCGGCACCATGATGTCGAGCACGAACAATGCCGGCCGCTGCCGCTCCGCGTCGGCTATCACGTTGGCCCCGGTCGGATACACGCGCACCGTGAATCCGTCGTTCTCCAGATGATGGCGCACCAGTCGGGAAATATCGGGATCGTCTTCCACTACAAAGATGCTTGGTTTCACGGGATTATTGTAACCAAGAGCGTGGAGACTACATAGCGATGACTTGCCAAAGGCGAAATTCATTCATCGCCGCGTAACAATTAATGAAATGTTGAGATTCCCGGCGCGATCAATATGAAAGCTCCGGCCCGGCGGGATGACCGTCGTGGCGCTGTATTCGGTGACGATCGCCGGGCCCGAGTAGCGTCTTTCCGGCGTCAGCCCGTCGCGCACAAAAACAGCCGCGCGCACTTTCTTGTCGCCGAAAAGCACGCCCGCCGTCGACGCCGCCGTTTCACCGCGCTTCCCCTGTGGGAACCTCGCCTGGCTGCCGGCCGATTTCACCACAGCTCGTAAGCGCAATGTCACGATTTCTATCTCGCGCCCGGCGTGCGCGTATCCATACCGCCGCCGGTGCTCTTTTTCAAACTCCCGCAAGACACTTTTACTGAACGGCAGATTCAATTCGTATCCTTGACCGCGGTAACGCAGGTCGAGGTGAGTCTCTATCCGAATCTTTCCCGGCCAATTTTCCGAGCGGAAATCGCGCCTCGCCCCTTTCTCCAGCTTCGCGAACGCAGCCCGCAACTCGGCGAACGGCAAGCGATCGCGGACCCTCCAAAGAACCGTCTGCGAATAGTCTTTCACCACGTCGCTCATCAAAATCCCATATGCCGAAAGCGCCCCCGGCATGGCGGGCACGATCACATGCGGGATCCCAAGCGATTCCGCCAGAGCGCAGGCGTGCAGCCCGCCGGCGCCGCCGAACGCCACCAGCGCAAATTCGCGCGGATCGCGGCCGCGTTCAATGGAAACCACCCGCAGGGCTTTTTCCATCGTCGCGTTCACCACCCGAACCACTCCGGCGGCGAACTTCTCCAGACTCAGTTGCGAGCCCTGTTTCTTCAGCCATTCGCGCGTCACCTGCCGGGTACGCTCCACCTCGAGCCTGAAATCTCCCCCCAGAAACAGTTCCGGCCGTAAACGGCCCAGCAGAAGATTGGCGTCCGTGACCGTGGGCTGCGCGCCGCGCCCATAACAAATCGGTCCGGGATCGGCCCCCGCCGATTCCGGCCCCACGCGCAGCAATCCGCCCGCGTCGAACCGCGCCAGCGAGCCGCCGCCTGCGCCTACAGTCTGAATGTCGAGCGTGGGCACGCCCAGGGGCAGCCCGGCAATTTCAGAACTGCTCGACATAGTGATTTCTTTTTCCACCAGCGACACGTCCGTCGACGTTCCTCCCATGTCGAACGCGATAATCCGCTCGAACCCGCTGCGCCGGGCGCTCGCCGCCGCACCCGTCACCCCTCCCGCCGGCCCCGACAAAACCGTGCGCACCGGTTCGCGAGCGGCTGTATCCAGCGAAGCAATGCCGCCGCTCGATTGCATGACGAAAATGCGCGCGCTGGTTCTCGAACGTTCGCCTTCGCCTTGAGATGAATCTTCGCCTCCAACTTTGCGCTCAAGATTCTTCAGGTATCGCCGCAGGATCGGTTGCAGATAGGCGTTGATCACGACCGTCGACGTCCGTTCATACTCGCGAAATTCCGGCAGAATCCGGTGGGAGGCAGAGATAGGAAGGCCAAGCGCTTCCAGTTCCTGAACGACTTTCAGCTCGTTGTGGGGGTTTGCAAAAGAGAACAGAAACGAAACCGCAATCGACTCCGGCCGGCTCGCCGCAACTTTCTCAAGCAGCGTCTTCACTTCGTCTTCGCCCGGCGATTTCAGAATTTCACCGTCGCTTGAGACGCGCTCGCCAACTCCGAAGCGCAACTCCTTGGCCACCAGCGGCTCGATGCGATCGAAAAAAAAGTCGTACAGCCTCGGCCGCGCCTGCCGCCCGATTTCAATCACATCCTCAAAACCCGCGGTCGTGACCAGGGCCGTGCGCGCGCCCTTGCGTTCCAGAATCGTGTTCGTCCCGACCGTGGTGCCGTGCAGCAGAACAAGCGGCCCGGGATGGCCAATCTTCCGCAGGGCCTCGGCAATCGCCAGCGACGGATCGGCCGGCGTCGAAAACACCTTCAGCATCCGCAATCGTCCGCTTGCCGCATCGATCCAAATGCAATCGGTAAAAGTTCCGCCCGTGTCGATGGCGATGCGAAGTGGCTGAGAACGGCGGCGCATGGATTCGCGGCTAGATTAACATTCGCGGCAAACAGAGGAGCTTTCGGCTGTTCCGAATTCCGTCACTTTCCCGCCCGTCCTACATCCAATACAATCGAACCGAACATACTTAGGGAGCCATCGTCATGGAAAAAGCCACATTTGCCGCCGGATGTTTCTGGGGAGTCGAAGCCACCTTCCGCGCCCTGCCCGGAGTCACCTCCACCCGCGTGGGGTACATCGGCGGCCAAACCGAAAGCCCTACATATAAAGACGTTTGCACCGACCGCACCGGGCACGCCGAGGCCGTCGAAGTCACCTACGACCCTGCCCAAATCAGCTACAACGACCTGCTCAAGGTTTTCTGGGAGAACCACGATCCCACGCAGCTCAACCGCCAGGGCCCCGATTGGGGCTCGCAGTACCGCTCGGCCATCTTCTATCACTCGCCCGAGCAGCAGAAAGCGGCACAGGTCTCCAAGGAAGCTTTGGAAAAAGCCCATCGCTTTTCGAAGCCGGTCGTTACCCAGATCGTCCCCGCGGTGATGTTCTTTCCCGCAGAGGACTATCACCAGCAATATCTGGAAAAACGCGGCTTGGCGACCTGCCACGTCAAGGCGTAACAAAACAAGGCAGTGTTCCAACAGTGCGTTGTGAGTATCAGGACACCACCCATAACAACAGGTCAAAGCCTGACGTTCTAAGCCTGACGTTCTAAGCCTGACGTTCTGAGCCTCTGTCATCCTGAGCGAAGTTGCCGTCCGCCTGGCGGGCGGCAACGCAGTCGAAGGCCCCCCGCCTCGCTCGCCCGATATTGCCCAACTGTCCGCCCTGGAGTAAATTGTCCCCGAAATCAAAATGCGAAGGAGCGCCCATGTCCGTCCCGGAAAATATTTCCCTGATGAACCGCTGGTACAAAGAAGTCTGGGCTGAAAAACGCGACGACACCATTTACCAACTCCTGTCGCCCCAGGCGCTCGTC
>DATLKM010000033.1:0-9613 GCA_035538435.1 Binatia bacterium
ACAACCGTGCCGTCATAAATCTCGGGGACCTCGGTCTGGAACAAAGTCTGAACCAGCTCGGGAACAGCGCGGGAAGCGACAACTCCCGGCCCCTTGGAAGCTTTTTCCACTCGAGCAATCACCACGCGCACCCGCTCGCCAATGGCGAAAGATTCCAGCCGTGATTGTTCCTTGCGCGGCATGCGGGCTTCGGCCTTACCGATGTCGAAGATCACATCCGGGCCTTCGATCCGCTTCACCGTGGCGTTGACCACTTCGCCCACGCGCCCGATGTACTCGTTGTAAACCGTGTCGCGTTCCGCCTCGCGCACCTTCTGGAAAATCACCTGCTTGGCCAACTGCGCAGCAATGCGGCCGAGAATACCCTCGGTGGGCTTGGGAATATGCAACTCGCCGCCGATTTCCAGGCTGGGATCGGTCTTGCGCGCATCCTCGAGAGTGATCTGCAAAAGCGGATCTTCCACCTGCTCGGGCAACTCGACTACGGTCCTTACCGCATAGGCGTTGATCTTGCCGGTTTCGCGGTCGAGTTGGGCGCGCAGATTTTCCTGCGTCTTGTAGTACTTGCGCGTAGCCATAACAATGGCGTCTTCCACCGCGGCGATGACGATCTGCGGATCGATCCCCTTCTCGCGGCTTAACGCGTCAATCGTGTTGTAAAGCTCACTTGCCATGAATCAATTCTCAGTTCCCGGACAATTGCCCAATTCCCTAAATTTCCGGCACCAAATTCGCCTTCTCTACGTTGGCGAAATCAATCTCTACCTTCTGCCCTTCACCTGCCGCCGCGCGCATCTTCTTGCGCGATTTTTTGCTGGCCACGCTGGTATCCAGAACCAGCCTGCCGTCCCGAAAACTCTCCAGCCGGCCTTCAAAATGCCGGTTGTTACTTACCGGCTGGCGCGTCATCAGCTTCACCCGGCTGCCCACGAAGCGTTCAAAGTCGGCTGCCCTGGCCAGTTTCCGGTCTAACCCGGGCGAGGAAACCTCCAGCGTGTATGACCCGCCGGGCACCGCATCTTCCACGTCGAGAATCGTGCCAAACTCGCGGCTGAACTCGGCGCAGTCGCCGTGCGTCACGCCCGCCAGGGGATCGTTCGCAGAGGCTCCCGGCTTGTCCAGAAACACGCGCAACATACGCGCGCCGCCGCTGCCATGCAGCTCCACGTCGACCACTTCCAGGCCGCTGGAGCCGGCTACGCGCTCTGCGATCTCCCGTATCCGCTCAACCTCAAGCGCCATGTATCCAATAACTTGTACTGCTTGCCGGCGAAAAACCAGGCGGCAACGAAAAAGTGGGCTTGCGCCCACTGGTGTGCCTCGCCGAATGCCGTGTTACACAACAGTTCTCAGTTTTCTAATATACGCCGGAACGATAGGAAAGACAAACGCACCCGGCGTGCGCTAAATCTCCGAATTAGTTCACAGAATTAGTTCACAAAAAAAATACGGCAACGTCTCGATTATCCACTTGTTTACAATGTGGCACATCCCATGCGGGTCATTAGCCCATTTCTGAAGCATGCGGTCTATCCCGCCCTTCATCATTCCGGCTGGCTCAAACGCATGGCCCCCATCGGCGGTTTCGCGGTCATCAACTATCACGGCCTTGTTCCCGCCGAATACAAGAATCTTGACCCCTTTCTGGACGGGAATCTGCTCCACCCGGAAAATTTTCGCCGCCAGCTTCGTTATTTGAAACAGCACTATCGCATCCTTCACCCGCGGGAATTCCGAGCTTCGCTCGAAAACGGCTCTCCTCTCCCCGCCCGCTCGATAATGATTACCTGCGACGACGGTCTGCTGAACACGCTGACCGGCATGTTGCCCATCTTGCGGGACGAAGACCTGCCGTGTCTTTTTTTCGTGACCGGCGCGTCCTGCGGGCCGAAGCCCGTCATGTTGTGGTACGAGGAGCTTTATCGCATCATGCGCGCGGGATTCTTGCCCGAGAGCCTGCAATTGCCTTCGCCCCAACCACATTCCACCGCTTCACAGGGTTTTCCCGCGCGCTGGTGGAACATGGTCCGAGCCGCCTCGAAGTTAAGCGCCAATGAGCGGGGCGAATGGATGACGCGCGTTCGCCAGGCGGCAGGCATCGATCATGCCCTGCAACCCGAAACGCGATGGCGCCTGCTCAACCCCGCCGAACTCACCCGGCTTTCCGGCGCAGGCATGGAGATTGGGGCCCACACGGTAAACCATCCCGTCCTGTCTTTGTGCCGCGACGCAGAAGCCTGGCATGAAATTAAAGACTGCAAGGCGCAGCTGGAACTGGCGGCCGGCCGCGAAGTGTGGGCGTTCGCCTATCCTTTCGGCAATGCCGAAACAGTCGGAGAGCGCGAGATCGGCCTTGCTCGGCGAGCCGGCTATGACTGCGCTTTTCTCAACGTCGAGCGCTGGAACGGCGCTTCCGCCAATCGTTTTGCCTGGCCGCGAATCCACGTTTCGCTGAGCACCACGCTGCCCGAATTCGCCGCTCACCTGAGCGGCCTGCACTTCCGGTTGCAGCGCGCTGCGGGCGGATAAAAATCTGTGGTTGCTTCTGAACTGCAAATGCGTCATTCTTGTACTCCAATCAAGAACTGCTGGATGGAAACCCGACCCCCGTGCGCGTAACTGTTCTTAGAGAAATTCCCGAAGACCCCGAACTCTCCGAATCCTGGAACACTCTGGTGCTGGCCATGGAAAATCCAGAGGTGTTCTTCACTTACCAGTGGGCTCTGGCGGCCAGCCGAGGGTTCCAAGGGCGACTTGCCACCATGCTTTTCCTTGTGCATGACTCCGGGCAACTCGCCGGCGTCGCCGCACTGGCCCTTGATCCGCGTTCACCCAGGGCGGTTTTTTTTCTCACCGCGAGTACCGCCGACTATTGCGACGTGGTGAGCAAGCCGGCCGATCGCGGGAAAGTGTTGCGCGCCGTGCTCGAGGAAATCAAGCGCCTCGGGCTGAGCGATCTGGTGCTGGCCAACGTTCCCGCGAATTCCGCCACCTTGCAGGAACTTGCCGCCGTCGCCGGATCTAATCGCTTCTATGTCACTTCGCGCCCGGCCTATAACTGCGGCGTGGTTCATCTCCAGGATGAGCAACAGCGCGAAGCGCTGTTGCAGGCCCTGGCGGGAAAAGCGCGAGAGAAGCGCGCTCTAAAGCGGTTGAGCAGCCTGGGCGCGGTCCGGGTGATTCACCTGACCGAACCCGAGCAGGTCGGGCCCAGTCTGGAATCGATCGTTTCGGCACAGATTTCCCGTTTCCTCGCCAGCAATCGCGTGAGCCCCCTGGTGGGGGACGAACGCCGCGCCTTTCTGCGCCACCTGAGCGAACTGCTTTCCCACTCGGGGTGGCTCAAGATCAGCCAGTTGGAAATCGATGGCCGGCCCGTAGCCTGGAACTATGGCTTCCGCTTCGGCGGCAGTTGGTTCTGGTATTTGCCGACGTTTCAGATGGAGTACGAACACGTGTCTCCCGGATCCTGCCTGCTTCGGCTGTTAGTGGAGGAAGGCGCTCGTGACAGTTCTCTGCAATGGCTCGACCTTGGTTTGGGCGACGAACCCTACAAAGAACGCTTCGCCAACAGCATTCGTCAGACCCGGTACGTTCATCTTTCGCGCGGGCTTGCCCGCCATGTCGTAAGCCTGGGCCGCGAATGGTTGAGCGGCACGGCGGCTCGTTTCCCGCGATTCGGCGATCGCCTAAGAAATGTGCGGGACCGCGCTCGCACCACTTCACAGCGCTTGCGGGAAATGGGACTGGGCGGCGCTTTGCGGTACTCCGCCCGCAGATTCACCAGACCCATCGCTTCACAGGATCAGGTTCTCTTGTTCGAAGCTCCGAAGCTCGCTGTCTCAGAAACGGGCACGCCACTGCATCCCCTGACTCGAGAGCATCTGGTCGAAGCTTCGATTCTGAATGCGGCTGATCCGAACACGTTGAGTTATCTCATGCGCTGCGCCAAGCGGCTGGGCAAGTCGGATGAATCCGGTTTCGTGATGCTCGACGAACAAAACCGCCCAGTACACTTTTTGTGGACTGGAACATACGAAGGTTTCCGTCTGGCGTAAATTGACCATGCGCTGGCGCCGGTTGCACCCGGCGCGGTCATGATCTTCGATTGCTGGACTCCCGCAGCGAGCCGCGGCCATGGGTATTACGCCGCGGCTATCCGGCAGGCTGCCGTTGAAATTCAGCGCGAGGGGAAAGCCGCCTGGATTTTCAGCGGCGCCACCAACCAGGCCTCGTTGAGTGGCATTCTAAAAGCCGGATTTCAGCACCGCTATACACTCGTCCGCAGGCGTAGATTCGGGGCTTCGACCGTGTCTCGCCACAACGCTCGCGCTGCGACCATACCCAAATCCGTTGCGCCCGCAGCCTCGGAGTCCGCCGAAAAGATCGCTGTCAACGGATGAGGATCGGGTGGCGTCAGCTCGAAGCCCCGCGTTTTTTCCAGCGGGGCGAAGGATATTGCGCGGATCGAGATCACCATCAGGCGAACTGTTCCGCTTCCATTTGCCTGTTTCCCCCAGCCCTCTCTAAAATAAAGAATTCATACCAAAATTCTCCGAGACACCTATGATTCATTTCCCCGTACCCGAAGCGCTCACTTTCGATGACGTTCTCCTGTTGCCTGCGCGCTCCGACGTCGTTCCGGCCACCGCCAATACGCAAACTCACCTGACCCGTGAAATCGCCCTCAACATCCCCATCATCAGCGCCGCCATGGATACGGTCACCGAATCGCACATGGCCATCGCACTGGCGCAGCAGGGCGGGCTGGGCATCATTCACCGCAATCTGACCATCGAGCAGCAGGCGAACGAAGTCGACAAGGTGAAGCGCTCGGAAAGCGGCATGATCGTGGATCCTGTGACCATGTCTCCCACCGACAAGGTCAGCGACGCGCTTGAAGTCATGCGCAAATACAAAATTTCCGGCGTGCCCATCACCCAGCCCGACGGCAAACTGGTCGGCATCCTTACCAACCGCGACCTGCGTTTTGAGACGCGCTTCGATATTCCCATCGACCGGGTGATGACCAAGAAAAATCTGATCACGGTTCCGGTGGGCACCACGCTGGCCGACGCGGAAGAGATTCTGCACGAACATCGCGTGGAAAAATTGCTGGTGGTCGACGACAAGTACAACCTGAAGGGCCTGATCACGGTAAAAGATATTCAAAAGAAGCTGAAATATCCCAACGCGGCGAAAGATTCTCATGGGCGTCTGCGGGTGGGCGCGGCCATCGGCGCTACCGGCGATTTTCTGGAAAGGGCGCAGGAACTGGCCGAAGCCAAAGTCGATGTTCTCGCCATCGACAGCGCTCACGGCCATTCCACCAAAGTTCTGGAAGCGGTGAAGATGATCAAGTCGAAGCTGCCGGAAATGCAGTTGCTGGCCGGCAACATCGCTACCTTCGACGGCGCTTGCGAACTGGCTCGCGCCGGCGCGGATGGAATTAAGGTCGGCATCGGCCCGGGATCGATCTGCACTACGCGCGTGGTCACCGGCGCGGGCGTGCCCCAGATCACGGCCATCGCCGAAGCTTACCGCGCCACCAAAGACGCGGGCATTCCCATCATCGCTGACGGCGGCATCAAGTATTCCGGCGATGTCACCAAAGCTTTGGCCGCCGGCGCCAGCGCTGTCATGATTGGCTCGTTGTTCGCCGGAACCGACGAAAGCCCCGGCGAGCTGATTCTCTATCAAGGCCGCTCATTCAAGGCTTACCGCGGCATGGGATCGCTCGGCGCGATGGCGCAAGGTTCGAGCGAGCGCTACTTCCAGAACGCCGCCGCAGATTCCTCAGCCGCGGCTTCGTCCATGGACGGAGAGTCGAACCGATTGGGCAAACTTGTTCCCGAAGGCATTGAGGGACGCGTTCCTTATCGCGGCTCGGTTTCCATGATCGTCCATCAGATGGTGGGCGGCCTGAAATCGGGCATGGGCTATTGCGGTTGCGCGACAATTCCCGAGCTTCTTCAGAAAACGCGCTTCGTGCGCATCAGCGGGGCAGGTCTGCGCGAAAGCCATGTGCATGACGTTGTCATTACCCGTGAGGCGCCGAATTACGCAGTCGAATAATTTTGAGCGACGCAGGCCGCGCGTAGCACGCCTCGGGTCTGACAAAGAATTATCGGAAGACTTCCTTCGCCGCTTGTACGGTGTTGCAGTGAATAGTGACCGTGTCTTCCACATTCTGCGCATAGCCCCCGGCGTATGACACCATCACCGGAATGCCGCGCGTGCGGGCCACGCGGAAGACAAGTTCGTCGCGCCGCTTCAGCCCGTCGATCGTCAACGCCAACCCTCCCAGCTGATCGTGCTCATAGGGATCGGCACCCGCGATATAACAGATCAAATCCGGCTCAAACTGGCGCAGGCCCGAGCTGAGCGCATTGTCGAGCCAGGCCAGATAATCGTCATCCCCAATGCCGTCAGGCAGGTCGACATCAATCGAAGACGGCGGCTTGTACAGCGGATAGTTGTTGTGCTGATGGAGCGAAATGGTGAAAACTTCTCCCGCGTGGGCGCCGCGCATTTTGCCGGGCAACGCCGAGCGCAAGCTCTGCTGTGGATCGGACGCCGGTTGCTCGAACGATGGCAGCGTCGCCGGGCCGGCCGAAGGCAGCGGCTGGCTGGCAGTTCTCATTCCGGCGAAAATCGCGGCCGTGCCGTTGCCGTGGTGAACATCGCAGTCGACGGTCATGGCTGTGCTGATTTTATCGTCGCGCTGGAGCCGCCGAATCGCGACAGCCACGTCGTGGATCATGCAAAACCCTTCGCCGTGGTCGGGATAAGCGTGATGAAAACCTCCGCCGATGTTGAGGGAAACTCTGTCGGCGAGTGCCTGGCGCGCGGCCAGAATCGAGCCCCCGGCAGCCAGCCAGAAAGCCTGAACCAATTCCGGCGAGTAAGGAATTTCCAGTTCCGTCTCCTCTCGCGGGCTCAATGTGCCGGTTTTCAGTTTCTGAACGTATTCGGGCTTGTGGACAAGAAGTATGTCCTGGTCGGTGGCAGGCTCGGGGTCAAGAAAATCCGCCGGCTCGGCAATGCCACTGGAGATCAGCCGGTCATGAATCCGCCGGTACTTCTCGGCGGGAAAAACATGTTCTCCGATGGGCAGGTAGTAGCGATCGCTATAGATGAGTTTGAAGGGAAGCATGCAGCTGTGAGAAGGCAGCAGACCCACTCCGCCCGACGCTCCTTATAATACGCGCGAGCGGTGCCAAGATCCGCTAGCGTTTCTTGGGGAATTGCATCGTGGGAACGATCGAGCGTTTGACCGGCACAATGGCCCCTTTGGCCGGATCGGCCGCCGCATTTGCCCGGGTCAGCACTTCCTGCTGAATGTACTGCACGAACTCCTGAATCTGCCGCTGCATCTCCTCCATGCGCTCGCGCATTTGCAGAATGATGGCCATACCGCTGATGTTCACGCCCAGGTCGCGGGCGAGGGAAAGAATAAATTCCAGCCGCTGCAAATCTTCGTCGGTATAGAGCCGCGTGTTGCCTTCCGTCCGCGAAGGCTTGAGCAGGCCCTCGCGTTCGTAAAGGCGAAGAGTCTGCGGATGGATGCCGTACATTTCGGCCACGGCGGAGATCATGTAGGCACCCTTCGATTTTCTTTTAGTCACGAGTTCCCTCGCTACGGCCGGGATTTCGCCGGCGGGATCCCATCAGGTCCACGCCCGCGGGGCTGCCCAACATGCAGGCGCCTTTGGATTTGCATTTGGTCATATCGACCTTGCGACGTTTACGGCTCGATTTTAGTGCAGGATCACTTTTCTTCCTATCCCTAAGGGATGTTCCCCGCCAAACCCGCTTCCGATTGCAGCATCCAAGCTGCCGGAGGTTATTCATGGACCAAAATGACGTGGTCAGTGTACTTGAAGATCTGATCGAAACCAGCAAGGACGGCCAGAAGGGGTATCAAGATGCGGCCGAGCACGCCAAAAGAAGCGATCTGAAAACATTCTTCAACCAGCAAAGCCTTGAGCGCGCCCGCTTCGCCGGCGAACTGGAAGCGGAGCTTCCGCGCATGGGCGAGCCTGATAAGAAAGTTTCTGGCTCGGCCTCAGGGGCAATGCACCGCGCCTGGATCGACACCAAGGTTGCGCTGGGCGGCGGCGACAAGACGATTTTGGAGTCGGTCGAGGCCGGCGAAGACAAGGCCAAAGAAGCCTATCAAAAAGCTCTGGGCGCTTCGCTGCCGGCGAATGTTCTCGAAATCGTCCGCCGTCAGGGGGCAAGTGTCCAGAAGGCGCACGATGAGGTCAAACGGATGCGCGATGCGGCCAAGGCGGCAGCTTAACCGAGATCGCGCCGGGTTGCTTCGCAAAGAAAAAAGAAAAGAGGGCCGGATCACGGCTCTCTTTTTCTATTTTCCACGTTTACAACCTGGAGTTCCTACGAAACCGGCTGAGGATGTTCGGTTGAAGACGACCATCCTGCTGGCTTCAGCGCGTGGTTCACGAAGTACGCTACGAAGCCCGCCGCGATCAGGATCATCCCGAAAGCAAATGAACTCATGCCCAGAATCGATTCATGCTCGCTGCGGATGACCGAAAATGCCAGCAGCAACATCGGGGGAACGCCGATGGCAATCGCCCCGAACAGGCCGCCGGGCACCTTGAAAGGCCGCTTCAGTTCCGGCTCGCGAATCCGCAATACGACCAAAGCCGCGAACTCTAACAGCAGGCTTGCGCCGTAAAGAAGAATGTCGATCGTCACCAACCGCGCAAAACCCAGACCGAGGCACATCGCCCAGCAAACCGCCAGCGCCAGAATCGCGACCCAGGGCGCTTTCGATTTGGGATGCAGCCTGGCGAAGGCTTTGGGCAGCATGCCATCCTGCGCCATGGCCAGCGGCAGGCGCGAGTAACTCATCACCAGCGCGTTGAACATGCCAAAGCCGCTGATCATACCGCCGAGAACCACTCCGATCCGCAGCAAAGGCCCGCCCATCAGCCCGGCGATGTCGGCCCAGGAACCGGTTTCCCACGCCGTCGCCTTCAGGCCGGTGGCCCACATGGCGGCGAAGGGCACCACGTAGCTCAAAGCCACAATGCAGACCGCGACCAGCATGGCCCGCGGGTACGTCCGCTGCGGCTTTTCGACTTCGGTGGCGATGGTCGAGGCATTGTCCCAGCCCATGTAATTCCACATGCAGATCAAGAGGCCGCCGAGGATGTCGACAGTCGACGTGGTCGGCTTGGTTACGGCATTGGCCAACGCTCCAATCTTGAACGGAGCCAACAAAACAATCGCCGCAAACGGCGCGGAAAGGGCTAGAAACAACCACAGCGAAGTCAGGGAAACTACTTTCACCCCGGCGATGTTCAGCAGGGCGCACGCCACCACCACGGCCAGGGCAACCCACCATCCGCGGTTGTTTAACTGGAATCACGGGAACATGCGGGTAAGGTAGGCGACGAACAACGTCGGGTAGATCGCCATGTCGAAGATGGAGGCGACCAGCGAGAGCCATGCTTCCTGAAATCCCCAGAAGTTGCCCATGGCGCGGCGCACCCAGGCGTAATAGCCGCCTTCAAACGGCAGCGCGCTCGAAAGCTCCCCGATCATGAACGCGGTCGGCAGGCTCCAGAGCAGCGGCGTGAGC
>DATLKM010000034.1:0-17554 GCA_035538435.1 Binatia bacterium
TTCGTTTCTAAAGGACGGCCAGATCGTTCACAATCCCGACGCGCCGCAGATCCAGGATCTCGACGCCCTGCCGCACGTCACCGACGTGTACAAGCGCGACCTGGACGTGACGCGCTACAACGTGCCGTTTCTGCTGCATCCGTACGTTTCGCTGTATACAACGCGCGGCTGCCCGGCGCAGTGCACGTTCTGCTTGTGGCCGCAAACGTTGAGCGGGCATCCCTGGCGCAAGCGCTCGACCGACGATGTGGCGGCGGAAATGTCGAAGGTGAAGCAGTATTGGCCCGATGTAAAAGAGTTTTTCTTCGATGACGATACGTTCAACATTCAGAAGGCCCGGACGATTGAGCTGTGCGCCAAGTTGAAGCCGCTGGGATTGACGTGGTCGTGCACGTCGCGCGTGACCACCGACTATGAAACGCTGAAGGCCATGAAGGAAGCAGGCTGCCGGCTTTTGATCGTTGGCTACGAATCGGGCGACCAGCAGATTCTGAAGAACATCAAGAAAGGCGCGACGGTCGAGCGGGCGAGGCAGTTCACCAAAGACTGTCACAAGCTGGGGCTGGTGATCCACGGCGACTTCATCATGGGCCTGCCGGGCGAAACGCGGGAGACAATCAACAACACCATCCGCTTCGCCAAAGAACTGGATGTCGAAACTATTCAGGTTTCGGTGGCGCACGCATATCCCGGCACTGAACTGTATGACCACGCGGTGAAAAACGGGTTCATCGTGGGCAACAACAAGATGGTGGATGAGGGCGGGCACCAACTGGCTCACATTCAATATCCGGGGCTGCCGGCGGATGAAATTCTGTCCTCCGTGCATCGCTTTTATGACGAATATTATTTCCGGCCGAAGGCCGTCTTCCGCATTCTGAAAAAGGCGGCTTTCAACAGCAACGACCGCAAACGCCTGTACCGCGAGGCGAAGACGTTCCTGAAATTGCGCTCGCAACGCAACAAGATGGTGAAGGAGCACGAAACCGCAGCCGCGACGGCGGAGCCCGCGAAAGCGTAAGCGTCGATCCAGACTGCCGGAAGCCCACGGGTTTCCGGCTTTTTCTTTCTTTTGTCACACACAGTCTAATGTGTAACAATCTACACATGGCAACTAATTTAGCTCTGGATGACCGGCTGATCGAAGAGGCGCGTAAGGCGGGCGGTCACAAAACAAAGAAGGAAGCCGTAACCACAGCGCTGGAGCAATACGTCCGCCGCAATAAGCAATTGGCCATCCTCGACGCCTTCGGCACCGTCGACTTTGACCCGAGCTACGATTACAAAGCAGAGCGCAATCGCAAACGTCGATGAACGTCTTGATCGACACGCCGGTATGGTCCTTCTTTCTAGGGCGACATCGAGCCGACCTCTCGCTCTCAGAACAAAGTCTTGTGCATGTTTTCCATGAACTTGTTCGCGAGCATCGAGCTGAGCTGCTCGGGTCAACACGCCAGGAACTTCTTTCCGGGATTCGCCACAAGGAACAGTTCGAGCGCATTCGCCTTTTCCTGCGGGCGTTTAACGACGTACCAACCACAACCGACGATTACGAACACGCAGCAGAAATGAGCACTCTGTGCAGACGTTCGGGGATTGCCGGTTCCACCACTGACATGCTGATTTGCGCCGTCAGCCACCATCGCCACTGGGCGATTCTCAGTACTGATCTCGACTTTGTTCGGTACAAACGAATCCTGAACATACAACTACTGTCTCTTCCGTGAGCTGGTGACACGCTATACTGAGCTTTCGCCTATAATCGCGCGTGACGTTCCGTAAATACCTCATTCTCGCAGGGGTCACATTCTTCGCCTCCACCGGCGACGCCCTGCTTTCGCACGGCATGAAGCAGACAGGCAGCATCTCCATTCATCATTTGCAGGGTGTGATTTTCGCCGTGCTCAACCCCTGGGTGGCGGGCGGGATCGTTCTCCTGTTGGCGTTTTTCGCCACCTACACCGCCGCCCTTTCCTGGGCCGACTTGACCTACGTTCTGCCGGCCACATCGCTGGGATATGTTTTGCTGGCGCTGGTGGCGCGGTTCGTACTGCATGAACACGTCAGCACCCTGCGCTGGCTGGGAATTGTGCTCATCACCAGCGGCGTTGGATTTATTGCCGGCGGGCCTTCCCTGACCACTCCCAATGACACGGAACATCGGGGAAACACTTACGCCATGGCGGAGCCTTCCGGCGACGAAAATCTGGCTGCCACTGTCCCCGATTCGAGCGGAGTTCGCCGATGAGGATCATCTACACCTGGAGCGCGATTCTAGCGATTGTGTGCGCATCCGTGATTGGAGACGTGCTGCTGGCGCGGGCCATGAAACAGGTTGGCGATGTCGGTGCGCTCTGGCGAAGGTCCGGACTGTTCGCCGTGCTTGGGGGCGCTCTGAGTAATCCCAGTTTCATCCTCGGCGTGGCTGCAATGGCGGCGGCTTTTTTCAGCCTGCTGTTCGCTCTGTCCTGGGGAGATGTGAGTCTGGTGGCGCCGGCGGCAGCCTCGCTCACTTTTATCGGCAACGCGGTCGCGGCGAAGATATTCCTCCACGAGCGCGTCGATCGCAGGCGATGGATCGCTGCATCGTTGGTCGCCGCAGGAGTGGCGCTGCTGGCCGGCTGAGCGAGTCCTCCAGATCTTTTCCGACTCCAGGCGATTCTAATTTGGCGCTGCCGGAAACCTGCTCTTTCAAACGATTAAAAAACGGCTTATCGCTTCTCACCTGCAAACACTTCTGCTAATCTTCCTGATCGTGTTCGCTTGCGTCCAATCCCGGTGAAAAAGAGCAGGAATGACTGAAGCGGTCCGCCCCGAGCCCAGTCCGCTATACCGCTGGCTGGTTTTGGTTTTCGTCAGCCTGGCGATGTTCGGAAGCTACTATGCCTATGACGCCCTCAGCCCCCTGGCTGACGTATTGAAGCAGCAGCTTGGTTTTACCGACCTCGATATCGGTTTCCTCCAGGCGATCTATAGTTTCCCCAACATTTTCACGGTTGTGATCGGCGGATTCATCATCGACCGCATCGGCCTGCGCAAATCGCTGATGATTTTCGCCGTGCTCTCCTTCGTCGGCCCGGCGATTACCGCGGCTAGCAGCCACCTCTCGGTCATGGCCACGGGCAGACTGATCTTTGGAGTCGGCGCGGAATCTTTGAACGTGGCCGTCGTTACCGCGCTGGGCCGGTGGTTCCGGGGGAAAGAACTGAGCTTTGCTTTCGGGCTGAACCTGACCGCCTCCCGCCTGGGCACTTTTGCCGCCTTGAACTCGCCCACCTGGGCCCGCGCGGCCTATGCCAACTGGCGGACGCCGTTTTTGATCTCGGTGGGGTTCGCAGCTCTGTGTGTAGTCGGCGCAGCCGTCTACTGGGCGTTGGAGAAGAATGCGGAAAACAACTATCACCTGGGCGACGTCTCCACCGACAAAGTCGTATTTTCCGACCTGTGGAAATTTGGCACCAGTTACTGGCTGATCGTTTCTCTCTGCATTGTTTTTTATTCGGCCATCTTTCCTTTTCAGACCTTCGCCGTCAAGTTCTTCATGGAGGCGCATGGGACCTCGCGTGAGTTTGGCGGGTTTTTGTCGAGCATGCTGACGTTGTTCGCCATGATCGCGACGCCCTTGTTCGGCCTTTGGGTGGATCGCGTGGGGAAGCGGGCTCTGCTGATGATGTTCGGGTCCGTACTGTTGATTCCGGTCTACCTGATGATGGCTTATACCCAGGTCAACCTCTACATTCCCATGGCGATGATGGGAGTGGCATTTTCGCTGATTCCGGCGGTCATGTGGCCTTCGGTGGCGTATATCGTCGATCAATCGAAACTCGGGACTGCTTACGGGCTGATGACCATGATTCAGAATACCGGTCTGTTTTTGCTGAATCTGCTGGTAGGCTGGGCCAACAACTACAGCCACGCAGACGCCAGCAACCCGGCTGGGTACAGGCTGGGAATGTGGATTTTCTCCGTTTTGGGAATTTTGGGTGTGCTCTTCGCCTTTCTACTACGACAGAGGGAGTTGGGGCCGCACGGACATGGGCTGGAAACCATTACCACCGCCACGAAAGCGGCCTAGCCCGGAATGTGTTACGGTTTTCTGAAGATTGCGACTTACCTGGGGGTCGAGTGTTTACAATCGTAGGGCGTTCGACTGGGGACAAACTGTGGGAGCCAAAGGGCTTCCCTTGGGGCGAGAGGGATGTTTCGAGGAGATGAGACTAGCTCCGCAGAACCGTAGAATCGATCTGATATTTGGGAATCCAAGCCCTGGCCAGCCGACCGGCGAATCCCTGCAAACGATACAACGTAAAATACTTATGCCGCATCCGAATGTGTGCGGCCCGGAACAGGCGAAATTGACCGAGCCCCGACAGCCACAAGCGATTGAACCGAGCGAGGCCGAGGCCATCGATCGGGCCAAGCTGGGAGATGCGTCAGCCTTCCAGCAGCTCTATGATCGGCACAAACGGCGGGTATATTCGTTGTGTCTGCGCATGACCGCCAATACCGCCGAAGCGGAGGACCTGACCCAGGAAGCCTTCCTGCAACTGTATCGGAAGATCGGCACGTTTCGGGGAGAGTCGGCGTTTTCCACCTGGCTGCATCGGCTATCGGTAAACGTAGTGCTGATGCACCTCAGGAAGAAGAGTCTTCCGGTAGTTTCGTTAGAAGAAACCACCCAGGGCACGGAAGAAGATTCTCCGAAGAAAGATTTTGGGGCGGACGATGTGGCGCTGGCTGGTTCGATCGACCGGTTGCAGTTGCAAAGGGCGGTGGAGAGCCTGCCTCCTGGCTATAGAACGATATTTGTACTTCACGATATTGAGGGCTACGAGCATAATGAGATCGCCCGCATCGCGGGATGCTCGATTGGCAACAGCAAATCGCAGTTACATAAGGCCCGCATGAAATTGCGGGACTTGCTCAAGATGAAAAGAGCCGAAAAGGCCGGGAAATCTCGGGCAAGCTAGGGCGCATCACATTTGTAAGTAACCTTGGCGGGGGCGCACAAGGCACGGCGCAGGGCCGTAGCTGGTTGGGGGAGAGGTTAGTATGGATTGCGTTGAGTTGCAACACAGCCTGGCGGAACTGGACGATGCCAGCCACCCGGAGCAGCAGGCCCACCTGAGGACCTGCACGGCGTGCAGTTTACTGGTGCAGGAGCTTCAGCTCATCGTCACTTCTGCCGCTGAACTGCAAGGAGTGGACGATCCCAGCCCACGAGTCTGGAATTCCATTGAAATTGCTTTGCGCAAGGAAGGGCTGATCCGCAAGCCGCGCGCGGAGCATCCTTTCCTTCCTTCTTTTGCCGCGCGGTGGGGCCCAGCCCGCTGGCTGGTGCCCGCAGCGGCCGTAATTCTGGTGGCGGTGGGTTTTTATGTGCACCGTCAGAATGAATCCCTCACCAGCACACAGGCGGCTCTCACCTTGCCGGCGGCAAATCTGGCCGACCTGAACGACGAGGATTTGATTCAGGAAGTCGAACAGAGTTCCCCGGCTATGCGCCCGCAGTATGAGGAAAATCTGCGCCGGGTGAACCAGTCGATTCGCGAAGCACAAGGCTTTGTCGACCAGAGTCCTAACGACGCCGACGCGCGGCGATCGCTGATGGACGCCTATCAACAGAAGGCCATGCTTTTTGAGATGGCCATGGACCGTTCTCTGCCATAATGGTGGGGCTTTACGTGCTCGGGGGAGTCTCGCATATGTTGAGTACAAGGACGGCAAAACTCGTTGCGATTGGCGTGGTCGTGGCGGGTACTTTGGTAGCCGAAACCAAAAAGGAGTTTCACTTCACGGTCGGGCCGAAGGCGGGGATTTCAGTGATGAACCCGTACGGCTCCATTTCCGTGAAACCCTCGACCACCAATACGGTCGTGGTGAACGCAGTGCTGCACTCCGATAAAGTTGAGATCGACAACAACCAGAACGGCAACCGTGTAGACATTCAATCTCACCTGCTGCCGGGGGCCGATTCCGATTCCGGCCGCGTCGATTATGAGCTTCTAGTCCCCGCCGACGCCAGCATCACACTGCATTCCAGCACGGCCACTCTGCGCGCCGAGAAACTTCACGGCGACGTGAATCTGGAAGGGCCGGGCGCCGCCGTCGATGTGCGCGATGTCTCCGACGCGCATGTGCACGTAAAAACCATGAATGGGCCGGTGAACCTGTACAACATCCAGAATGGCCACGTGGAAGTGGACTCGCTCAGCGGAGACGTCACGCTCAACTCGGTCAATGGTCCAATGGTGCAAGTGGTTTCGACCAGCGGCCGAATCAGCTACGTCGGCGATTTCGGCAACAGCGGCGAATATCGCCTCACCAGCCACAGCGGCGACATTGAAGCCATGATTCCGGAATGGACTTCGGCGGACGTGAGCGCCCGCTCCGTCAAGGGCGAAGTTCACGACGACATTCCTCTCCAGCCCAAAACCCACAACTGGTTCCCCCTCGATAAAGGCCGTGCCTTTGCAGGTACCATGGGGCGCGTCGCCATGTCATCGACGGTAGTGCTGCGCAGCTTCAGTGGTAAAATCCACCTCAGTAAACGCTCCGAAAAACAATAGCGAAATCGAAAAGAAAACCGTCCCGGCCTGAATCGCGTCAAACCGGCGCGGCTCAAAATACCCGGAAGACTTTGCCGGCTTCGCCTGCACGTGCCCTGGTTCTGGTCGGCTTTATGGGCGCCGGCAAGACAACCGTCGGCAGGGCGCTAAGCAAGCGGCTCGGGTGGCAGTTTGAGGACCTGGACGAACGCATCGAACGCCGCGAGCAAAAGTCGGTCGCGGAGATTTTTCAGGTACAGGGCGAATACGGATTCAGGCGCGCGGAGCGTGCGGCTTTGATGGAATCGCTTGAGGAATTGAAATCAGGGACGGCAAAGATTCTAGCCCTCGGTGGCGGCGCTTTCGTGAATGAGAAAAACAGGGCCCTCATTGAAGAATCGAATGTCCTAACTTTATTTCTCGATGCCGGCCCTGAGGAATCGTGGCGGCGCTGCGCGGCACAACGTGAGAAGGACGGAACCGAGCGGCCTCTGCTGAAGACCGGCGATACCTTCCGGGCTCTTTATCATCTTCGGCGGCCGCATTATTTGAAAGCTGCGTACCGGCAACAGACCAGCAGAAGATCGGTCGATGAAATCGTGGAAGAAATTATTCAGACCGCGCGCACGGCTCTTGGGCGGTCCAAAACGAGGAAGTCCGATTGAAACTTCATATGAGGACGGCCTGGCTTCTGGGTTTGGCACTTCTTTTGACGCTCCCGTTGTCTGCCGCCGACAAAAAGGACGGCCAAAAATCTGCCGAACACGCGGTTGATTCCGGCTCGTTCGACGTGTTCGTCAAAGGCCAGCACGTAATTACCGAGTCGTTCAGCGTGCAGCAGGAGAACGGCGTCAGCCTGGTAAAGTCCCATCTGCGGGAAACTGCTTCGCCCTCGGCGGCAGGCCAGACGAGCGAATTGCAGATGACGGGATCGGGCGAGTTGGTCCGCTACCAGTGGAGCGACGCCAACGGCTCGCTTGAAGTGACTCCGAACAACGAATTTCTGATCGAGAAGATCAAGACTTCCGCCTCGTCCAAACCTGCCGAACAGCCCTTCCTGATGCCGAACACCTCCGCGATTCTCGATAACAATTTTTTCATCCACCGCGAGGTTTTAGCTTGGCGGTTTCTGGCCGGCGATTGCCACAACGAGAGCGGCGCACTCAAATGCAAGCCGGGAGACGATTTCGGGGTGCTGGTTCCGCAGGACCGCACATCGATGCGGGTTAGATTGGAACTGGTGGGCCGCGAAAAAGTGAACATTCACGGCACCGACCGCGATCTTCTCCGGCTGAATCTGAAAGGCGAATCGTTTGCCTGGGCCTTGTGGGTGGATGATAAAGATCAGTTCAAGCTCATGCGTGTACTGATTCCCGACGACAATACCGAAGTTGTGCGCGAATAAGCTCGTTTGCCTGGAGAGAGCAGGTCACGATGCCGGTGACGGATGCACGAACCGCGAGAGTGCTGCTCACGGCGCTTTTGTTTGCGCTGGGGCTGGGCTTTCTCTACATTGCGCGCGAAACGCTGATGGCGTTTCTGTTCGCCATTTTCTTCGCCTACCTTATTAGTCCCATGGTTTCCTCTCTGGAACGAGTTGTGCATGGACGCGCTCTCGCCATAGGCATCATCTACATCTTCCTGCTGGGAATTGTTGTCATGTTTTTCGCCTATACGGGGCCGCAACTCGGCCGTGAGGGCGCCAAGTTGGTGCAGTCGCTGCCGGCCCTGACCCAGCTGAGTTCAGGTGAGTTGGCGAAAAAATTAGGCCAGGAGCACGGCTGGAATGCCCGGGTGGTGGAGTGGATCCGGAGTTATATGGTCAGCCACAGCGACGATATTGCGCGTCTGGGGCAGCGCATCGGTCTGCGTATTGCCGAAGTGGCCAAGGAGGCATGGCTGCTCTTCATCGTGCCCTTGCTTTCGATTTTCTTTTTAAAAGACGGCCGGTCTTTCAGTAATTTCCTGCTCGACACCGTGCAATCGCGTCCGCAACGCGAACTGCTGCAGGGCGTCCTCGGCGATCTGAATCAAATGCTCGCCCACTTTATCCGGGCGCAACTGATTCTGGCGGCGCTGACCTTTGTGACCTATTCGGCGTTCCTGGCGATCCTGCGCATGCCCTATGCTCTGGTACTGGGGACCCTCGGGGGTATTCTCGAATTCATTCCGGTCGTCGGACCCCTGGTAGCCGGCCTGACCATCGTCAGCGTTGCCCTCCTGGTGAGTTTTAAACATTGGCTCGCCGTGCTGGTTTTTCTCGGCATCTGGCGCTTGGTCCAGGATTACGTCACATCTCCACGCATCATGGGGCGAAGCCTCGAGTTGCATCCTCTGGCCGCGATTTTCGGCGTAATGGCGGGCGGCGAAGTCGCGGGCGTGCTGGGGATTTTTCTTTCCATCCCGGTGATGGCCAGCTTGCGAATCGTTTTCCGCCGCTGGCGCCTCTATAACGAAAAGCGGAAGTTCGGCCCGCTCAACGAATATGCAGTTGGACATGAAATGCGGGTGAAAAAGTAAGACGCGGCCGGTATCAGGAATCCCTGCCAGCCTTGGCATCATCCTGAACATTGCGTTTTCCAGGCGAAGCGAGGGATCTCGCCTCGCCTTTTTACAGATTCCGGTCCTGCTAAATTCCCACTCCCGCGGCCTTCTCGACCTTCACTCCCCGCAGGAATTCCGCGGCGTCCTCGGGCAATACCGTGTTGATGAACATACCCGAGCCCAGTTCGAATCCGGCAAGGCGCGTGAGGCGCGGAATCACGCTGACGTACCAGTGAAAGTGCCGGGCGCCGGTGTAGTCGGAGGGCCCGCTGCGTATCGTGAAATTGAGGTCAGGATTTTCCAACCCGACGTAAATCTTTGCCAGCAGGGCGCGAAGAATTCGCGCCAGATCCGATATTTCAGCTGCCGTAATTTCGCCGAACGTCGCCATGTGGCGAAGCGGGAAAATATGCGTCGAGAAGGGCGTGGCTGACGCAAAAATTTCCATGGCCACAAACAACTCGCTTTTCAGCACGATGCGCGTCTGGTCTTCGATTTCCCGTTCCACCATGTGGCAGAACATGCATTCGCCGGCGTCGTCGTAATGGCGCAGTGCCTCGTGCAGGCGGTGGCGCACCTGACTGGGAATGACCGGCGTTGCGATCAGTTGCGAGTGGGGATGTTGCAGGCTGGCTCCGGCGTCTGCACCGTGGTTCTTGAAGATAGTCACATGGTTGACGCGCGGATCTTCGCACAGAGTGTTGTAGCGATCTTTAAATGTCGCCAGAATCCGCGCCACATGCGCGTCGGGCAGCAGCGCCATACAGGAAGAATGGTCCGGTGTATCGATGATGACCTCGTGATGGCCAAAGCCTTCGATGCGGCGGCGAAGGTGTTGCAGGCTGCGCTTGGGCTGGGCATCGGTCGATAGGGCCGCAAATTTATTGGGGATTACCCGCACCGCCCAGGATTCCCCGTCGGCGGGGTAACGCATGATCTCCGGGGGAGTCTTGCCTTCGTTGCCCCGGCAGAACGGACAGCTTTCCACAAACGGCGGAATGTTCTGCGCCGGCCTGTGCGTCGCCAGTTCTTCTGGACGCTTTGCCCGTTCGGTAGCAATGATCACCCATTCTTTCGTGAAGAAATTCTGGCGCAGTTCCGGCATGGCAATCTCCCTGGATACCTATCGGCCGGAAACGAGAAGGACTGGAGGCAGGGTTGTCGTAGTTACCCTGCAACCATCCTTCCTGAAAGCTGCTGTTGTAAAATTGCTATATTCATGACAAAAAAGCTTCCCATTGGGATTCTTGGCGCCACCGGTGTAGTTGGACAACGGTTCATCCAGATGCTGGAGGGCCATCCATGGTTCGAAATAGCCTGGCTGGCTGCGTCGGACCGGTCCGAAGGCAAGCCCTACGCCGAAGCCGCCCGCTGGCGGCTAAAAACGCCGATTCCGGCGGACGTAGCTGCGATCAAAGTGTCGCCGGCAACGCCCCAGGGCGCGCCGAAGATTATTTTTGCCGCCCTTGACGCTTCGATCGCCGCCGAGCTGGAACCGCGCTTCGCCGAGGCCGGGTGCGCTGTGGTTTCCAATTCCAGCGCGCTGCGGATGAAATCCGACGTTCCTCTGGTGATCCCCGAAGTGAATGCGCCGCACATCAAGCTGATTGACTCGCAGGCGTGGCGGACAAAGTCGGGCGGATACGTGGTGACCAATCCCAATTGTTCGGCGATTGGGTTGGTGCTGGCTCTGGCCCCCCTGCACCGGCTTTTTGGCCTGGAAATGGTGATGGCCGTGACCATGCAGGCGGTCAGCGGCGCAGGTTATCCCGGCGTGGCTTCGCTCGATATTCTCGGCAATGTGATTCCTTTCATCCGCAACGAAGAAGAAAAAATGGAGGAAGAGACCCACAAACTGCTGGGGCAGATCAACGGGCGGGGCATTATTCCCGCAGCCTTCGCCATGAGCGCGCAGTGCAATCGCGTCGCCGTGGAAGACGGCCACACTGAGTCGGTTTCGATCCGGCTGAAAAAGAAGGCTTCAGCGGAAGAAATTATTGCCGCGTGGAACAACTACCGCGCCGAACCGCAGGAATTGAAGCTGCCCAGCGCGCCCGAGCGGCCGGTGGTTTATGTGGAAGCGAATGACCGCCCTCAGCCGCGTTTCGACGTGGATATGGGAGCGGGCATGACGACCGTCGTAGGCCGACTGCGCCCCTGCGGCGTACTCGACTGGAAGTTCACCGTACTCTCTCACAATACGATTCGCGGAGCCGCTGGCGCGGCCGTGCTTAACGCGGAACTGCTGAAGGCAAAAGGCTACCTGGGATGACCCGACCTGACGGCTCCCGTCTGCGCTCGCTTGCCGCGCACTTAGCATTCAGCACACCCCATTCAGCCGCCGGAACTGAACCCTGGTTTCTCTTCTCTGGCTCGCGCCGGCTGAATGCTGAGTGCCGAGTGCTGAGGGCTTATCACGGGTTTCACGACTCTGAGCGCGGGCATCGCCCAGGGGTGCCGGGAAAATGATCGTCATGAAATTCGGCGGGACCTCCGTCGAAGACGCCAAAGCGATTTCCCGCGTTGCTGCAATCGTGAAAGACCGCCTGGCGCAAAGACCTGTGGTCGTAGTCAGCGCCATGGCTAAAGTTACCGACACGCTGCTGACCATGGCGCGCGCCGCCGGCGCGGGCGAACGCAAGACTGCCCTCAAACTCTGCCGCTCTTTGCAGGAAAGGCATTACAACACCGCCAGCGAACTGCTGGGTACCGCGCTCTTCACCGATTTTCATTCAGAACTGGGCGTCGATTTCGAAGGCCTGGATGAATTGCTGCGCGGCATTGCCGCCGTGGGCGAACTCACGCCGCGCACGACCGACCATGTGGCCGCGTTCGGCGAAATGCTTTCCAGCAAGATTGTGGCCGCGGCATTCTCCGCCCACGGGCTGAACGGCGTTCATGTGGATTCCCGGGAAGTGATGATCACTGACAGTACATTCATGTCGGCCGCCCCACAGCAGGAAGAAACCAACGAGCGGCTGCACAGCAAAGTAAAGCCGCTGCTCGATGCCGGCAAAGTTCCGGTCATGGGCGGCTTTATCGGTGCGAACCGCGCCGGGGTTACCACAACGATTGGCCGTGGCGGTTCGGACTATTCGGCGGCCATTTTCGGCGCGGGCCTGGGCGCCGAGCGCATCGATATCTGGACTGACGTGGATGGCATTCTTACCACCGATCCTCGCATTTGCCCGGATGCGAAGCGGATTAAAGTCATCAGCTTCGACGAAGCAGCCGAGTTGGCGTATTTCGGTGCCAAGGTACTGCACCCCGCAACCGTATTGCCTGCCATACAGAAAAACATTCCTGTCTATGTGCTGAATTCGCGCAATCCCTCGTGCGAAGGAACCAAGATCACGACCCGGGCCCCACAGGCTAAAAACATTTTCAAGGCGATTGCGGTTAAGAAGCGCATCACGATCATCGATGTAGCCGCGCCGCGCATGTTGCTGGCCCATGGCTTTCTGCGGGCCATTTTCGAGGCCTTCGACCGGCACAAGGTCGCTGTCGATGTGGTTTCGACGTCGGAAGTCAGCGTTTCTTTGACGGTCGATTCCAATCACGCGATTCCCGCGCTCGCCGCCGATCTCGCCAAACTGGCGGACGTGAAATACGAAGGCCGCAAGGCGATCATATGCCTGGTGGGCGAGAGCCTGCGCGACAAGCCGGGCGTGGCCGCGCTGGTGTTTCGCGAACTTGCTGACAAGAAAATCCGCATGATCTCGCAGGGTGCATCGGAAATCAATTTAACTTTTGTGATCGAAGAGGATGAAGTGCCGGATGTGATCCAGCGCTTGCATAGCACGTTTTTTGCCGAGCTCGATCCGGAAGTTTACGCATGACGATTGACCTGCAAAAACGGCCTGCAAGAACAAAGAGACCCGGCGCAGGCCGGGCCCCATATTCCTGACTTGGCGCTTGAATTACACAGACAAGAGCCGCTCAAAAAATGTCCGGTACCTTTGCAGCGCGACCCGCAGATCCTCGGTCGAAACCTGATCTCCACGATCCCAATGCTGCTCCAGTTTTGATCGCTCGTCGGCGAACACTTCAGCCAGCCTCTTCATGGCAGAAGCAACCAGATTATCGGCGTGCTGAACGGCCGTCCGCGGCTCATCGACGAATGCCGTCTGAATTTCCTTCCAGCGTGTCCGCAAGCCGTCCAGTTCCGTGGCTGGAAAAAGCGGCGTCGCATCGGTGGTCCCCGCACTTTGTACTGTCCCTTGTTCGGAAGGCGCCGGCTCCGGTTCGACTGCGCCCGGCATCGATCTGCCGCCCTCGGCCCGGTCGACCTCGGTGATTGCCTGTGGCCCTCGCGTATCGCTCATCGGCCGTTTGGCCCGGGCCAGATCGCCAGTTGTAATTTCTTCCTGGTCTAGGTCAGCCTGTTCGAATCCCGCTTCGTTTTTTCTCAATGGCGTTGCCATGCTTATGCCCCCTTTTTCTGAATTTCATTTTCTTCCAGCAGTTCCTGAAACAGCGCTCGATAATGCACCATAGCCTGCCGCAAATCTTCCGTGGAGGACCGTCCGGCGCTGTGCCGAGTGGCGATGTCGTGCGCGGCCCGGTAATGGTCGACCACCTGTGGATAATCCACCGATATGTCGGCTGCTCGCTGTTCGAACTCTCCGATTGGATATCCTCTTTTCTGTAGCACCTCCGTGACTAAGGCGTCTGCCACGGTCACCGCGCCTTTCGGGTCGTCTACGAAACGCGCCTGCACATCATTCCATCGCGTCGAATAGCTCAACCTGTCAGCCGCAGTCAGCGGAATGATTTTGAGTTTTTCTCTCCGTTTCTCGCGGAATTGCAAGACCCCTTCCGCTTTGCGCGCATCCCCCTCCTGCTTCAAGACTCGATCGTACTCAGGTCCAAAATGCTCGCGCAGCCGCTGGCTTCGACGTTTGCGGGACGCGAGGAAAGCAATCACAGCGATAACCACCACTACTACAACAACAATCACGGCGAGAATAATTTGCCCCTGACTCATCTGGCGTCCCCTTCCAAAGCGCTGTCTTAGGATGCAGTCGCAGGAGCCGATGTTGTCGAAAGCATTTCTGTGGAAAACCGGGTCTCCCAGAAGCTTTCAGCGGTGGTTTACCGCGGGAAAGCCATTGAGCGCACGGCTACGCCTCGCTTATCAAGGGAGTTGAAGCCCCGGCCTTGCACTCCATTGTGATCTTCCGCTCTCGCTGTGTTTAAATTCATGTTTGGGCAAAAAGCTATGAACATCCTCCTGTTGGGCCGCGGCAAGACGGGATCTGAAGTCGCATCAGTCGCAGCTGAGCGCCGGCACCACGTGCAAGTTGCGGGGTCAGAAGAGAATCGCGATGGCGCAGCATTCAGCCCGGAGAAACTCGCCGGAGTCGATGCCGTGATCGACTTTACGAGTCCCCATTCGGTGCTGGCCAATATCGAAGCCTGCGTGGACGCAGGAAAAAGCATGGTCGTCGGCACAACCGGCTGGTACGGCGAATTGGGCCGCGTGCGCGACATGGTCGCTAGCGCCGGAACGGGATTCGTCTACAGCCCTAACTTTTCTGTAGGCGTGAATCTTTTTCTGGAGCTCGCTCGTCAGGCCGGAGCCGCCCTGCGCTACCAATACTCCGGGCAGATTTTTGAGCGCCACCACGCCCAGAAGAAAGACGCACCTTCAGGAACGGCGATGGCGATTCAGCGCATTATGCGCGAATCCAGCGGCGCGGGCGAAGATCTCGAAATCATTTCCTTCCGCGAAGGCGAAGTCGTGGGCCTGCATGAGATCGTCCTGGAATCTACCGTGGACCGGATTTACCTGTGCCATGACGCAAAATCCCGCCGTAGCTTTGCCGAAGGCGCGGTGCGCGCGGCGGAATGGCTGGCGGGAAAAAAGGGATTTTACGAATTCAAGGATGTGTGGCGTGAGTTGTAGGGCGTTTCCTTGACTGGCGCTGCGCTTTCAGCAATTCCCTGCCGGCACCCGCGAGACATTTGCCAGATTTTGTCCCATTTGCCATTCGCGCTATCTTATAGCCATGCCATTGCGCGGATGCGGAACCGCCCTCGTCACTCCCTTTCATCAAGACGGCTCGATCGATGACACTGCCCTGCGGAACCTGGTGGCATGGCAAATCGAATCGGGCATCGACTTTCTCGTTCCCTGCGGAACCACTGGCGAAACCCCGACCCTCTCGCACGACGAGTGGCTGCACGTAATCGACACGACCATTGAAGTTGCCGCCGGACGCGTTCCGATTGTGGCCGGCGCGACCTCAAATTCAACTCATGAAGCGGTTGAAAAGGCGAAGGAGGTTGGGTCGCGGCCGGGAGTGGACGCGATTCTGACCGCATCTCCCTATTACAACAAGCCCACGCAGGAGGGCCAATACCGTCATTTCAAAGCCATTGCCGAAGCTGTGCCGGAAAAGCCGATTGTGCTCTACAACGTTCCCGGACGGACCGGCGCCAACATCGAGCCCGCGACTCTTGCGCGGCTGGCCGAAGTTCCGAACATCATCGCCGTAAAAGAAGCCAGCGGCAACATGACGCAAATCGCCGAGGCGATCAACGCGGTTGCCGAGCATTTTCTCGTATTTTCCGGGGACGACGCGGTGACCTTGCCCGTAATCGCCCTTGGAGGCGTGGGAATTATTTCGGTGGCGTCCAATGAAATCCCTCATGAAATGGCGGCAATGACGCGGGCGGCATTGACTAACGATTGGGCGGCGGCGCGCGCAATTCATCGAAAATATCTGGCGCTGTTGCAGGCCAATTTCATCGAGTCGAATCCGATGCCGGTAAAAGCGGTGTTGGCAATGATGGGCAAGATTGAAGAAAACTACCGCCTGCCGCTGCTGCCCATGCGCCGCGACACCCGTGCCAGGCTGCAAAAAATCGCGACCGAGGCCGGCCTGATCGCGGACCCAGCTACGCCATCAGGAAAGTCGAACGACTTTTATATCTACGAGAACTGGGCGGCAGGTCCGCATAAGATTGTGTTGCATCGCAGCTCCTGCGGCCAATGCAATCAAGGCAAAGGACGGCCCGCCGGCCACGATGCCAACCACTCCCGCTGGCACGGCCCTTTTGCCTCGCTTTCTCTGGGACGCGAAGCCGCCCACGCCATGACCGGCATTTTGATTCGCAGCGAGTGCAAATGCGTGTAAAGACAGTTCGGCGGATTCCAGTCATCAGTTGAGTTTTTAGTTCTTCCGCGATACCCGTTTCTATATTCTTTATACTTTCTCGTCATGCCATCTCTGAAATCTGCCATCGAACTCCTGACCGCACACGCCGACCCAGAACGCAGTCCCGAGGCCTGGCCGATTTTTCTGGAATTCCGTGACGCGCTCACCTCCGGCAAGATTCGCGCGGCGGAAAAAGGCGTTGATCCGGAGAATCCCAAACTGTGGGTGGTCAACACCTGGGTGAAGCAGGGCATCTTATTAGGCTTTCGGCTGGGACAACTGGTCGAAAGCGGCGGGGCAGGGCTTACGTTTGTCGATAAAGGCACGTTCCCTGCCCGGAAGTTTTCTGTGGCGGACCGAGTCCGAGTCGTGCCCGGCGGATCGTCGGTGCGTCTGGGAGCCTACGTCGCACCCTCCGTGATCTGCATGCCCCCCATGTTTATCAACGTTGGCGCCTACGTCGACGAAGGCACCATGGTCGATTCGCACGCGCTGGTGGGTTCCTGCGCGCAGATTGGAAAACGCGTTCACTTGAGCGCGGCGGCTCAGGTTGGCGGCGTTCTGGAGCCGGTGAATGCGGCACCCGTCATCATCGAAGACGATGTTTTGGTCGGCGGCAACTGCGGCATCTATGAAGGAACGCTGGTTCGTTCACGCGCCGTTTTGGGTGCGGGGACCATCTTAACGCGTTCGACCCCGCTCTACGATCTGGTGCGCGATGAAGTGTATCGCGGAACGGGCGAGTCGCCGCTTGAGGTTCCGGAAGGCGCAGTCGTAGTTCCGGGTTCGCGGGCGGTCAAAAAGGGCGTGGCCGCGGATTTGGGCATCTCGCTGTATACGCCCGTGATCGTGAAGTACAGGGACGAAAAAACCGATAGGGGAGTTGAACTGGAAGAGTGGTTGAGGTAGAAGATACCGGCGGCGCTCAATGATTCCCTGCTTTGATCGTTTCCGGCGTGACTGGAGAAACACCGCCGCATCCCTTAATATTGAGGTTCATACTTAACCACGAGGGTCCATGAGCGTCGCCGAACCGTTGACTACAGCCCAATTCGCAGCATTGCAACCACCCAAACGCTATCTCTTCGGCCCGGGGCCGACCATGGTCGATCCCCGCGTTTATACCGCCCTGTCCAAGCCCATCGTCGGCCATCTCGACGCTTATTTCATCCAGGTCATGTCGGATGTGCAGCAGTTGGTGAAGATGGTTTACGGAACATCGGAAGCTTCGACACTGGTGATCTCCGGCACCGGCAGCGCCGGCATGGAAGCGGCGATTTCAAATTTTGTCGAACCAGG
>DATLKM010000035.1:0-15520 GCA_035538435.1 Binatia bacterium
CACTTACAAGATAGTGTACGGGACAGGGACGAATTGCGGGAGCGGGCAGGTGACGCTCGTTGGGCCCTCGGCCGTATCGACCGCCGGCCAGATTTTTTCCTACCCGAACGCCTTCATCGTTCCGGCAGGAAATGCGTTGTGCTATGTCATGGGCGGAACGACGCCCGTGTATAACTACTCTTACGTGGAGGTTCAGCAATGACACAGGCAATGCCGCTCTGGACGATCGCGGGCCCGCGCATCGGCTCTTGGCGCTGGCTCTGGACTCTCGCACTCGTCGTCGTGCTTTCGCTCTCGCTCGTTCTCATCGGGTGCAACTTCGCGAGCTTCGTTGAAGCCGCGGAAAAAGATTTGCCGATCGTGCTTTCCATCGTGACCAACATCACGAACATCATGGCTCCCGGCGTTTCCCCGCTCTTGCAGCTCGGCGGCACCGCGGCGCTCACGAGTCTCGCGATCGTCTGCGGAACGCCGGCGCCGGGCGCGACACAGTGCGATGCAACAAGTCTCGTCGGTCAGTACCAGGCGGCGACCGACCAGGCGACGAAGCTCTCGCTCCTTCAGAAAATTCAAGTGGCACTGACGGCCGCGAACAGCAAGCTTTCGGATTCGCTGAACGTCTTGAGCACGGTAGGAGCGAACGTCCCGGCGAACGCCGTCGACGCCATTCGCGTCTCGATCGCGCTGGCTCAGACCACGATCGCCGCAGTCATCTCAATGATCCCCTCTTCGGCCTCGCCTACGGCGCTCAAGGCCACGCTCCAACACGCCGCACAACCGCCGCAGCCAAAGGACCTGAAACTGAAGTACAACAATGCCGTGCGCGGCGCCTTCCCGACGGCCGCGATCGCTTAGCGGACATTGGTGGTTAAATTTTTACGTGGGCGTAAAGAATTTCGCGCCCGTTAAATTTCCCACAGGAGAATCCCGATGTCAGGAAAATACGGTCTCAAACCTCGGCCGCTAGGTCTCAAGGGCCCGCTTCAGTTCTTTCACTTCCTGAAGGTCGACGATCTCGGCGCGCCTCCCGAGAAGGTCTACCGCGAATATAAAATTCCGGCTGATGCGTGGGGCATGTTCCGGAACGACTCGATCTCAGATTGCACGTGCGCCGCGATCGCGCACATGCTCATGCTCGTGACCGCGCACACCGGGAAGCTTCTGATCCCGGACGAAGGCGACATCATCAAGGCCTACTCCGCGATCACCGGGTACGATCCGGCGACGGGCGCGAACGACAATGGCGCCGATCTTCCGACCGTGCTCAATTACTGGCGCGACACGGGCGTCGCCGGTCACAAGATTGTCCAGTGGGGCGACGTCGACCATACGAGCATCGACATGCAGAAGCACGCGATCGACATCTTCGGCGCGACCGATGACGCCTTGGCTTTCCCGATCAGCGCCGAGCGGCAATTCGATGCCGGCGCCGATTTCGCGCTCGTCAATCCTGACGGCGGCAACGCCGGCGGTCACTGCGTTCCGCGGTTTGGCTACGGTTCCGTAGGTGCCACGTGCGTCACATGGGCGCGAACAGTAGGTGGACCTTGGGACTGGTGGATGAAATATTTGTTCGAGTCCACCGCCGTCATTACGCAGGACTGGATCAATCAGGCGAGCGGCTTGACCCCGGGCGGGTTCAAGATGGACGCGCTCCTCACGGTTATCAAAGAGCTCGCATGATTCCGTTCCCACCGGCCATCACGAAGGCGGTTATCGACGAATCCACCGAGCTCGTGAAGCAGGCCTACCTTCAGTACGATCGCAATAAAAACGGACAGCAGTGGGATCTCAGCTCGAGCTACGATCTTTTCGCCACGCTCTCAGCGTGCCCACTCACGGTCCTCAATCACCACACCCGAACCGAGCCCTTCGGATTTCTTGTCCGGAATAAGAACTCGAACGTGCTCTTCGCCGTTTTTCGCGGGACCCGCTCCCTCGAGGATTGGGTCGCGGACTTCATCGTGAAGTCCTACCATCATCCGTGGGGACTCGTGGAAGATGGTTTCTACCGGGTCTACGTCCAGTGCGGAAAGCTCGTGCGCTGGCTGCCGGCATTCGGCGAGAAGTTTTCGTCCAAGTCGATCGTGGTGACCGGACACAGCCTTGGCGGGGCTCTCGCCATTCTCGCGGCTTCGGAGCTGTCGGAGATGGTAGCCGGCAAGATCGATTTGAGCGTCGTCACATTCGGCGGCCCGCGCGTAGGCAACCCGCAGTTCGCGAAAGCGTTCAATCAACGGGTCCCGTCGACGCTCCGCATCGTGAATACCGAGGATCTCGTTCCGACACTGCCGCCGGCGTCGACCTGTTTCGGAACTTCCAGAAAGCGCCTGCGAGTCACATCATCGTTTTGGGGGCATCTCGCGCAACATTGGGGCAACGACGATTTCGACTATGAGCATGTGGGCACGATTCTTCCCTTCACACAGCACGCAGGCTCGATCCCCGGGAATCACTCGATGGATTTGTATTCTTCTTTCACCGAATCGCTCTCACTTTGACCTGTCGCTCTTCCGGTTCTGCGCGTACACTTTTCATGACGTTGATCGCACAGTAAGGGGCCCTCATGACCGGAGAGAAGCCGACGCCGCCGTACGCGGCCGAGCTCGCACGCATCGCGGTCTTCACGATGCAGCGAGTACAGAGGAACGAAAAAACGGTTCAAGAACGCCCCATCCCCGTCGTCGCCGCGCACATTCCGGACGAAGTTGATTTCGAGAAGGAATTCAAAGACATCGTTCAGCAGATTCGCCTTGAGGCTCAGATGGAAATCTATAAGGGCCTCTCGCTCTTCAAGGATGCGGTCGGCGTCGTGAACGAGCTACAGGAAGTCACCAATCGAATCAACGCACACCATGCTGAAGTTGGATACGTTCCCATCATCAGGCGGTCCTAATGGCTAGCTGGCTGGAATCATTTGCGGCCGTCGCTACAGTGATCGGCGCGATCGCGATCGCCATCTTCGGGTTCGGCAGCAAGGTTCGAGGGCTTCAGGCGCAGACGGATGAGAACACCCGCGACATCAACGGCCAGGGACGTAAATTCGGGAAAGAGCTCACCTACAAAATCCGCGAGCTCGCCGCCGAGTGTGAGGACGCGAAGCTCAAGGAAAAACTACTCGCCCTTGCCAATCTGACCGAACCGAAGTAGCCTCCTCAAATGCCATTCACCAACATCAGTCTCGCGCGCCTAGAAACCGTACACCCTGAACTTAAGCGGAGAATTTTCAAACTGGACTCGCTGATGCCCGAGGCAAATCTTCAGGTCGCGCAGGCCTTGCGCACCTGGTCGGAGCAGGACGCGCTCTATGCCGAGGGACGCACGGAGCCCGGCAAAGAAGTTACGAAGGCTCGCGGCGGTTGGTCCGCTCACAACTTCGGATATGCGGTCGATCTCGTTCCCGAGGAGATTGAGCCCGGACAAGCGGACTGGAATCTGAAGCATCCCGTTTGGCAGAAAATGCTCCAGGTCGCACCTACTGTCGGCCTCGCCGAAGGCGCTCAGTGGCGAAGCTTTCCCGACAATCCGCATTTCTACTTGAGTGAATTCCCCGCAGACCCCACCGATGAAATGCGCGCGGCTCTTGCGAACGGTAGCGGCATGAATCAAGTTTGGGATATGTTTCCCGTGACAACCATTGCGGTCTAGTTAACTCCTGCTTAAACTCAAGTCGTCAGGCTGCATATCCTACGACTGCGGACGTGGGGCGCACTCTGGCGCGTATGATCCGGGTGCCATCTAAGGTGTGGGGGAGGTGGCACCCGGAAAAATCCAACACCGCTCGGCAGGCCTCTTCAAAACAGCCCCATAAAGCCCATGTTTCAAGGCGCTTAGGTACCTGTACCTCCTCAAAAAGTTGATTGACTGCAAGTGTAGCATGTGCTACAGTGGTTGCATGGTTGGGATAGCTACCCGACCAGAGATTAGGAGACGGCCATGAGCCAAAAAATAAAGATGGTTTGCCTTGAGTGCGAGACGAAATTCAGCAGCGCAAATTTACTCCCGAACTGCCCGAAGTGCGGCGGCTCAGACATCGAACCTGCCAACGAATTCTTGGATACCGTAGCTCCGTACCGCCGCAAGGCTCCGAGGCCCGAACTGCCCGTGATCCTTCGCAACCCTGCTCGGTACCGCGTGACGACAAACATCCCGTACTTCAACCACACGAAGCTCTTCGAATCCTTCGAGTCGATGCAGCGTTGGGTTCTCACCTGCACGGGCGTGAATCTTCCCGCCGCTCCGGAAGCAGCCGCACTCGGAAAACACAAAACGGCCCGCTGCGAAGGCGAAGTGACCGTCGAGGCGGTGCGCTAATGGACCGAATCAGAGACGTGGTGAGGGACGTGGCAATGATCGCGGCGGGACTCGCGCCATTTGTCTACCTCGTGATCGCGGTGCGCCAATGATTGCCAGCCGCAAGGTGATCTACATCGACACTCGCGAACCTATCGAAGCGCGGTTCCGGGTTGAAGCGGCCGGCCGAGTTATTCACTTCCTGACGCTGGCCGGCGCGCGCAAATTCTGCAACGACTTCGCGGAGCGAACCAAGATTTGCCTAGCCATCGAAATCGTTAGAGACCGAGGTGCAATATGACGTACCTGTTGCAAGTCGTTTTCGCGTGCGTGCTCGAACAAATCGAGCGCACGCAAACCTTCGAAGCCTGGTTCTGGACGACGTTCCAAACCCGAAAGGCGGTGCTTTGATGTACGAAGTTTTCGACCTCAACGCGGACGAATCGCACGGTGAATTTGAAACGCTGGAACAGGCTCGCGGCTGCGTGAAGTTTGACAGGCTGACCGCATGGGCAATCTGGAAGAACGGAACCGAGCGGATCGAAATCTGTGAGCCGTACACGGGTGACGACGACCGGGCAAAGCAAGGATTGGGCGAGCCGAATGCCAGCGAGGAAGAGGATTACAACCGATGACGAACGAACGGCGGCGGGCGGTCATCAAGGCGGCGCTCCAATCGAAGGACCTGAACGAAGCTTGCAAGAAAATTCAGGACGCGCTCGGCGTGAACGACGGCGGCACCGCCTCGGTATTCTTCAGCGGCAAGATTCTTCTCGACGACGAGTGGCAGAAGGCGCTCTCCGAGGACCGCCGGCGCGAGCTGCTCATTGAATACCTGAACCTCGAGCTCTTCTACCTGGCGGGCGGCGAGGATGAAAAGGGCGACCCAAATTGAAAACCCTGAAGCTATTCCGCGTGATTTTCAATCACGGCGTCAACGGGGAGATCGTTGTCGTTTGGGCCCGTCACCACGAAGAAGCCTACCGCGAGGCCTTGCGCGCGGCAGGCATTGAGGGCAGGCAACCCGAAGCGCGAATCCAAGAACAGGAGGAGAAGCATGGCTAAGAAACGAGCAGCCGCAAAGCGCGGCGCAATGACGAAGGCCGCGCAACGCGAGCTGGAAAACATCATGCGGCACCGCGTAAACCAGATCGAAAAGGATGGCAGCAAAGTCCGGTTCTGGATCGGCAGTGAGCCAGAGCCCGACAAGAGGCCTCAAATCCTGGTCGACCAGCCCGATTCTGTGCTGATTGGGAATCTTCCCTACGGCGCGAGCTCGGCCGTCGCTACCGTCTTCGATCATCTGACCAACAAGCGCGTGACGGTTCGCCGGGCTTCGTGCGGTCTGAACTGCTATTGCGCCCTGGCCTTCGTGACCGAGAAACGAAAATTGGACGCCTCGGACGTCGCCACGATTCTCGCGGCGTTGCGGGCCTTCCAGGAGCGTTTTGTCGATCAGGATGCTGAAGCGATGAGGAAAGCATACCCGGAGCATTTCGAAGATGTTGCGCCGCTCGGGTCCGAAGACATCGACACGCTTTGTCAGGAAATCAATTTGGGAGATGTGAAGTTCTAATTCGATAGGAGGCGTATGAAGCACGTCACGGTGATCGGACACCGATTCAACTCGCTGCCTGGACACATCACGGTCCAGGGCCGCGGCAAGGGCGCGACGCTGCGCTCCGCGCTCTGCGACGCCATCCGCAAGATGCTGGCCGAGGCGAAGCTAAAGCACCGCCATCACACGTCGTTCAGCATTTCGGTCGAGGTTCACGATGCCTGAGAAAATGGTCCAAGAGAAATTCCCAACTCAGAAGTGGGTCTGCGTGAGCCGAACGGTGCCCCTGAAGGGCGGCGGTACCGGCGTCATGTTTTACGAGCTCATAGAGCCAACCGAGGAGCACGGCGAACTAGGGCGCGAACGCATCTATGCCCGCAAATCGTTCCGCGCCGCGCGCGCTGGCGGCGTCTATTCGATCGAAGCGACCGACACCCAATGCCATCCGAGCACGCTTCGATATATAGGCCCGTTCCCGAAACACGAAGATGTTGATGCCTGGCAAGCGATCGATGCCGCGCGGCTGGCCGAGACCGAGCGGAAACGCACACTGGCGAAAGCCGCTAGCATTCCAGGAATCGCGCAGAAGCTTGATCCTCTGCGAAAAATCTGCGCCAAGCTGAATTATGCCGAGCGCGAGAGTTTTTTCAGTGTGATGAAGGCCTACATCGTGACGGGCAAACTTCCGCGATGAGGACGGTCTTCAACTGGAACAGTCGGCCAGCGTCTGCCATGACGCCATTCCCCCACCGGCCGACTGTTCCCGTGGAGGACCGTAATCCAAAAGGGAGGAAAAATGGGACAGCCAGCTAGATTCAGGATCGAAGGTTCGAACCCGGACGTCATGCTTCTCCGTGACCTAGGCCCGTGGAATCGCTACTACACGATCACCAATGACGCCGAACGGGTAGTTGAGCGCGTGCTGCCGATGCTCGGCCAGCGCCGCTTGTTCTACTACGACTCCGAGGGCGAACTGACCGAGCTGCTCGTGAAGGACGGCCGTTTCGCCGGCTTCAAGCCAGCTCCTCAAGGCGTTCCGAAGAAGGCGCTCTTAGCCGTGCCGCAGATCGTTTGGTTCTTTCCGAATGGGAATACGGCCGTCTGTGATTCGAACGGGAAGCAGATGCCCGAGTTGCAGGAATCTTGGTTCCTCCTCTACGTGAAATTCCTCGAGGAAAAGGGCATTGATCCCGAGGGGATTGAATTCCAGCTTCCACACGGTAAGGCAACTGTTTTTAAGACGAGCGAGGGCAACTACAACTGGCGATTTTGACTGTCAAATATATTTGACACCGATCGTTTGCGATGTGCAATTTAACGTACATCCCGGCAGCACCGGGAAAAAGGAGACAGCGATGAGACAAGTGGGAGAACGTACCAAAAGAGAGCCGCTAGACCTGCTCTTGGGTAGGCTCGATCAGCTCTTGAAGCACCGAACGGAAATCCACGGGGCTATAGATGGAACGCCCTTTGATTGCCCGGACTGTGGAATTCTCGAACGGCAGCTTGAAAATGCGCTTCCCGTGCGCGAAACTACCGCTCCCGACGAGGGATGCGAGACATGCGGCCACTCCGACAGTTGGCATCAAATGAGAATGGGTCCATGCAGCAAGCTCGGATGTACGTGCCTCGAATTCGTGCAGCACAGATCTTCCCGGCACCGCACTGATAGCCCAACGGCTGTCTCCTCGGCGCCCGAAGCGTTGTAGGGTCGCTCCCTCATTCGGCGGTACGTCAAGCCCCGAACGCGGCCGAGCCGGAAATCCACAGGGTTTCCGGCTCTCGTCGTTTACACCACGTGCTACACATGCTACACTGCCTACCGGTGCTGCCCCGTGATACTTCAATCGTGAGAGGACACATGCCAGAGAAAACAACCGTACTGAGTCTCCGGAAGTTCCCGGCAGACCTGCATCAAAGAATCCGAATCGCGGCGACCGCGAAGGGTTTGTCGGTGAAGCAATTCGTCATCGACATGCTCGACAAGCACGTGCCGGCCGCCGCAGCCGCGAAAGCGAAATGAGTCTCCCGGCCCACATCCGCATTCGCTACTCCGTGCGTGGTGGTCACGTTCATACGACCTGGTTCTCAGGCAAGACGCAGGACACCACGCACGGCAAGAACGGCGAGCTCGTCTTCACCCTCGCAGAGTGGTACACCCTTCAATCCGTGCTGAATAATGGTATGTCAGACGTGCTCTCAAGCGCGCCGTTCGAATTCATCGAGGAGCCATGACCAAATCATCAAAGAAAAACAAGCCGCGTAGACGCCTGAAGCAACTCGCATGGGTCCGCGTCACGCCTTACGTCTGCCTGTCCTGCGGGAACGTCCAGTTGAAGCACGTTCAGCCCGGAAACTGTGATCGCGAGGGTTGCGAAGGTGATTCCATCGTTCGCGTCGGGCCCTTCAATCAATCGGCCAGCTTCGTGATTTACCAGGATCAGCGAAAGCTCGTTGAAAAGGCGAACAAGGAATGAGCGTTCCGACCGAACAGATTACAGCCGAACGTCTAACACGATGGGGAATTCGCATGCGCGAAGCGCACGCAACGCCCCTGATGTTGGTGGGAGTCGGGCACGATCAGAACAACGGTAAAATCGTTATCTGTACCCTAGAGGAACCTGAGATCGACACGGACACGTTGCGCATGCTTTTGCAGCGGGCGCTGGACGAATTGGGATGACGCGTGCAAATCGCTAGACTACGTTCCGGCCGCCCCTGGATGGGCTTCACCCGCAGCCTGGCGCTCGCCAATTGCGTCGACTTCCAGTGGGTCGAGACCGAAGATCTGTGGCGCGGCCACGAAGTTCACAAGATCGTCGAGTACCTGTTGAAGGGCACGCTCGATCGCTCGACGGTCCCCGACGATCGTAAGGGCTATCTCGCAGCGGCCGAGAAATTCCTGCGAGAGACGTCGTTCATTCCCACGGCGGTAGAGCAGAGGGTGCAGAATTTGGAGCTCCGGGTGCGCGGCCGCGTCGACGCCGCGGGCATGATGCGCGGCCGGCGAATCGTGATCGACTTCAAAACCGGCTCGATCAACCCGGCGGTCGCGCTTCAACTCTGCCTCGGCGGATTCTGTCTCGATCCGAACAAATGGTGGGAGCGGTCCGCGGTGCTCTTAAAATCGAACGGGCAATATTCGCTGAAGAATTTCCCGTTGAAGACCTGGTACAGCGATCTTCAAACCGCGCTAGGCGCGGTCAGAATAGCGCAATGGAAGCTTAGGGAGGGGCTCGCCTGATGGGAATCTACAACTTCCAATCCCGCTTCGTTCCCTTCATCTTGGCGGGCCACAAGCGCCACACGATTCGCGAGGAGCGGGTTCATCCCGACAAACCCGGGAACGTCCTCCATCTGTACACCGGGCTCCGCACTAAGCACGCGCGGCTGATATGCCGTGTGAAGTGTGCAGCGATCGAGGACATCGAGATTCGAGCCAGCCGTCGCATTTACATTCAGGGCAGCGTGTTAGATCGCTACGAAGCCGAGGCCCTCGCGCGAAGCGACGGATTCGAAAGCTTCGATGACATGATGGCGTTCTGGAACGGCCGACTTCCGTTCAAAGGCCAAATTATCCACTGGACTAATTTTAGGGTTTCACGTAATAGGGGCTAAAATTGAAGGGCGCCGGCTGATCCCGACGCCCGGGGAAATCCAAACATCACAGGAGACATATGGTATGGCGAAATCTAGCACAGCTACGTCCGCGCCGCAAAGTCCCACCGTTCTCATTCGCTACGAACCCGAAAAGGAGCTCGCCCTTCTCGGCGACGACGCTCTCGAAATCGTCGGCAAGGTCGAGAAGATCAAGTTCGATTCGCCCAAAACGCTCGAGGCCGGCACCGCCACTATGGACGAATGCCGAGAAGTGCTCGAGCGATTGGATGAAATCCGGGCCAGGCTTAACGATCGCCTTCAGGCAGCGATCGAGCCGCTGAAAGAATTTCCGATCTTCGATGGCGTAGAGCCCATCATCACGTTCAAAGCCTGGCCGCTCCGCAAGCGACTGGAAACCGCGATGGAAAACGGACGCCAGGCGCGCGCGGCCTATCTTGATGCCGAGGCACAAAAGGAACGGCAGAAGCAACAGGAGCTCGAGGCGGAACAACGTAAGAAAAACGAGGCCGCGGCGAAGGTCGCTGTGCAAGCTGCCAAGGGCCAGGGCGCGGACCCGGCCACGCTGAAGGAGATCAAGCGCGAAGTTCTGTCGACGCAGGCGCCGCTCTTTGAATCGAAGGCGCTGTCTACCGCGCGCAGTACGGGCGTTGGGCTCCAATACGATTACTACGCCGAGGTGACGGACCTGCGAAAGCTGCTCCAACTCTGTCTGAACAACGAAATCATGCTGAATACTATGCAGGTTGCGGTCCCCGAAATCGAAAAGGCGTTCCGCAAGATGGCGAGCGATCAGAAGGAGCGGTTCGTCTACGAGGGCATCCGGTTCAAAAAAGTTCCGCGGGACGTTCGGAGGGGCAAATCGTGAAATACATTCGCGGGCTTCCCCAAGATCGATTTTGGCCGCGCGTGAATTTCAACGGCCCGATCAGAATCAAAAGCCTAGGACGCTGTTGGCTCTGGACGGGTGCCAAAGATACCGACGGCTATGGGAACTTCCGGTTGTCCTCTCAAGCAACCACGAAAGCCCACAGGTTTGCGTTCGTGTTCGTTCGTGGGCGCTTTCCTAAGAACACTGAGCCGCATCATCGGTGCGAGAATCCAGGTTGCGTTAGGCCAAGCCATCAGCTTCCCGTCACGCATAGACTGAACATGCTCCTCAGTAATTCGGCTTCGGGGCTCTTCGCTCGCCGAACTTCCTGTGTCCACGGACACGAATTCACGCCAGAGAACACCGCCCACTATAAAGGCAAGGGGCGCGTATGCCGTGAATGCTACAGAATCTCGAACCGCAGGAGGAAACTTGTCGCGTGAAAAAGTTATCGATGTGGTTCAAAGTCCCGACGTGCGTGAGATCACTACAGTTCCAACCGCCGCGCTAGCAAAAGTGGAAGTCGACGCGGCCATCAGCACCGCCAAGCAATATCCCCGAGACCTGGACGTTTTCGCTAACAAGGCCATGAAGCTAGTTGAAACGGTCGCCATGCAAAAATCGACGCGAGGTGAGCAGGCCGAGCTCTTCTATGTGATTCCCCGAGGTGGAAAACAGATCGAAGGTCCGAGCGTTCGCCTGGCCGAGATCATCGCCCACACCTACGGCAACTGTCGAGTTGGCGCACGCACCGTAGCCGAAGAGAATGATTTCGTGGTTTGTCAGGGCGTCTTTCATGATCTCGAGCAAAACGTGGCGATCACGTTCGAGGTGAAAAGGCGCATTCGTGATCGAGAGGGCCGTCGCTACAACGAGGACATGATTGGGACTACCGCAAACGCCGGTTGCGGAATCGCCTATCGGAATGCAGTGCTCAAGGGAGTACCGAAGGGATTCTGGCTCCCACTCTATGAACGAGCGCGAAAACTCGCTGGCGGTCAAACGAAGGAGCAAACGAAGGAGCTCCGCGATGTGGCGCTAGAATACACGCGCAAATGCAAAATTCCAGACGCCGCAGTCTTCAAGACCCTTGGAATCTCCAAGCTTTCAGAAATGACAAACGATCACGTTGCTACCCTGAAGGGTATCCTGACCGCAGTCAAAGATCATGAAATGACGATCGAGGAAGCTTTTGGACTGAAGCCGAAAGCAGAACCGAAAGGTCCGTCCACGATCAAAGAGAAGCCCGCGGCCGCGCAGCAAGAGGAAGTGAAGGGCCCGATCAGCTCGCAACAGTATGATGCGCTGTACGACAACCTGACGCCGATGGGTCTCACGATGCAGGAATGCGTCACGCTCATGAGGCGGTTGGGTCACAAGGGCGTGCCCAAGGAATTCCCTGCGGCAAAGCTTCAGGACCTGGTAGCCGCGCTCGAGAAGGCCAGTCAGAACAAAAAGAAGAAATAATTTTCAACAGGCTACACACGCAGCGGTTGCTACATGTGCTTCATTCGAGTACGATTCGTTCGCTTCTGAAACGCCAAGCGGGTGCGACCGGGAAAAACCTTTGCGGGGTAGCTTCCGGTCGCGCCCGTGGAGACTACCCCGCATGTCAGACAAAACGAATATCGAATGGACCGAATCGACGTGGCCTGTAATTGCAGGCTGCACGCACGTCTCGGAAGGTTGCCGCAACTGCTATGCCGAACGACTCACCGCGACTCGTCTCCGTCATCTTTCGATCTACAAAGGCTTGGCTACGTTCGAGAACGGCGAGGCGTTTTGGAATCACGAAGTCCGATTGAACGAGCCCGTTCTGAACGATCCGCTTCGCTGGCGCCGGCCCCGTCGCATCTTCGTCTGCCAGATGTCGGACTTGTTTCATGAGAGTGTTCCGTTCGAATGGATCGATCGCGTTTACGGCGTGATGTTCCGCGCGCGCCAGCACACTTTCCAGATACTCACGAAGCGTCCGGAGCGAATGTCCGATTACCTGCGAACGCACCCGGTCTGCGCCGCAATTCAGAATGTATGGCTCGGCGTGAGCGTCGAGGATCAGAAAACGGCCAACGCGCGAATCCCCGCGCTGCTCCAATGTGATGCGGCGGTGCGATGGGTGAGTTACGAACCTGCATTGGGGCCTGTGGACTTCACGGACTTCGCCCACAAAATCAATTGGATTGTCGCCGGCGGTGAATCTGGACCGCACGCGCGACCTTGCGATCTTGAATGGTTCCGCGCCGTGCGTTATGCCTGCGATAACTACCATGTCCCATTTTTCATGAAGCAGCTTGGGAATTTCCCTGAATCGCGCACCAAAGAGCGCGCGCCGTTTTCCGAACTCTTCAACGATCGCTGCGGTCAGCAATCCGCCGGGATGTGGGCGCTCATGGATCGAGGCCCGCATTCGAACATCAACGAATTTCCCCCGGACCTTCGCGTCCGGGAATATCCCAAGGCTCTGACGAGCCAGAAAGTCAGGTAGCAATGTCCGCAAAAGCCGCCACGAAAAAAAAGAGCGATCGACTCGTTGGGCGTGAGGGCCCGGAAGAGCCGCCACACCCCGATCTCGCTGCGAAGAAGGACGACAACGAGCAGGAGAAGCTCCCGCCGGCGATGAAGAACGGGCGGGCGGCCGTCAACTTTCTCCGCGCGCATTTCGAGTACGACGCGAAAGAGGATAAGCGGTATGTGTACCTGGAAATCTCCCTCGAGCTCCGCGAGGAGCATGGCAAGTTCGTGCCGAAAGAAATCAAGCACTGGTGGGAGGCGATGCAGGAAGGCGGCGCCAAGACCATCGCCAACATCGACGTGCCCTACCAGTATATCGAGCTCGGCCTTGCGCCTGAATCGCACGGGACCGATCTGGAAATCAAGGGCGCTTGGATCGAGAAGGCGGCGCTCGCCGTGGTTGAGGAAAAGGGCGCGGGCCAAGCTGTGGACGTGATCCGCTTCACGTTCCGTGCAGGCACCGATCTCGATTCGGATGTTGAGAAATTCGCATGCCGGCACTTCGGCAAAACGGTCTGGATGAAAATGCGGCCCGTCCAGGGCCAGCTACTATAAAAAAGGAGACGACAATGACACAGGAAAAAAACGGTCGGCGCGTGAGCATTCTGTTCACCGCCGTAATCGAAGACACTGAAACCGATGCGACCGCAATCTCACGCGCGGCCTTTGCTCTAGAGAGCACCGGAACGCTCAAGGACATCCGAAAGCTCTCAATTCAGGTACTCGGCCTTATCCCCAACAAGAAATCCGATTCGCCCGCCCTGTCGCCGGCGATCGCGGCTTACGCCGAACGAATTGAATCAACTGCCGAGCCGGTACCACAACCTGAACCCGAACAAACGGCACAGGCGGCTGTGGCCGAAGCGTCGGGAGCGCCGCTATTTTGAACATTCTCGCGCTAGATCTCGCGACGACAACCGGCTTCGCTTCAGAGATTCGGGGCTTTCGGTCGACGGGCTTCAAGAACTTCGCCCCTCGAGGTACCGAGGGCCCCGGCTGGCGGTGGATTCGTTTCAGTGTTTGGCTCTACACCTGGAAGGATCAACCGCTCGAGCTCGTCGTGATCGAGCGGCCGATCCCGAACCCGAACAATCGGCATTCGGGCGAGCTCGCGTTCGGGCTGTCCACTCGAGTCGAAGAGTTCTGCGCGCGACAAAACCTGCGGCTCGAAACGCTTCACAATGCCACGGTCAAGAAATATTTCACCGGTGACGGCCGCGCCGAGAAGGAAGACATGATCCGTATGGCACAGCGCATCGACCCGAAGATCGAGAACGACAATGAGGCCGATGCGCTGTTGCTACTCCAATACGCGAAGCTGGTCACGCTGAAGAAGCGGAAAGAGGTTTTCTGATGAAGATCGAGCTCGGAACCTCCGGAAAAAAGAAGGTTTTCATCAACGGCGACGTGATGCTCACGACGCGCCTGCTCGTGACCGCGGATTCCGGCGGCGGTAAGACCGTGCTCCTCAAGAGGCTCTGCGAACAGATGGCCGAGAAGATCCCGGTCATCATCATCGACCCCGAGGGAGAATTCGCGCCACTACGCGAGAAGTTCAATTTCATCCTGGTCGGGCCCGGCGGCGAAATCCCCGCGCATCCGCGGAGCGCGACGCTCGTCGCGCAAACCATTCTGAAGCTGCGGACGTCCGCGATCGTCGATCTGTACGAGATGGACGAATCGGTACGTCACGAATTCGTCCGCAACTTCTGTCAGGGCCTCATCAACGCGCCGAAAACGCTCTGGCACCCGACTGTGGTGATCGTCGACGAAGCGCACATGTTCTGCCCGGAAAGCGGCAAGGGCGAATCGATCGCATCGGATTGGGTCAAGGCGCTCTCGACCCGTGGCCGGAAGCGTGGGCTCTGCCCGATCTATGCCACGCAGCGGCTCTCCGAATTCTCGAAGGGCGCGAGCTCGATGTGCCTCAACCGACTGGTGGGCGGGACGTTCGAGGACGTGAACGTAGCCCGCGCGATCGACACGCTCAGCATTCCTTCGGCCGAAAAGGGTGACTTCAAAAAAGAGATCAAGCTGCTCGAGCCCGGTTTCTTCTATGGCCTCGGTAGGGCAATCAGCAAGGAACGAATTCTCATCCACATCGGTCCGATTGTCACGCCGCACGGCAAAGAGGCACAGAAGTATGCCGTCGTGCCGCCGCCACCCCTCGAGGAGATCGCCAAGCTGATTCCCAAACTGGCCGAGCTGCCGAAGACGGCCGAGGAGAAGGCGCAAACGGAGAAGGAACTACGGGCAGAGATCAAGGCACTTAAGCTGTCACTTAAGCAGGCGCAATACGAACAAACCAAATCGCCTGTTGGAGTTGCACCGGACAAACACCTGGTCAAACACCAGGTCAAACAGACGGACATTTCCAAGGACATCGCGCGCGCGACCGCGCCGCTCATCCGCGCACTCGAGGACGTTATGAAAATCATCGTTCGCGTCGAGACGTTTGGAACGCTCGCCCACCTGAAGGACGAGGAGCTCGATCGGCTCCTGGCCACAGTGAAGCAGCAGGTCAAAAAACTGGCCGAGGAAAAACTGACCGCGCGCGACAAGGAAATCTCTTCGCTGCAACGCGACATGAAGGCCGCAGGCGCCAGGATCGAGAAGCTCCTCGAGGAGCAGGGCAAGAAGGTCGTGATCGACGTGAAGGCCGGCTCCTC
>DATLKM010000036.1:0-3843 GCA_035538435.1 Binatia bacterium
CGAGTCAGCCATCTGCGGCACGGCCTTGGGCGAAACGAACGAGACGGCGTCGATGTGCTTGAATCCGGCGCTGATCAGGGCTTGCAGGTAAGCCTGCTTGACATCAGGCGGAATCTGGCCTTTGAGGCCTTGCCAGGCATCGCGCGGACATTCGATCAGCTTGATCTCGGACATTTAATTCACCACAGAGACACAGAGGCACAGAGAAAACAAACTCGTAAAACCTTGCGGATGGTTCCACCTCTCGTTAAGACAGAGACATTGCAGTTCATGATCGGCCGTCAGAGATTCATGAAGAACCTTGCTCTGTGTCTCCGCGTCGCCGTGGTGAAGATAGGCCATCACGTTTGCAGCACTCCCACCTTAAATTCCGGCACATCCGGGTTCAGGGCTGCGGCCTCCAGAGCTTGCGTAATCGCGTCGCGCGTTTCCGCGGGATCGATGATTTTGTCGATCCACAATCTGGCCGCGCCGTAGCGCGGGTCGGTCTGTTCGTCGTAGGTGCGCTTCACCGATTCATACAACTCTTTTTTTTCTTCGTCGCTCAACTTCTTGCCGCCACGCTCGAGCTGCTTCACTTTCACTTCCACCAGTGTTCCCGCCGCTGCATCGCCGCTCATGACGGCGTAGCGCGCCGTCGGCCAGGCGAAGACGAAGCGCGGGTCAAAAGCTTTGCCGCACATGGCGTAGTGGCCTGCGCCGAAGGAACCGCCGACGATCACCGTAATTTTCGGGACAACGGAATTCGAAACGGCGTTCACCAATTTCGCTCCGGCTTTGATGATGCCGCTCCACTCGGCGTCGCGGCCGACCATGAAGCCGTTTACGTCGTGAAAAAAAACCAGAGGGATCAGGTTTTGATTGCAATCCATGATGAAGCGCGCGGCTTTTTCCGCGGACTCGGTGTAGATGACGCCGCCAAATTCGGTGCGCTTGTGGCCTTCGTGGTCGGTTGCCTGGGCGTGGAGTTTTTGGTTGGCGACGATGCCGACGGCGAAGCCGCCGATGCGGCCGTAGCCGCAAATTAGAGTTTTGCCGTATTCCGGTTTGTACTCGTCGAATTGGCTGCCGTCGAGAACGCGGGCCAGAATTTCCTTCATGTCGTAGGGGCGGGCGGGCGAAGAATCGTAGACGCCGTAGATTTCTTCGGCGGCCAGCGCGGGCTCGGCGGGTTTTTTGCGGTCCCAGGGAGACTGGCGGCGGTATCCCCATTTTTCCACGATGGAGCGGATACGCGCGAGGCAGGCGGGATCGTCGGGTTCGCGGAAATCGACGGTGCCGCTGATGGCGGAGTGCATGGCCGCTCCGCCGAGATCTTCGGCGGAAACTTTTTGCCCTATCGCGGCTTGAACCAGGGCAGGGCCGGCGAGAAATAAGCCGCTGCCGTCGGTCATCAGGACGTGGTCGCACATGACGGGTAAATATCCTCCGCCGGCGACGCACATGCCCATAATGGCCGCGATCTGCGGAATGCCCATGGCCGACATGACGGCGTTATTGCGGAAGACGCGGCCGAAATCGTCGGTGTCGGGGAAAACATCTTCCTGCAAAGGCAGAAAAACGCCGGCGGAATCGACGAGATAAATTGTCGGGATGCGATTCTCGATAGCGATGTTCTGGGCGCGAATGACTTTTTTCGAAGTCATGGGAAAAAACGCGCCGGCTTTCACAGTGGCATCGTTGGCGATGATCATCACCATGCGGGTGTGAATGCGGGCCAGGCCGGTAATCACGCCGGCGGCGGGCGCGCCACCCCACTCTTCATACATGCCGAAAGCCGCGTAAGAGCCGAGTTCGAAGAACGTGGCGGGATCGGCCAGCAGATCGATGCGCTCGCGAGCGGTCAGGCGGCCTTTCTTGTGCTGGCTTTCGATGGCCTTCCCGCCGCCGCCTTCGGAAATTTTTTCGACCTCGTTGCGCACCTGCGACGTGAGGTCGGCCAGAAAGCGCATATTGGCCTCGAAGCGAGGCGACGTCGGATCGACACGAGTAGTCAGGGCGTTGTTGTGCGCGGCCTGATCGGGAAGAGTTTCAGTACGTTCCGGCATGGCAAGAAGGCGAACTTTTTACGGTATACCAGAGGCGGAGAATCGCGCAATGGAGGGGTGGTTCGCAGCGAATCCGTTCGCGACTGCACCGCCCACTCAGATCCGCGGTGCGACTCATGAACGGAAGCGCAAAGCAGGTTCCTCACCCCGCTTCGCGCGGGTTCGGAATGACATCACCTGACTACTTTGCGAGAAGGCACGTATGCTCGCAACCGGGGCAACCAGGAAGGGCTGCTACCGCACTCCGTGCGGCGCATGCTCCGGCGCTACTGTAAGTGCAATCGCCGCAGCAGGTCCTGAAAGGCGGGCTCGCGGCGAAGGTTGGTCCAGGCAGGATCGACTTTCACATAGATAAGAGAAAGGGCGGCGGTGCGCGAGCATTGGTCGAGCGCGGCCAGCGCGGCTCCGTTTCTGTCGAGGAAAGTATCGGCCTGGGCGATGGAGCAGTATTCCGCCAGAGGATCATTAGCCGCACCCTTATGCGCAGTGGCGCGGGGTTCGGCAACGTTTCGCATCACGCCGGGAAAGCCGCCATCGGCGTACTGGCGCTGGAGTTTCTCAGCGGCCTCGGACAATCCGGACAGGCGGTAATCTTCCACGATTTCGTTCAGCCAGGAATCATACTGTTGGGTCTGCCGGTAGTATTGCGCCAAGTAAAAGTGAACCGGAACAAAGTTGGGATTAGCGGCGGCGAGTTTCTGGTAGATGGGAAGGGCCTGATCGAAGCGGCCGGCGAGATAGTAGGCGTAGCCGGTGTCGGCCATGATGATGGTGGAAAGCGGGTCGAGCTCCTGAGCGCGCTGCAACTCAGCGATGGCTTCCTGATGGCGGCCTTCGGGGCCAAGCAGCAGATTGCCGTACCAGTGGTGGGCCTGGGCGTAGTTGGGGTTTAACTCGAGGGCGCGCTGGAACTCGAGTTCGGCGTTCTGCCAATCCCAGACGTCGAGAATGCGGACGGCGGCCAGGGAAGTGTGAGCTTCGGCCAGCGTGTCATCCAACTGCAAGGCTTTTTCTGCGGCCTGCTTGGCTTCGGTAATCCGGGCATGACCTTCGCCGTAGAGCGCCAGCAGGATGCCGGTATCGGCCAGTCCGGAATAGGCGAGAGCAAAATTGGGATCGCGATCAATGGCACGGCGGAAATATTGAGCGGCGGCATGAAAGCTTTCGGTGTTTCTCTGGTTCCAGGAATAGCGGCCGCGTAGGTAAAGATCGAAGGCTTCGGGATCGACGGCCGGGGTATGGCGCAATCGCCCGCTTTCCTCTGCGCTCAGATTCAGCTTGACTTGCGAGGTAATGCACTCGGCCACGCGCGCCTGCAAGGAAAACACGTCTTTCAAATCGCCGTCATAAGCGGAGGCCCAAATGTGATGGTCGGTCGCGGTGCGGATGAGCTGGGCGGTAATGCGGACTTTATCCCCGGAACGCAGGACCGAACCCTCCACCACGCCATCAACGCCCAACTGGCGGCCTATCTGCGGCAAGGGGACGCGGGTGCCTTTGTACTGCATGATCGAGGTTTTGGAAACGACCTTCAGCTCGCGAATCTGGGCGAGATCGGTGATAAGCTCGTCGGTCATGCCGTCGACGAAATATTCCTGCGTGGGGTCGTTGGACAGATTTTGCAGGGGAAGCACGGCCACGGAACGAATGGGACCGGCATCCAGATCGAAGAATTGATGCTTCCAGTTTGCGCCTTGCAGAAGAAGGGCAACGGCGACGATCGCCAGGGCGGCGGTGAAACCTTGAATCCAACGATGCGATGCTGAATTTTGTAACAGTGGGGTCGCCGCTTTTT
>DATLKM010000037.1:0-15568 GCA_035538435.1 Binatia bacterium
GCGCTCTTTGCACGGCTTCCCTGATCCCCTGACCTGTCCCGAAGGCGAATCCCGCAAGAGCATCGCCCTGTACTACTACACAGTCGACCCGGGCAAGGTCGTAGCCCACTCCACGGACTATTTCGCCCGCCCGCAGGACAGTTGGAAAAAGGCGGCGATGATCTGGATGGACAAAAAGGCCGTCGATCTATATTCGCGAGCCAAAGCGCGGTTCGGTTTCTCCGACCAATTCGCCAGCAAGGTGCTGGGATTTTTGTCGCGAAAAAAGCCCTGATGCGGGAAGGCAAAACAGCTCAGACATCGATAGTCTACGCCGGGCGAACGGTACTGCGCTCGTAATAAGTGGTAATATCGGTTTCCAGTTTTTTCCCACGCTCACTGAACCGCGCCATTTGCACAAGCCCCGCTCTCTGCGCGGCAAATTGCAATGTCGTCCCGACCACTCCCAATCCATACTTCACGCTTCGCCGGAAGTTGATCGACGACGCTTCCTCAAAATACTTCGTCGGGCACGAAACCTCGCCAATGCGGAATCCGAAATGCACGCATTGCGCCAGCATCTGATTGTCGAAGACAAAGTCGTCGGAATTTTCCAGCAGCGGCAGTTCGGTAAGCACTTTCCGGCTGAAGGCGCGATAACCGGTGTGATATTCCGAAAGTTTCACCCGCAAAAATAAATTCTCGAACGCGGTCAGCAGCCGGTTGGAAATGTACTTGTAAATGGGCATCCCGCCGCGCAACGCCGTACCCCCGATGATGCGCGACCCCAGCACGACGTCGTAAACGTCGTAGGCGATCATGCTCGCCATGGCGGTAACCAGCAGTGGCGTGTATTGATAATCCGGGTGCACCATGATGACAACGTCCGCACCGGCAGACAGAGCTTCACGGTAGCAGGTCTGCTGATTGCGTCCATAACCGTAATTCCGGTCGTGTTTGAACACCAGCAGATTCAGCCGCCGCGCCAGGTCCACGGTTTTATCGGAGCTGCTGTCATCCACCAGAATGCGGATGTCCACCAGGCCGGGCAGTTCCCCCACCGTCGCCTCAAGGGTCTTTTCCGCGTTGTAGGCGGGCATTACTACGGCGATTCGCTTGCCGTTGATCATAAGAAAAACCGCGCGGAAGAATTAAAGACGGAACTGGCCTCTATGATACCTGAAGCCGGAAAACCCTCACTGCCGCTGGGGTTCCGGCACAATCACGCGTTTTTCTTCCGTACCGTAAACATCGCCTACCACGCGTAGTTTCCGGTCCAGTTCCACGCCGGCGCTGAGCGCGCTCCGGCCTCGCTCGCGATCTTTGAGCGGTCCGGGCACTTGCACATATCGCAGGTCTTCGAACTCCACAATGTAGCCTTCATCCGGCAGCGTTTCCGTCTCGGTTATGGGGTACTGCGCCCAATCGAGATACACGCGGCCCAGGTAGGATTTTTTTGCCGCCAGCGTGACCGCCGTTTCCTCAGGCTTATAGCGAATCTCGATCTGCCCCGCGGGATCGACCTCGCTGGCCCGCGAATTCACCGGCGCCAGCGCAAAAAATGCCGGGGTTTCAACCACGCCGTACCAGGTGAACGGATCGATGACGGTTGGATACGCAGACACACGCATCGGCTCCGCCCCCTGATAAGTCCGCGCGCCCAGCGCATTCAGCGCCCGGCGATGCTCGTAATCGCGCACGCCCCACATCAATACAACTCCCACGAGAGCCAGCGTCGCCGCAACTCGACCCCTTGGGCCCCGCTCTCGCGCGCCTACCTCGCGGTCAATCAGCGAAAAAAATGCCGGAGCGATCAGCCCGGTCAGCAGCAAAACGAACATCACAGGTTCGAAAATAAAAACGATGTCCCACGAATACCATTTTTCGGAAAAGGGCCAGAACGGCCGCAACCCGTAGTTATTGGTGTAATCGAGAAGAAGATGGCTCAATCCCGCAAGGCATGCGTAAAAAAACAAAAGCGGCCAGCGCGGCGGCAAGTCCGGATTCTTCAACTTGCGCCCCCGCAGGCGCCATATCAAATACACGAAGCCAACTACTACCGCGGCGTCAAGCGGAACGCCAACGAAAGAGTGAGTGAATCCGCGATGATGCGCAAAGCTGAACGCCGGACCTTTGATCCGGCCCAATACGTCGAGATCGGGGGCCTCGGCGGCCAAAGTCAGCACGGCCGTGGCCAGCGCGGTTTTGCGGTTAAGCCCGGCGCGGCCCATGCATGCGCCGGTCAAAAAATGTGTGATGGGTTCCAAGCGGTCTACAGATTTTACAGCACCGCCGGCGCTGCATCGTCTCGACTGCCCGGCTTATGTCCCGCTCTTGCCCCCGCACGCGGCTGCGCTCCGCTTCTCGATGGCCGTTCCTTCTTCGTAGTCGTTCCAGGTTTCGATCAGCATGAACGGAGGCGGATTCGAGGCATCGTAAAAGTTCTGGTAGTAATTCAGCGTCTCTTCAAAGGTCTTGCCGCAGCGGGTATCCATGTGGCGATTCAGTCCCCACTTGGCCGCATTATCGTTGAACCCCGGCCACGCCCCGCCCACAATAATTTTTCCCTCGTACTTGCTCTTCATCGTGCGATAAAAGTTCTTGAGGTATTGCTCGCCCCAGTTGCTGCCGTCGGGCGACCAGCCCCCGGGGCCCGGCTGCACCCAGGCATAAAAACCTGCGAAATCGTTGGCATAGGGCGCGGGCGGCTCGTCTTTGTAGATCAGCAGCGGCGGATTCTCCCACGAACTCACGCGCCCCTGCACTTTGTTCCAATCGACATGCCCGCGCTTGGGGAAAATGAAAAATACGGGCCTGCCCTGGTAAGTCAAATAAGCTTCTCGATATTTTGCCGAAGGCCCAATGTAGGCGTTGTACGCCTTGTCAAATGCCGCGATGGCATCGTCCGTCGCCTGCTCTTCCTCGTCTTCCGATTCGTTGTACAGGAGCGCAACCGGAAAATGCATTTCCGCGCCGACCTGCTGCAACAACGCAAAGTTGTGGTCGGAATATGGCCGCGCGTCGCCATACCAGTCGACGATAAATCCGGAGATACCCATATTCCGCGCCTGCTGGATCTGTTTATGCAGTTCGCCGGGATCGTTGCTCGAATACCCTACGTCGATATGTGTGTGGTCGCCGAACCACGGCATGTACACGGCCAGCAGTTTCGGCCCGATAGCGGGCGCCTGCCCATTTTGCAGCAGGGAGGCGTGACGCTGCGTCGCGCATCCGCCTGCCACAATAAAACAGACGAGAGACAAACTAAGCAGCGCTTTGGACAAATATGAACTCCATTGCAGTTTATGCGTAGCACAATTGGATGCGAAGGGCACTCCTGCGGTTGGTGGAAAGCTGTCGTGCAGAATCGGCTTGAGACTTGAAATTTGAAGCCGTACCCAGGATCGCCGCGCCCAACACTTCGGACCCGCTAAAAGCGCGGCACCGCTTGCAACTGACGGATTACCCAGCGGTCCGCTCCGGGAGTCATGAGCACCACGTAGTGCATGCTCACGTGATCGTCGCTTACCGTCTTGCCGCCATCGAGAATCTGCAAGCGATATTCCGCCGTATCGTGCAGTTCCATCACATCGCCTTCGGGGGCATAAAAAACTGCTTCCAGATGATGGTTCTGCTCAGAATATCTCTGACTCACTCCTGAGCGCTCCTGATTGGCAACCGTTTCACGCAACCAGTCTTTCGCATCGCCTGCGAACAAACCCTCCAGAGCGTCTGGATTGTTCGCTTCCAGCGCCTGCGCCATGCTGATCCACGCCGCACGATAATCGCGCAGGACGCCCCGCTCGGTCAGCGGCTCAATCTGCCGCGGCCCGGCTTTCCCGGCATCGAACTGCACCTGCACCGCGGTGTCCGCGGCGATGGACGAAAGCGCGAAACCCGCGAAGAGACAAGCGCCGACAAACCTGTTCATCATCGTTGCGCCTCGATTCGCAGTTCGTTACCCATCACCACGCCGGATGCCGCACTCACAATCGTCGGCCCTGCCGCCTCTAATTTCGCTTTTGCCACGCCTTGCTTGACCGGCGCATCCACTGAATCCTTGCCCCGCGCGTCCGTAGCCGTAAATGTAATCACGGTCCCGTCCGGAACAATGTTCCCCGCGCAATCGTGCACAGGATCGGTTTGCACTATGACGCCGCCGGCCGTTCGCTGCCCGTTGATCCGCAGATTGCAGGGATCGGAAGCGACTTGCTGCAACGCTCGTTTCGCCGATATTTCCTCGACCGATGCGAACAACTGCACCGGCCCCGCCGCCTTGCTCGACGCGGTACGGAACCAGGCGACGCCGTCCTGCGTGCGTCCCGAATGCGAGAGCGGCGCGGTATTTTTCGCGCTCAGCAGAAAAGTTACATTCTGCGGCGCGAGCACAAGGTTGCGAAAGCGGTCAAACGGCAGGGCAACGCCGCTGACCGCGTTCTCCTGAGAAACAGGTACGCGCGACGGGTGCACGAGAAAAGCCAGCGAAAATGGCTTTGCGGCGCTCACATAGAAGCTGGCGCTTTGGCAGCTTTCGGCGCACATCACCACCCGGTACGCTCCCGCGGTACGCAATTCCGCGCCGCCAATACGAATTTCTTCGCCCAGCGCCACATCTGCCTTGCGCGCGCTCCCCGGGCCCACCAGATAAAAAGTTGCTTTGCCGCCGCCACTGGTCGAGATCGTGGCGTCCTCGCCCGCAACGGCGTTTTCGGGCACGCGAAAATCTTGCGCGGCAGCCAGGCCCGCGCACAGCCAGAGAACGGCGCTGATTTTAAGAATTCGCATACCTATGATCTGTTCAAGCTGTACTGATTCACCACCACGTGAAAATTGTGAACGTTGGCCGCCACCGACCGCGGAATCTCCACCGCAAACGCTTCTGACGCTTGCGGCAGTAACGCCCGGTCAACATATCCGTCAGAAACCCACACGACCCGGCCGTTGTTGTCGTAAAAGCTCGCGATCACGTGGGGAATATTCACCGTTTGCCCGCTTTCATTCATCAGATCGCCGTGCAGAACCATCTTTCCTTGCGGATCGGTATCGAGCTTCTGATTCATCACCCCGATCACCGGATCGGCGGAGGCGGGAACCAGCGTCGCCTTCACGTCCATGCGTACATTCTTTACGTTTTTCAGTGTGAGGTTGGGAAAGTCGATGCGATACGGCGAGACCTGCTTGGGCAACAAGACGTGCGCAATCTTGTCGAAGCTGCTTTCTTCGTCGATGGCTCTGCTTGCTCCATCGACCAGCGCGGCGTTGACCACCACGAACGCGGGAATCGTGTCTTCGTTCACCACTTCGCCCATGACCACTGCGCCCTCGGCAGTATCAACCGCATTCATCGAGATAATGCGGACGTGCGGAGCATCCATGTTGCGCGAGCCCCACTCATCGGAAGAACTGCCCGTGACCAGGTCCCACCGCAGATAAGTCACGGGGATCACCTGCGCCGGAACGCTCGCCACCTCCTGCCGCGGCCACACTGTCTTCCAGACTTCGCCTTCTTTTACAAGATGAAAATCGCGGACATCTTCAGCGGGTCCCACCGGAGTCGACCAGTGCAGTCGCACACGCATCTGTGCGTCATTGTCGGTGATGTGGACCGGCCGCGAGTCAAATCCTTCCAAGTTGGAGAACGAACGCAGGCTGCCATAGCTGCCCAACCAGGACTGCACGAACTCCTGTTCGTCCCCGCCGCTGCTTTTGGAAACGCCGGCAAATGCTTCATCCCAATTGCGCCGCTGCACATCTGCCAGGAAATTATTCAGCGCCTGCTCTGGAGTGGTTGATTTTGGCGTCAGCCCATAGAAGGCCCGGCCTGCGGCAATTCCCACGGTGCCGTGAGTTTGACCCACGCTGGTCAGTCCGATGACCATCAGTCCGGCGGTTACGACGATCAGAATGATTGGCAGAATGATTTTCATTCGTTCGCCTCAGGCTACGTAATGTTTTTCGGAAGGCTCGCTGAAAACCGGCCCTTCCACGCTCATCGGACGGCGTTGCTCGCGCGCCGGCAGCAGCAGTTCCAGGAAGATGGCAAGAAAGCTCACCCCTATAGGCAGAATGCCCCACATCAATCCCTGCCAGGGAGCGGGAATCGCATCCGACTGGATTTTGTGAGCAGGCGGCACATCTTCTTTCGACCAGGCCGTAATTTCCCCGTTGTCGAAAGTTTCGATCTTGCGCCAGCCCGCAAAAGTCAGCAGCGGTTCGTAATACGGATCGTGAACGAAAATGTATTTCAACCCGTAACGGTTCGCATGCTCCAGCATCGCCCGCAAAGACGCCATTCCAGCCGAGCCATAAAATTTCGCATTGGTCAGCTGCGCCGACCCGTACTGCGTCATCTCCGGCAGCAAACGGGCGGAGTTATAATCTCCGTCCACGCTGCCCGCGCTCGTGTACGTCGAAACCCGCGCCAACTGGCTGCCGAAACCCAGCGTGAGATAACGGTAGGAGTCGTGGCCGTCGCGGTTCAGAAAAGCAATCACAGGATCAACGTCGGTGGATCCGCTGGAGCGGAAGGGATTCGCATTCAGCCACCACAGCGCCGCTCCCACCGTAGCTACTGAAGCCAGCGCCAGCCCCACCGCCGCTTTGGCACGGAACCGGTCCAGCAACTCCACGGCCAGAATTCCCACGAATGGCAGCGCCAGCAGGGTCGCCCAGAAAGTAAAGCGCTCGAAAGTCAGAATTTCGTAGGCGCGGCCCAGAAGCCAGCGCGGCAGCGGCGTGGTCCCGCCGATGCCGAAAATAAACGCCAGCCAAAAGCCCAACAGCAGAGGCACGAATCGCCGCGACGAAGCCCCGCGAATGGCAATGAACGGCAAGGCGAAAATCAGCGCCCCCCACGGAATGAGAAAATAGTTCACTGCCGTAATCGAATTCAGAAGAAAATTCGCCCGGCTGTCGTGCGGAATCGGCATCTGGTGAATCGGGTGCTGAAGCAGCGCCATCCAGTAAGGCAGCAGAACAATTCCCACTCCAACTCCCACCACAACGCCAAACCCTACCGCTCGGCTTAGCACTCCCGCCAGCGAACCCGGAACCCGCTCATCGGAAGCGTCCAGGCAAGCCGTCCCCAGGACCGGGCCTGCAAAAAAGATCACGCCGAAGATCAGCGTCACGTGGTGCGCCGCGGCCGCAGCCAATGTGATGACGATGCCCTTGAAAAAAGCGCGACCCGAAGATTCGGTGATCCATTCGTAAAAATATGGCAGCGCATTCAGGTAGAGCGCTGCTGAGGCCACGGTGGCCAACTGCCCCGCCTGGTACACCAGAAACGTCAACGCTCCCAGAAATACCGAACCCAAAGCCGCATAGCTGGCTGCGCGGTCATCAATCCAGATGCGCGCAAAGCGAAACACGCCCACCGGCAGCAGAAGCACGGCAATCAACTGCACCAGCATGTAGGCCATCTTCAGGCCGGTAACGGTTGAAAACAGCGCGATCCACTGGTGCGTGAGGGGCGGATACGTTGTCTGCGAAAAACCGGCAAACCATTTTTCGTTCCACGGATTGAACCAGTGATGGGCGTAATGCGACGCGAAAAACATATGAAAGTTCGCGTCGAATGATCCCGAAGGCAACTGCATCAGCAACAGCGGCCCGTGGACCGCCAGCGCCACCAGCACGATCGCAAGCAACGGTACTGGACGAGAGTAGCTTTGAGCAGAGTTCACGTTTGGGTCGCTCCCACAAGTCCTAAGCGAGCCAGTTTGATTCGCAAACTCACTTCAAGGTTTACGGGATTTTTCGCTTGAACCTGGGGGGAATCCCTGTATTCAAGGCAGCCTTCGGCGACAGGGTGGCATCTGATGGAAACCGCAGAAATGGTGTGTGCGGGAGGTAACGCCGAAGTCTTGCGTGGTGACACCGTGAAAAGCCGATATCCGCTCACGAGCTTTTGCTTGCTTATTTTCCTGGGGGGAATCTTTCCCGCTCGCGCCACCGCGCAGACCCAGACTTTCGAGGTCAATGGCGGATCCTCGCCCTCCTCGAATAAACAGCCAAAGCAAAATTCAGCACAGCCCTCGCAAGGGAATTCCGATCAGGGATTCGGCTGGGGCTCGAGCATTGAAGTCGCGCGCCAGGCTCACGCCGCGCAGGATGCGCTTCGCCGAAACGACTTCCAGGCCGCTCTCTCTTTCGCCGAGAACGCCGCAAAGTCTGCCCCCCAGGATCCCCAGATGTGGTTCCTGCTTGGCTACACGGCGCGCCTTGCTGACCGCTATTCGCGCTCCGTTGAAGCCTACAACCAGGGGCTGAAATTGCGCCCGGGATCGACAGCCGGCATGGCCGGCCTGGCTCAGACCTACGCGAAAATGGGCCGCACCGACGAAGCCGCGAAGTTGCTCGACAAGGTGGTGAATGAAAACCCGCGCGACGCCAACAGCATGCAACTCGCCGGCGAGCTGCTTCTGAATTCCGACGACAACAAGGCGTTGGATTATCTGAAACGCGCCGAAAGCATAGCACCCAGCGCGCACTCAGAATTGCTCATCGCCCACGCTTATGATCGCCTGAATCAACCGGCGGAATCTTCCCGCTATCTTGAGCGGGCAAGAAGCCGCGCCCCGCGCGATCCTGAGGTGTTGCGCGCGGTCGCCGATCAATATCGCGATCAGGGCAAATACGATCAGGCCATTTCGGCGCTGCAAGCCATCCCAAGCAAAAATCTCGATGTCGATGCCGATCTCGCCTACACCTACCAGCTCGCCGGAAGGCCGCAGGAAGCCGCCGACGTTTACGTGAAAGTTGCCAAAAGCGCGAAAGGGAACTTGAACCTGAATCTGAGCGCTGCGCAGGCGCTGGTAAATCTGGGCCAGCCTGAAGCTGCGGAACCTTTCATCGACGAAGCCCGCCGGATTGATCCCAATAACTATCGCCTGCATGCGATTCTCGGAGCCATTGCTGAGTCCGACAATCGCCTGCCGGATGCGGCCGCGGAATACGCCGCTGCGATTCAGAACCTTCCGCCGCAGATCCCCGAAGGCCCGCTTTACCCCGTCGAGTTGCGCCTGAACTTATATGAAGTCGATGAGCGTCAGGGCGACGAGACTGCGGCCAGGCAGCAGCTCAGCGCAGCGATGGGCCTGGTTAATTCCGTGAGCGTGCCGGAATCTTCCCGTCCCGAGATGCTGCGGGTCCGCGCCGCCATCGAAGCCGGTTCCGGCGACACCGGCGCCGCCAACCGTGATTTGCAGGAAGCTCTTCGCCTCGCCCCTTCCAACCTCAACTCGCTTCTCAATTACGCCAGCCTGGAATGGAAGCTCGGCCAGAAAGACGCCGCGGAACAGATTTTCGCCAAAGTTCTGGAGTTGGATCCGCGCAATCGCACTGCGCTTTCATCGCTCGGATTCCTGGCGCGCGACAAGGGCGATACCAAAGCGGCGGAGGATTATTTCAAGCGCGCCGCCTTGGCTCACCCCAAAGATTTCGCCCCCTATCTCGCGCTGGGCGATTTGTATACTTCTTCGCGCGACTTCAAAGCCGCGGAGGCAAATTACGAGGATGCGTATCAGCGCATGCCCGCAAATCCTTCCGTCATCTCCGGCGCGGCCAACGCCGCACTGGAAGCTCACAACATGGATCTCGCCGCCCGCTGGCTTGATCGCGCCCGGGGCAAAGCGAATGACAGTCCGCAAGTCAATCGTGAACGCGAGCGCTATCTCACATTGAAAGGCGACTACGAGGCATCGGCCAAGCTCGGCTATTCGGTTCTCGACAAGCTTCCCAAAGACCGCGAAGGCGTCGTTTACCTCGCCTACGACGTTTACTATCTCGGCCGCTACGATGAAGTGGCCGCCCTGCTCAAAAAGTACGACCAGATTTTTTCCGATGACAAAGACATCGCTCTGATTCAGGGCTATCTCGATGTTCACCAGGGTCATCTCGAAGCCGCTGTCGATGACTTCACTCGCGCCCTCGAACGCGATCCCAAAATGGCCACCGGATACGTGAATCGCGGCTTCGTCGAAAACGATCTGCGGCAGCCCAACAAGGCATCTCAGGACTTTCATACCGCGATTCAGCTTCAGACGAATTACGGCGAGGCCCACCTCGGCCTCGCCTTCTCCGATCTCCAATTGCATCGCCCCAAAGCGGCTTTAACGCAGTTGCAGACCGTGCAAAAGCTTCTGGGGAAATCGCACACCTGGCGCCTGGCGCGCGCTGAAGCCTTCCGGCAGGCGCAGGACTTTGTTCACGCCGAGTCAGAATACCGCGCCGCCCTTCAGGAAGATCCGAAAGATTTGAACATCCACCTCGCCTACGCCGACACGCTGTTCCGCCTGCGCCGGTTCCCGCAGGCGCTTGCCGCGCTGGATGCTGCACAAAACCTTGCTCCCACTGACGCCCGCCTTTACGCCTTGCGCGCCCAGATTCACGCCAAAGAAGGCGATCGCGGCGCCACCAATCGCGACGTGGAGCAGGCCGAGCGTTACGGCCAGAATGACGTTGACATCCTGATGTCCACCGGCACCGCCCTTCTGACCCTGGGCGAGCGCGACGCCGCCATGCAGCGCTTCTCCCGCGCGCTCGATGCTCCCAAGGGCGATCGCACAGGTGTCCGCCTCTCCGTCGCGCAGGTATTCATGCGGCAGGGGCACTATGACGAAGCCCGCCGCGAAATCGCTCTTGGCTTCGCCGAAGCGCGCTCCGGCTCATCGCAGGTAACTGCCGAAGACATTGCGGAAGCGGCCAACACTTTTCTCGCCATGCATGACTTCAACCTGGCGGAGACGTATTTCGATAAAGCGAGATTGGCGGGCGCCAACCAGCGCACCGTTGGAATTGGGCTTGCAAATACGTATCTTGCCGAGGGCGAAACTCACAAAGCCGAAGATGCGCTCGCCGCCATCGGCCCCGCCAGCGATTACACCGACGACTACGACTACATGATGGCCGAGGCCAACGTTTACCGCCAGCGCCAGGACACCGTCAATGCTCTGTCAGCGTTCGCTCGCGCCAGCACCGTTGCCGGCCCCGAAGACGAAGTAACGTCGCAAACTGCCCGCAACGAGCTGGCCAGCGAAGAAGGCCGCCAGATAACGCAGAACGTTAGCATCTCCCCTGAGGCCCTGTTCGCCCCTGCGCTGGAAGACATCAACGTCTACACCCTCGACGCCAAAATCCTCCACGTCACCAGTCCTTCGCTGCTTCCGCCGCCGCGCCATTCTTTCCAGAGCCTGGCCGAGTCGCATTACAAGATTCATCTCGGCAATTTCCCCGCCATCACGGGATTCGTCGGCGAAAGCCTTACCGTGGGCCGGTTCCTTTTCCCCAGCGAGAACGTTGTCGAAGACCGCAACACCTACGACACAATTATTAACGGCGGCGTCACGCCGATCTGGCGCTTCGGCTCGAATTCGATCGCCTTCAACGGCGGCCTGCAATTCATCGTCCGGCGCGACACGATTTCGCCCCAGTACATGAGCCAGAATCTTTTTCGGCAATTTCTCTACGTGTCGAGCAATTCGTTCTTCAACTGGGTTTCATTCAACGGCGCTGCCACTCGCGAAGCCGGCCCGTTTACCGAGAACAATTTGAATTCTCGCGACGCTTACGCTTCCATCGAATTCAATGTCGGCCGGCCCTGGGGTCACACCTCGCTGATCACCGGCTACAACGTCAGAGACTTGTTGTTCCATCCGCTGGTTGAAGAGTATTTCAATACCGCCAGCTATATCGGATTGCAACACAAATTCGGCAGCCGCGTGACCGCCGCGATCCTCGCCGAAGACCTCCGTTCCTGGCAGGTGCAGGCAACACAATATGCGACAGCCCAGGCGTTCCTGCCCGGCGGACGATTCGAAGTTCGCGCCACTCCGCGCTGGAGCGTGCAGGGATCGTTCCTGCTGTCTCGCGGCGAAGCCTATCACGAGTACGACAACGCCCAGAGCCAGTTTGCCGTCTCTTATATGCGCGCCCTGCCCGGCTCCGAAAAATATGACGCAGCCGGTGTGCCCGTGTCCCATCCCTTCCGCCTCTCGTTCGGTATTCAGCAGCAAACCTTCTACAACTTTAACGGCGCCACCAAGACAACTCTCTTGCCGGTAATCCACTTCAACCTCTTCTGAGCCTTCATGTCCGAGACCATCAAATCTGATGTTGAGATGGAATCGGAGGCGGCCACGTCGCCTTCATCCCAACTGCCCCCTGGCGCGCCCATGAAGACGCTGAAAGCGCAACTCCTCGGCGGAAGCCTTACGCTTTTGGCCGGCTCGGGTCTGGTGGGCCTGACCAACCTTCTCTACAACGTCGTAACCGCGCGCCTCTTGGGGCCGACCGGCTTCGCTCACGCCACCGCCGTCTACACCATCCTGATGCTCATGTCGGGCATCACCTTGTCGTTTCAGGTTGTCTGCGCGAAGTATGTCGCCCGCGGCTCGACTGAGGAAGATCGCGCCACCGTTTTCACCAACCTCCACCAGCTTTCCTGGGTCGCTGGAATCCTTATCGGGCTGCTGCTTTTCGCCTTCAGGCGCCCGCTGACTGCGTACCTCAATCTGCCCGACACCGTCCTTATTTCATTGCTCGCCCTGGGCACCACGTTTTACATTCCGCTGGGCGTGCGCCGCGGATATATTCAGGGCATCCACGCCTTCGGCCCGCTGGCCATTAATTTTATGTTGGAAGGTCTGGTCCGGCTTGGCGGCGCGGTTTTGCTGATAGAACTTGGCCTGGGCGTGAAAGGGGCGGTCTTCGCCAGTGTGCTTGCGGTCATTGTCTCCTATTTCGTGGCTTTGCCCAGTCCGGTCTTGTCGTCGTTTGCCTTCCACAATTTCGTGATTTCCGCGCGCGAAGGCGTGCAGGCTGTAGTTTTCTTTTCCGGCCAGACCATCATCAATAATTTCGATATCGTTCTGGTCAAACACTTTTTTCCACCCGCCGAGGCGGGCTTCTATGCGGCCATCGCCCTCGTCGGCCGCCTGGTGAATATGTGCGCCTGGTCGGTAGTCAACACCATGTTTCCGGTTTCCGCCCGGGCCGGTGGCGACGATCAGGATGGCAGCCCCGTCCTGTTCGCCTCCCTCATCATGGTTTTGGTCATCTTGAGCGCGCTCGTGTTCGGCTTGTGGATGGTCCCCAGTTTCTTGTGGAAAACGCTCTTCGGCAGCCATTTCGAAACCGGCAACTACGGAGCGCTGGCTCCGCTTCTGATTCTCTACGCCATCATGACCGGCATCTATTCATTGAGTTCCGTCATCATTACCTACGAAATGTCGCGCAAGATCGCCAACACCAGCTGGCTGCAGCTTGCCTTCAGCGGCGCGCTGGCTCTGGGAATTTATCTCTTGCACGACACGCTGCGGCAGGTGATCTTAGTGCAGTTCGTGTTGATGGTGATTTTGCTCGGCGTCCTCATCGTTCCCCTCGTTCGCCGCCATCTCACGCCCCAGGGCGGCCGCGTTTATTCCAGCCTCCGGCTCCGCAGCGTTCTCACGGAAGAAGAAGTCATTGCCGAATTTCTGCGCAGTGAATTTCATCACCCTGAATTTGACGAATACCGCCACGAGTTCGATCAGGTCGTCCGCCACCCCGATCTCAACAACTCGCGCGAGAACGCCGTGCGCCAAGCTCTGCTTTTCCTGCGCCGCGGAGCCATGTGGCGCGAACTCCCCGCCGACACGCGATGGTTCGAGGTGGAACTCAGCCGCGAAGACCTGGCGCGCGTCCGTTTTTTTCCCCGCGCCAACTGGCGCCGCGTGGCGGAGGGCAGTTTCTACGTGAAAGACATGGTCCCGCGCCTGCGCGCCAAAATGGAAACCTCATTTCACGATGACTTTTTCGGCAAGCTGCGCACGCTGAGTTTTTCCGTGCAGGAAGATCTAGTGAACCCGACCGTGCTGCTCATCGGCATCGATACCGAGCGCCCGCTGACCATTCTCGATGGCAATCACCGCATGGCTGCGGCGCTGCTTTCCACCTCCGGCTCAGCCATGAACCGCTTCCGCTTCATCTGCGGATTCTCGCCCTCTATGACCCGCTGCTGCTGGTACGCCACCAATGTCAACACGCTCTTGCGCTACTTCAAGAATCTCGTCCGCTACTTCTCCTACGACGCCGAAGGCGACATTGATCGCTATCAGGAAATGGGCTTCTAGGCCGCCTGTACTTCCTTTGTCCTAAAGTAAGCGGAAGCGGTGGCTTTCGACTCCGCTGTTAACCCGTCCGCTTCCGCGCCTCGCATCCCGTGGTATGCTCCTGTGCATGGATGCGGTCCCAACAAGCCGCGCATCCCCAAACCATCCCACTCGATCTCGGTCAAACGGAACTTATCCATGGCAGTCAAGCGATTCTCGCTGGTGCTGATCAAGCCGTCGCACTATGACGACGACGGGTACGTCATCCAGTGGTTTCGTTCCGCTATCCCGTCCAATTCTCTCGCCGTACTCCATGGCCTGGCGCTCGATTGCAAGCGGCGCAAGGTTTTGGGCGAAGACATCGAACTCGAAATCAGCGCCTTCGATGAAACCAACACGCGCATTCGTCCCGAGCGAATTGCCCGCCAGTTAAGCGGCGGACGCGGCATGGTCGGCCTGGTCGGCGTGCAATCGAATCAATTCCCTCACGCGCTCGATCTGGCGCGCCCTCTGCGTGCCGCGGGCGTCCCGGTTTGCATCGGCGGCTTTCACGTTTCAGGATGTCTCGCCATGCTTCCCGAACTCACGCCTGAACTCAAAGAAGCCATGGCCCTCGGCATCTCTCTGTTCGCCGGCGAAGCCGAAGGCCGCCTCGATCTCGTTCTCCGCGACGCATACAACGGCACGCCCAAGCCCCTATACAACTACATGGACGACCTGCCGTCGCTCGCCGGCGTCCCCTTGCCGATTCTTCCCGTCACCCGCATCAAGCGCACCGGAGGCCGCATCACCACCTTCGACGCCGGCCGCGGCTGCCCGTTTCTCTGCTCGTTCTGCACCATTATTAATGTCCAGGGCCGCAAATCCCGCCGCCGCTCGCCCGACGAAATCGAGCGCATCGTTCGCGGCAATCTCCAGCAGGGCGTCAATCGCTTCTTCATCACCGACGATAATTTCGCCCGCAACGCCGACTGGGAAAAAGTTTTCGACCGCCTCATCTCCATGCGCGAGGGCGAAGGCCTCAACATCAAGTTCGTCATTCAGGTCGATACCATGTGCCACCGCCTGCCCCGCTTTATCGAGAAGGCCGGCCGTGCCGGTGTGGCGCGGGTTTTCATCGGACTGGAAAGCATCAATCCCGACGCCCTGCTTGGCGCGCGAAAAAAACAGAACAAAGTCGCCGAATACCGCAAAATGCTGCTCGACTGGAAAAAAGCCGGAGTCACGATTTTCGCCGGCTACATCATCGGCTTCCCTTCCGACACGCCGGAAAAAGTTTTGCGCGATATCGAAACCATTCAGCGCGAGTTGCCCATCGATCTGCTCGAACCGCACTGCCTCACGCCGCTGCCCGGATCAGAGGACCATCAGAAGCTCTACAAAGCCGGCGCTTATCTCGACCCTGACCTGAATAAATACGACATCGAGCACGTCACGACCACTCACTCGACCATGTCGTCCGAAGAATGGCAAAAGCTCTATCACGACGCCTGGGCCGC
>DATLKM010000038.1:0-5313 GCA_035538435.1 Binatia bacterium
AGGGGATTCGCTGTCATACAGCCGCAAGAAGTAATTTTGCGTCTGCGCCAGGCGCGGCAGGTTGAAGCTCTCGGTGGTAAAGCGGCCCAGCAGATTGCGGTCATTGGCGGCGCCCCAGCCATAATCTTCGGACCGCACCTCCACAACACTGGTCAAGGCCGGGCCGCTCTGCGGATTCGGCGAGCCCCCGCGAGGGGACGCCGCCCCTATCGCCGCCTTCACATTGAGACCGCGGCCGGACTTCGCATCGTTGGCCGCGTTCTCCGCCCCAGCCCAGAGCCGCAATCCGGTTCCCGCGGCCGCGACCATCAGCGCCAAATAAAAAAGCCGCCCTGCCGGGCGGCACGCCTGAAACATACTTCCTCCCTCAAATTTTTCTACGGGACTTCTTCAAATCGAGAACCGCGATCGACCCCGCAAACCGTACGGCGTAGACTGGATTTCTCTTACCCTCGCCGTTCCAAATACCTCTCTACGCTTCTCACATAGACGTCGGCAAAATCCGCCACCGGGCGGCGGGCGGCAATCAAGTTCATGCCATCTTCCAGGCTCCAGCCCATCGCCCCCAGCAGCGCCAGCGCCATCATCGGCGCCCGATGCACTCCCGCCGCGCAGTGAATGAACAGCTTCGTCCCATCTTCTTCCAGAGCCGCCAGCGCAAACCTCACTCCGCGCTCGAATACTCCTGCGGGCTTCGGCTCAAAGTCGTCGTCTACCGCGTTCCAACAAACTTCAATGCCATACGGCGCCGCCAGCGCCGTGTCGTCAAATTCAATCTGCATGTCGATGATGTGCGTGATCCCGGCGCGCGCCACTTCCGCCATGTTCTCCGCGTTCCAGATCCCGCCTCCGACCGCGATCCGGTCGGTCACCCACGTAATATCCATCCCTCGCCTGCGTCTTGCGACGCGAACCTTTCTCTCCCTCGCGTTTTCGCGACCGGCACTTCGCGGCCTCGTAAGTTGGAGCGGGCTTTTCCTGGCCTCGATCCGCGGGGAAAAAGAGAGAACTGGCGCTCTAGGGTCGCCGTGAAGATCCTCGCGTTTCATTCTAAGACATTTGCACTCGGAACTTTTTATCGCTGCCGCTCAACTCGGGCCGAGCGATGATGGACACGCTTGAGCCCTCAGACGTCGAGGTCAGGACCCTGCATTCTCCTGCCTCTTCGCCATTTCCAGCTTCCTCAGGAGTGTCTTGGTCAGCGGTTCTTCCTCTGGCTCCTCGTCGTCCCCGGCGTCTGGAAATAATTCGATAATCTCCAGCAGATATCGAGCTGCACCGACTTGTCCCTTCTTGGCCGCTTCAAGCAGGCCAGCCGCGATTTCCGGCAGCTTTTCCCAGATGAAGTCCTTGAAATCCTCTTTCGCCTGATCCGGATCTTCCCGACCGGCAAGGTTGGGCAGTTCCCGGGTCGAATCTGTCGCGGCGTCCTGCTTCGAAAGCTCCATGTCAGCCCCCGGAAAATAAAAAGGCGCGTCATTTGACGCGCCTTGTGCGAGTATTTCTTTTTTCTTTACTCTATATATTCAGAATAGCATTTTGCAGGGGGTAATTGGGACATTTTTTGAAATTTATTTTTCCCTCATTTTCAATCGCTTGCGGAGAAATCACCCATTTTGCCCTCTTGACAAGATTTTTGCCGGCCGTGCATTTTGGCTTCAATTCGCGTCGGCAAAGCGCGACAGCAATCCCACTTTCAGGAATTCTTCGCTCAGTTCGTCCAGCAACTCCGGCATTCTTCGTTCAATCGTCTTTCTGGTGCAGTGCAGCAGCCTGGCCGCCTGTTCGTGATCATGTTCCTGCAACAACACCCTCGCGATCATCCCCCGGTCGAACGGATCGAGCCGCTCCAGGCATTTTTCCACGTCATGCACAAAAATCACCCGGTCCTCGAACGATGTCCCCGTGTACGCCGTGACCTTCGCCCGGAACAACTCCCGCCCGAATATTGACGGCAGCCGCCCGGTCTCGAGCGCCAGCCGCATATACCGCTTCAGCAGGACGATCGTCCGGTCGCGGTAAAGCCAGATGTCGGGATTGCGGTCCTGAGCACATTCACGGGCTTTCTCCTCCACAAGCGCGGTTGGGAAATTGTGGACCGGCAAATCCCGCGGCTCGGGCCCTGGGATCTGCGCCTTTTGCTTTGCCGCCTCATTGTGATTCTCTTGCGCGGCCTCCCTGATCGGGCGATGCCCTTGAGTCGTGGCGCCCTCTGCCCGGACCTCATTCACAAGTCCGCTCATGCCGCACCTCCCGCTTCATCGAACTCCGTCTCCCAGAATTCGCATTCGTCGCCTCCGTCGGGGAGTAACCTCGCGGCCCTGCTTACACTTCGCGGCAGCTGCGTCATCTCCCGCCTGCAACTCATGCAGTAAACTTCCGCGTCCCCTGCCAGTCGCAGCCACAAGCCCCCACATCGCTCGCAATACTTCAGTTCCACCTTTTTTTCCGCTCCGGATTGCGTTCCGCTCGTCCTCTTCATAGGACCTCCCAAAAAGTGCACATCCCCCCGCTGACCTGGCCGCAAAACAAAAAAGGCCCTGCGCAGGCCTCGCTTGGCTAAAGCGAAACCTGACGCAGGGCCCGTTTCTATTACGTCGACCTGCTCGTTTTATTTAATTGTCAGCTTAAACTCTCTTCATAATCTGAGAGTTATACCTGTTTGCAGACTGCCGTCTACCCTTCTGGCGCGGCGCCGCTTTTCAGCAGCGAGCCCTCGCCCTGCCGGAAAAATCCCTCCTCGTACCCCGATTTCAGCACCCTGCCGTTTTGCACCACCACGCTTAACCTGCCGCTAAACCGCATCGACCTCAAAAGGTGCTCCATGGCTGCGGATAGCACCTCCGCCCCTCTTACTTTGTTTCGGAATTCGACGAAGTTACGTTCTTCGCTGCCGTTCTCCGAACTGCTCATGATCGATCGTCCCCCGGACTTACTGGATTGAATTACCGAGTAACGCGATGCTATAGCTCCTGATTGTGAGGGTCAAGGTTAGAGCTTACAGCCCGGCTGTGGAAATGTATTCTTTGTTAGCACCTGGCTATAGTTCGGGTGGTATACTCTGATCTATGAAATTCCGCGTGTTGCAGGAAAACCTTCGCAATACTCTCTGGGAACGAATTGAGGAAGGAGATCTCACCGGTCTTCGATTAGCGCAGCAGACGGGGTTCAAGCAGGCCCACATTTCCAATTTTCTGAACCGCAAGCGCGGCCTCAGTCTTGAGGGGATGGATCGTGTCCTCGCCGTGCAGCATCTTTCTGTTCTCGACCTGCTCGACCCCTCCGAGGTGAACAAGCGCGCCTCCATCATGCCCCCCAGCAACGACGAATTTCAGAACGTCGTTCTGGCTGAAGGAAAAATCGCCGCGAACCGGCCGCTTATTACAAGCATGAACGTCAAAGAGGTTGTGAAATTCAAGAAGACGTTCCTCAAGAGGCTGAAGGCGGAAATGGAGGGCGATCGAGACTCGTGGGAGCGCTTCGTCGTTCTCAAAGCCGACGCGCGAGAGGGTATGAGTATGTACCCGCGCCTTCTTCCCGGCGCTACGGTCCTGGTCGACCGCCATTACAACTCGCTCAAGCCGTATCGGAAAGGCGAGTCCAACATGTACGCTGTACGCAAGAACGACGATTGCACCATCAAATACGTTGAAACCGCCGGCAATCATCTGATCCTTCGTCCGCACAATCAGGCCTACCCGATCGAAATCGTGACCATGGAGGAAGGGAAATCCGCCCCCGACTACGTCGTCGGCCGCATCTGCCACATTGGAATCGAGACCTAGCGTCCCTGCTGCGCATTCGCGCTGTCAAACAATTTCCAGAGCTTATCGGCGGTAGCGCGGTAGATAAGATACCCGCTGCCGCTGTCGCTGGTTTCACGAAATAGCAACTCGCCGCGTCCGTCTCCGTCGGCGTCGACGGCGTCGATCAACTCAAGCCGTGGCGTCACATCCAGATGGAATTTATCGGTGACCCCCGAATAGAGCTTCCGCAATTCCCCATAGATATCGGTTCGCGCCACCAGTGTCACACTATACGAATCCACTGTGCCGGCCGAACCAACTGGTTGGGGCACATGCGCATCCGCCGTCAGAACCATTACTGGTTGATTATTTGCCCATACATCAAACCCGCGGAACTCTACGTTCTCGAATTCCGGTTGAACGCTTTTGGCCGAGGTCTTATGCGCAGGGACGGCCGCTTTTGTGGGCGCACTTTTCGGCGCCGGAGGTTTCGCCGAAATCATCGCCGCCGCTCGCGCGTTCAGGTAGATGCGCACTTCGTCGGCGGCCAAAGCCAGCATTTGTTTCCTCCGCTCTTCCTGTTCGCCCTCTTTCCAGTAGAACTGGTACGATCGCGGATCGGGCCCGCCCGCGTCGGAAACGGCGGCAATCATCTGCACCTGGCTTTTATCGATTTTTGCCGGAACCGTACCGACCGCAACTTTTGTCGCGCCCGCCGCCACGGGTTCTTCCTCGTCAGGCGGCGCCGCTTGTGTCGGCTTTCCATGCCGCAATGTTGGCCGGTAAAAATTGTCCGCGTCGCGGCTGCCGCTCTTCTGCGGATCGGGCCTGGCGGTCTGGCTCGCGGCAGGGGCAACGGGAGCATCCGTGCCCCCTCCCTGCTTCGCGCCCTCGGCGGGACCGTTCGAACTCCCGCTCTTCGTTCCACTTCCATCAGGCGCTGACGTAGATCCTGCGCCCGTCCCCTTATCCGACGCAGGCGGCGAGCCGGACGGGGCAGTCGGCGTCGAACTCTTTTGCGCGTTTCCCGGCTGACTCTCCTGCGTCGCTGAAGTACTTGCGTTGCCCGCTTTATCGCTCGAGTCGGTCTTTTTGCCACGCGTCAACTTTGGAGGTCCATCGTCGCCAGCCGTGCCATTCATCCCAACCGGCACATCCTCGGCTTTATGTGTGTCCGCCTCAACCTTCGTGCCCGGCGGCAAATAAGTCCCCGCCCCCACCCACGCGCTCAATGCATTTGGATTTTTGCTGTGCAAAGCTCCGCTGATTGTGAACAGCCCGTCCGAGTCGCCTTCCTTCTCCGCCTCATACACGGTGCCCGCCTCCAACGCCATGGGCACTGGATCGGCCTTGTAGGAACCGGCATCGTAGAACTTGCCTTCCACAAGGATGGCCACCGGAATCAGCGTCGGCTTGCCGCTCTTTGGAATCTGTAAGATGCCCACTGCCCGCGGCCCTTTGATTTTTTTCTTTTTGGGCGCTTCCGGCAGCTTCTCCTCAGGCTTGTCTTCCGGCCGCTTCAATTGCGGCATCTGCCCAACCAGCAAAGGTACTGCGATCATAGATC
>DATLKM010000039.1:0-3512 GCA_035538435.1 Binatia bacterium
AACCTTCACCAAGCTCTCGATGGCCGGGTTTCGCTTTACTAAGGCGACACCGCGCTCCAACTCACCCTGGCTCCGCCAGGGTGACATTTTCATGTTGCCATTGCGGTGACACTTTCACGTTGCCACAACACTTCCGGGAAAAATTGTGCGGGGTTTAATTTTGGCTAGCCAAGAAGCCGGAAGTGAGTGGGGGCGCACGGCTGGTTGGGAAAAGGGCCGGCCGTGGGGGCGAAAAGCGGCTTCCTCCCGTCGCTTCGCGAGGATTCGGAATGACATCAATGAGGTTCAATGAGGCCGAGATTTCAACAGGCGAGCAGCCGTTCTAGTAAAATCATTGTTTCTGCATGAATGACGTTCGCCGCGGTCTGATCATCGTGAACACAGGGCCGGGAAAAGGCAAGACAACGGCCGCGATGGGGACTGCTTTACGGTCTGTGGGCCAGGGCATGAAGGTTCTGATGCTGCAATTTCTGAAAGGCTCATGGCATTACGGCGAACTGGATGCGGTGAAGGCGTTTGGTGACCGGTTCATCATGAAGCAGATGGGCCGCGGCTTTGTTAAAGTGGGGGCCGAGAAACCCGATCCCGAAGATGTGAAGATGGTGGAAGACGCCTGGGCGGAAGCGGAACAGGCGATCCGGTCGGGAGAGTGGGACCTGATCGTGCTGGATGAGATCAATTACGCCATCAGCTACGGCATGCTGGAGCCCGCCAAAGTGGTGGAGTGCCTCCGCAGTAAGCCGGAGATGGTGCATGTTATCTTGACGGGACGCAACGCGCACCCCACAATTGTCGAGATTGCAGACACGGTGACGGAAATGCGCCAGGTGAAGCACGCCTATGAGAAGGGCGTGCTGGCGCAGAGAGGAATCGAGTATTGATTGAGTGACTGGGATCTGGCGATCGAGCGATAGAAGAGCATCGCGATCGTCAGTGAACTGAATGGCTCAATCGCGAAATTCCTATGGCTTGGTTTAAGCGCGAATCGGGCGAGTTGGACACTTCGGGGCGGAAGACTGTGCGTACCGAAGGCTTGTGGGTGAAGTGCGAGGGCTGCCGGCAGATCATCTGGAAAAAAGATCTGGAGGAAAATCTCAACGTTTGCCCCAAGTGCGACAAGCACTTCCGCATTGACGCGCGCACGCGGCTGGCCCAACTGATGGACGACGGGCAGTACGAAACCTTCGATGAAAATCTTTCCAGCACCGATCCGCTGAAGTTTGTCGATCTCAAGCCTTACTCTTCGCGGCTGCGCCAGGCACAGCAGGATACCGGCCTGAAGGATGCGGTGATCAACGCCCAGGGCAAGCTGCTCGGCCGGCCGGTGATTGCCAGCGTGATGGAATATGCGTTCATTGGCGGCAGCATGGGCGCTGTGGTCGGGGAAGTGATTACGCGGGCGATTGAGCGGGCCGCCGAATCGCGCACGCCGATCGTCATTGTTTCAGCCTCGGGCGGGGCGCGCATGATGGAAGGCGTGGTCAGCCTGATGCAGTTGGCGAAAATCTCTTCGGCTCTGGCGCGGCTGGACAAAGCCAGGGTACCGTATATATCGCTGCTCACCGATCCGACTACCGGCGGCGTGACTGCGTCGTTTGCCATGCTGGGCGATTTGAACATCGCCGAACCGGGCGCGCTGATTGGGTTCGCCGGCCCCCGCGTGATCGAACAGACGATTCGGCAGAAGCTGCCGGCCGGGTTCCAGCGCAGCGAATTTCTGCTGGAACATGGAATGCTCGATGCGGTGGTGCACCGCAAGGAGATCAAGCCGTATATCGCCCGCGCGCTGGATTTTATGGGGGCCGGGGTGAAGCAGCAGCCCGCTTGAGCCAGCCCCCCGTTTTCCTTCCTCACGCATTTCTACTGCACGTCCCCGATGTGCGTGGCCACATACCAGATATTCCCAAACGGGTCGGTCACCGCGCCGTTGCGGTCCCCGTAGGGCTGGTCTTGCACTTCGTGCAGTGAGTTGGCTCCGGCGGCGATGGCGCGGCGATAGGCTGCGTCGCAGTCGGGCACGTACACGTAGAACATTGCGGACATCGGCTGGTAAGGGCCGTGCGCTTCGCCCATCTCGATGACCGCATCGCCCACGCGAATTTCGGCGTGGCTCACGACTCCGTCAGGCGATGCGTGCTTGGAGATCTCCTCCGCGCCGAACGCGCGTTTCAAAAAGGCGATCACCGGTTCGGCCCGGCGCGGATGCAGATACGCATTCACATTGTGCAGTCCCTTGGGCAGGTAGCTTTCGCCGCTTTTCCTGGCAATGTGCGTGGCGATGTACCAGAAGTTGCCAAAGGGGTCTTTCACGCTTGCGCCTCGCTCGCCGTACTCGTGGTCCTGGGGCGCGCTGATCGAAGTCGCGCCCGCCTCCAATGCCTTCTTGTAAACCGCGTCAGTGTCCTGCACATAAACGTGCAGGGCAGTCAGTTGCTGCCGGGACGGAAAGGGTTTTTCGGCGGTGCCGCCGCCCATCATCAGCCGGGTGTCGCCGATGCGAACTTCGGCGTGAACTCCTCCACCAGCGGTCGAGCGCATCTCCACCTCGGCGCCGAAGACGCGGGTAGCGAAATCGATCATGGCGTCGCCATCGGGGGTCACGATGTAAGGAGTGACCATGAAGAAACCGCGCGGCGCGGGATTCACCGCTGGCTTGGCCGTCGCTCCGTGCGGCTGCCCCATGCGGTGGTACATCTCCTCGACACTCATTTCTTCGGTCACAGTGTAGAGGTTCCAGGTGTCGCCGACAGCATCGTCGAGGGAGGCTTCGCGGTGTCCGTAAAACTGGTTGGCTGGAGCGCGCAACACTTTCATGCCGGCGGCTACGGCGCGATCGAATGCGGCGTCCACGTCGTCGACCTGGACCGACATCTGCACGGGCGATGAGCCCAGGGTTTCCGCGCTGAAGCGGCCGCCTTCGGGCCATTCCTCGGTGAGGTCGATGACGGAATCTCCGATCATGATTTCGGCGTGGGGAATGGAGCCGCCAACATCAAAGCGGAAGCTTTCTTTGGCGCCGAATGCTTTCTCGTAGAACTTGATGGCCGCCGCCGCATCCCGGAAAGACAGACGCGGCGTAGCGACGTTGCGGGTTGGAACCTTGCGTGAGCTGGTGATGGGTTCGGCTACGCTACTCATTTTTTCTTCTCCTCGGATCAATGCAGTTTTCAGTCTGTTTCGGAAACTTTCACGGGGCAGATCGCGCAATTCGGATGCGATCCGCGCCAGCGGCGCGATATCTGCCGCAACCTTGGGCGGCTTGCTGTTGGTGCGCGCCAGCACGGCATCGACGGCGCGGTTCAACTGATCCACTTTAGTTGCGCCATTTCCCGGATGCAGAGACCGCTTAGGCATCGGCACCCTCCATGCGCGCCCGCAAGCTGCTTAGCGCGCGAAATTGCAGCTGCTTGACCGCGCCTTCAGTCTTGCGAATCTCCCGCGCAACTTCTTTAATGCTTTTTTCCTCCACGAAGCGCAGTTCAATCACGCGGCGCTGTTCCGAAGGTAAAGTT
>DATLKM010000040.1:0-6524 GCA_035538435.1 Binatia bacterium
ACGATTACAAGCAAAGCAACAAATGCGGTAGCAGTCTGGCGGCGGGCGCAAACTGCGTGATCACGGTAAGCTTCACGCCCGACAGTGACAATCGCAGCGGATCCACCGCGAACCTGGTTATTACCGATAGCGCGGCAGGCAGCCCGCAATCGGTTTCAATGACGGGCAAGCCTAACTGAGATCAGCGCCGAAATCCGAAACGAGCGCTGATTTCACAACCACGAAGGACACGAAGAGCAAAAGCCTTCGTGTCCTTTGTGGTTGAACTTTTTTGCGCCTGAGCGCGGCCGAAAAATGCGCGAAAATAAAGACACACTTCAGATTCCGAAGGAATACTCCGATTCCGACCCACAATCTCTGCTTTCTCGGTTATGGCAACGTAAACCGCACTCTGGTCCGCCTGTTGCACGAGCGTGAAACTGAGTTGCGCGACCGCCACGGAATTATCTTTCGCATCACCGGCATCGCCTCACGCCGCCTCGGGTGGCTTGCCGATCCCCAAGGTTTGGCATTTGACGACGCCCCTGCCTCTCACCCGGGACATCGATCAACCAACGTGCGCGAGTGGCTCGCCGCTGCGCGGGCAGATGTTCTCTTTGAGGCTACGTCACTCAACGTCGAAAACGGCCAACCCGCCGTCGACCACATCCGCGCCGCGCTCGATCAGGGAGCGCACGCCATCACCGCCAACAAAGGCCCCATCGTGCACGCCTACCGTGAATTGCGCGATCTGGCCGCCGCGCGGCGAAAAGGCTTTCTTTTTGAATCCACCGTGATGGACGGCGTGCCAATTTTTTCTTTGTTCGACCAACTTCCCGCCATCCATTTGCAAGGCTTTCACGGAATTCTGAATTCGACCACAAACGTCATCCTGGGCGAAATGGAGCAAGGTCTCAGCTTCGACGAAGCGTTGAAGAAAGCGCAGGCCTTGGGCATCGCCGAAACCGACGCCACTCACGACATCGATGGCTGGGACGCGGCCGTAAAAACCGCCGCGCTGGTCACGGTGCTGATGGATGTGCCCATCGAACTGGACCAGATTGAGCGCGAAGGCATTCGCGGATTGGCCGCCGAAGCGATCCGGGAGGCAAGAAAAGAAGGCCGGCCCTGTAAGCTTGTTTGCCGGGCGAAAAAGACAGCAACGGGCATCGAGGCCAGCGTTCGCCCGGAACAGATTGCGCAAACCGAACCTATGGCAAGAATCTCGGGCACGTCATCTTACGTTTATTTCGAGACCGATATTTTTCCCGGTCTGGCGATTACAGAGGAAAATCCTGGGCTGTATGCGACGGCGTATGGGATGCTGGCGGATTTTGTAAGGGCGGTGCGGTAGCGGCATCTGGCCGGCTGTGAGCTTTAATGCTACGGTCGCCCAAAGCGCCCCTCATGGTAAAAATGAATATAACCATGCCAACCACCGAAACCCTCGTCCCGGCCCTCGATCTGTCGCATATCCGCACCCAATTCCCTGCCCTCACCCAAACCGTGAATGGCCGGCCCGCCGTCTTTTTCGACGGTCCCGGAGGCACGCAGGTTCCGCAGCGCGTGATTGACGCCATGGCCGACTATCTTCGCCGTGACAACGCCAACTCCGGCGGTAACTACGCCACCAGCCGCCGCACCGACGCCGTCATCGCCGCCGCGCGCGACGCCATGGCCGACTTTTTCAATTGCGCCGCCGACGAAATCGTGTTCGGCCAGAACATGACCGCCCTGACTTTCGCGCTGAGCCGCGCCCTCGGACGCGATCTCGGCCCGGGCGATGAAATCCTGGTCACCCGCCTCGATCACGACGCCAATGTCTCTCCCTGGCTTGCTCTCGAGGAAAAGGGCGTAACTATCCGCTGGGCCGAAATTCACAGTGAAGACTGCACACTCGACGTGGAAGATCTCGCCGCCAAGATCAATTCAAAAACGCGGCTGGTCGCGGTGGGATTCGCCTCGAACGCCGTCGGCACCATCAATCCGGTAAAAGAAATCGTCCGCCTCGCCCACCAGCACGGCGCGCTGGCTTTCATTGACGCGGTGCATTACGCGCCCCACGGCCTGATCGACGTTGCCGACCTCGATTGCGATTTTCTCGTCTGCTCCACCTATAAATTCTTCGGCCCTCACATGGGAGTTCTGTACGGCAAGCGCGAGCACCTTCTGCGCCTGCGTCCTTATAAAGTCCGGCCGCTCACCGAGGCGCTGCCCTTTCGCTGGGAATGGGGTACGTTGAATCACGAATGCATCGCAGGAATCACGGCGTGTGTGGATTACCTCGCGGATCTCGGCTGTTCCGAGAAGGCGGGCATGCCACGCCGCGCGGCAATCGTCGCGGCCTTCGAAGCCATCCATCGCCACGAGCACCAACTCATGCGCCAGATGATCTCGGGCTTGCAGGAAATTCCGAGGATCAAAATCTACGGCATTACCGATCCGGAATGCTTCGCGTGGCGCTGCCCCACGATCGCGCTGCGGGTGGAAAATCAAACACCCGGGCAAACTCCGCAGGCGCTGGCGACAAAACTCGGCGAGCGCGGATTCTTTACCTGGGATGGAAACTACTACGCCATCAATCTCACCGAGCGGCTGGGAGTGGAAAAATCCGGCGGCTTCCTGCGCATCGGCCTGGCACACTACAACACCGCGGAGGAAGTGGACCGCTTTCTCGCGGCCTTGCGCGAGATCGCGGGCGAGTGACGGGAAAATCTGCTCTTTTCGCTCGGACCGCAGGACGGATGGGAATTTCGCCCCCAAGCAAAAAGGCTCTTGCCCGCACAGTGTTTCCACAGAAATAATTCGTGCGCCGCCTCGGCTCCCCTTTGAGAATGTTGTAGATCTGACCCTTCGTCTAACTGTCTGCTGCGGAGGATTTTGTGAAATATCGACTTCGGTCGCCACGCTTTCTCGCTGTCATTATTTGCTGCTTGTTCTTTGCTCCAGCTTCGTCAGCCCAAACCTTCCGGGACATAATCGAGTTCAATGAGAGTAATGGCACGGCCCCCGCGACGCCGGTGCAAGGACTGGATGGAAATCTTTACGGAACCACAAGCGCCGGGGGCAACACGTTCGGCGTTGGCGATGGAACAATCTATAAACTCACGCCCGGCGGAACGCTTACCACCATCTACAACTTCTGCGATCACAGCGAATGCAACGACGGCCAGGAACCGTTCGCGGGGCTGGTCCTGGGCCCCGACGGCAATTTTTACGGGACTGGGCAACTCGGAGGAAAAATTCCCTGCGTCCCAAATCTCTATCCCCTGGGTTGCGGGACTGTGTTCAAAGTTACTCCCGGCGGAGCCTTCACCGTCTTGCACAAATTCAGCTTCACCGACGGCGATGTTCCCAGCGCGCCCCTGGCTCTCGGCCGTGACGGCAATTTCTACGGCACCACGTTCGACGGCGGGCCCACCGATTCAAGCGTCACCTGCGACGGCAGTTGTGGCACGATTTTCCGGATCACTCCCGGCGGCGATTTTACTTCTCTCTATTCTTTCTGTACACGGAATCCCAGCTGTCCCGACGGGTTTCAGCCGCAGCCTCTTATGCTGGCCGATGACGGAAACTTTTATGGAACTACCACCTTCGGCGGCAACCTCGACTGTAACGCTCCCAACGGATGCGGCACGATCTTCCGCCTCACCCCTTCGGGATCTTTCACGACCATCTACACCTTCAACCAAAGACCCGGCGGGGATTCGCCCAATGGCCCGCTGTTGCAGGGAGCGGACGGTAAACTTTACGGAACCACGATAGAGGGGGGCAGCGGCTGTTTTGGCGGCTGCGGCACAATCTTCAGCATCAGCCTTGGCGGCCAGTTTGCCACCGTCTACGACTTCGACGGCACCGAGGGGGGCATCCCCTACAGTCCGTTGATTCAAGGCACGGACGGCAACTTTTACGGAACCACAGCGGAAGGCGGAAATTCCACCTGCACCTTCGGCTGCGGGACTATTTTCCAGCTCACGCCAGGGGGAAATTTCACGAACCTGCACGACTTCGCCAACACCGATGGCGCCTATCCCTACACCGGCCTGTTGCAAGCCACCAACGGCGCTTTCTATGGCGCCACGAAGGGCGGGGGAAATCTCGACTGCAACTCACCCGACGGGTGCGGCACGCTTTATGCCGTTTCCACCGGTCTTCATCGGTTTGTCGGCTTCGTACAAAATTATGGTGCGGCCGGCAGCGAGGTCATCATTCTGGGCCAGGACTTCATGGGCGCGACCGCGGTTTCGTTCAACGGCACGCCAGCTTCGTTTACGATAGAGTCCGGTACCTGGCTGACCGCGACGGTTCCCGCGGGCGCCATATCGGGGACCGTCACTGTGACCACTCCTAATGGGACGTTCGCCAGCAATACGAATTTTCAAGTCCTGCCGTGAAAACACCTCAGCCCGGAAGCTACGCTCCGGGCTGGTCGCAAAACGCTATCGATGTCGTGCATGGCGGCAAGACTGCCGCCAAAATGTTGCCGGCCGGTCTACGGCCAGCGCTTGGCGGTGTCGTCCCAGCCTGCGGCGCGCACGGGCTGCGCGGCGGTCGCCACCACCGGCGGGGCCGGGATTCGAATGGGCTGCTGGGGTCCGGCATTGACTGCGGTCGGCAGGATCGTCTTGGCCATGTCGGCGCTGATTTCCTTTTCTTCGGAAAGCAGCGGCGCCACCAGCCGCAACGCCTCCACTTCTTTTTCTAACCGGGTGAGTTCCATTTCTTTCTGGCGCAAAACCTCATACACATTCTTCATAAAGTGGGCACCTGGGATTTTTTTTATGCTTTGTAGCAGCTTGTCTCGAACTTTAGCAGAGTTCCCGTTATTGTCAAGGAGTTAGGAGGATAAGGAGTAGCCCAGTTTGAATCGTGGGCCCGAGTATCGTCACTCCGGAGCCTCGCGCCTTTCTCGCCGGGGCGAGAATGGCACGTGGGACCTGGGCCGCTTCAGCTTGCCGCCAGTCCACGGCCGCGTGACCGGGCAACTCTGGAAGCGTTGAAATCTGGCTTCCAGCAAGGGTTCTACGCGATATCCACAATTCGCTGTTCTTTCGGGCACGTGTGGACTCTTGCCCGGTCGCTTTCTCCCTCTGGCCAGCATCCGCAAGTTTTTCCCGCTGCGAAAAACCAAGGTCCCGCCTGCACCAAATCCTGTCACCCGCCTGTGGACGCCCTGCACTCGCCTGAAAACAAACCAGATGCAAAGCTCAACTTTTCATTGACGAAAAAAATAAAAAGCGTAGAACAGAATCGTTCTTTGACAGTTTCTTAAGTTTTTCCGGTTGGTGCGGCGTCCGGGGCTCAAACTCAGTCGCCCTCGCACTGCAAAGTGATCGAGGGAAGGCGAGCAAGGGTCTATAGCAAAGCGCTGGTCGAGGAGAACGAGAAACCCAAGTCAAAGGCAGGATAGAGTTCCGAGGCGTTGGGTAGGTTTTTCCGGTTGGCGGTAAGCCCGGAGCCCGAGTCATGATCGCCTGCGGCACCCCGCAAGGGAAGCTGCGATGGCAGGTCTGGCAAGGGTCTAACGCGAGCTACTGGCCGAGACGAACGGATCCAACACCACCTCGGAACTCTTATTTTTTGCTCCCCGTACTGCCCCTGAAGGAGCAACACACGAGCCCCGACAAATTCCGGTTGAACCTTTAATCTTCAGTGGTGCTCCGCCGCTTTATCTCAGCGTCATTTCCCCCGCTCCAGGAGTAAGGGCGAAGATGCCAGGATGTCAGTCGCCAGTTCCAGATCGCGCAGGTCCTCGCGCGTGAAATCGGCGATGCCTTGCGAGCCGGTGCCCTTCCTGGATATCTGCACGACGCCCAACACATCTTTATTTTTCCCGATGATCGGAGCCGACATCAGCTTCTGGATCGATGACGGAATCGAGTTTTCGGGGGAACCCAAGGGTTTAATCAACTCAAAAATGCGGGCATGCTTGATTCCGGCGAAATTGTTAAAGATTTCCGCTTGCTTGCGAACCGCAGTACGGGCTGCCACGGCATCGCTTGAAATTGGGATTCCGCCGGCAGTTCGCAGATGCTCCGGATAAAGGAACCGGAGCAAAGGGCCCTCCACGCCTAACAATGCAACCTCGTCCGGCTGCACGCTGAACGCGTCCGCCAACAGCCCGCACGCTCTCTCCATACTCATGCCCGGTCGCAGGATCTTTTTCAACGACACTATGCGCTCCGGAAGAGCTGTACCGGACGAATCACGAGTTTGATCGGTTGCAGTCATCAAGAACAGGCTGGTCGTTGCGTGCAAGACCGAGCCGCTTCGTCACAAAAAATATTAGCGATTCATCTCGATTCTAGGTTTTTGGGACTGCGCAACTGAATGGCACAGCGGTGCCAACAGGGATCCAATCTGTAACGCGACAGTCATTACCGAGGTAAGATCGTGCACCGGACTGAAAGCGGCGAAAACAAGCGTTTGCACACGCGCATTGAGATTGTTCCATAAAGAGATGGGGTCGGAGAATCGCAGTGCCGGCCTTGTTAACATCAAAGAATATGACTGGTCGCCTCGTCCTCCTGATCGGCCCTTCCTGC
>DATLKM010000041.1:0-8861 GCA_035538435.1 Binatia bacterium
GGGGCAACCTCACCCTGGGAAATCACAAAAGGATGGGCGGGCCCCCGGCTCGCTGCGCTCGCCTGGACAGCCGAGGCGGCTGTCCCTACATAATCATCGACACCCCCGTGTTAATCTCGTCCCTTGACCCTTTCCCCACATTCAGCCACTCCGGTCTACGCCTCGGCGGCCATCTTCGCCTGGGGCACCAGCGATTTTCTCGGCGGCTACGCCGCCCGCCGCGCCAACGCGTTTTTGTTCACCGCGCTGTTCAATCTGGGCGGGCTGGCGGTGGTTTTGGCGCTGGCTTTCGGCAGCGGGGCTGCACCTCCCTCACGGCAGGGTGCAATGTGGATTGTGACCGGCGGCATACTGGGCAGCGCGGGTGTCGCACTTTTTTTCAAGGCGCTGGCCATGGGAAGGATGGGGCTGATTGCTCCGGTCTCAGCCGTTTTGGGTGCGGCCATCCCTGCGGTGTATTCGATTTTTACCGAAGGCATGCCGCGCCCGGTCGCAATTGCCGGCTTCGCTTTCGCCGCCGTCGGGCTTTGGCTGATTACCCGCACTGAGGACGGCAATTCTCCCAAGGGCCTGGGCTTGGCCGTTCTGGCGGGGCTTGGCTTCGCCGGATATTACTTATGCATGCGCCAGGGCGGGTCAGGTTCGCCCTTCTGGTTTGCCGTGCTGACACGTGTCGGCGGGTTGCTGGTGACGGGCATCATTGTCGCGCTGACCGGCACGTTCCGCGAAGTTACCGGTTCGCTCGTGCGCCTGGCGGTAGTGGCGGGAACGATCGACTCCGTGGGGACCATGGTGTTCGTATTGGCCAGCCAGTCCGGCCGGCTCGACGAGGCGGTCGTGATTTCATCGCTCTATCCAGCCGTGACCGTCCTTCTCGCCCGAATCGTACTGAAAGAACAGTTCACGCGCTGGAAATTGGTCGGCCTGCTGGCCGCCCTGGCCTCGGTACCGATGATTGCGGCCGGGTGATAGTCGAAACATGCAGACGTTGATTGAAATCCGCAACTTAAGCAAATTGTACGGACACGGGCCCGCCGCGGTTCGCGCGGTCGATGACGTCTCACTCGACATCTATGCCGGCGAAACGCTGGGGCTGGTGGGTGAATCGGGATCGGGCAAGAGCACGCTGGGGCGGCTGATTCTGCGGCTCGTCGAACCGACTTCGGGCAGCGTCCGTTTCGAGGGCCGCGACCTGCTGTCCGCCCGGCGCGGCGAAATGCGCAGGTTGCGCCGGGAAATGCAGATCATTTTTCAGGATCCCTTCGCCTCGCTCGATCCGCGGTTTCGCGTGGAAGACATCGTCGCCGAACCGCTGGTGATCCATCGGGAGAACACGGTTTCTCAAACCCGCGACAAGAAGCACCTTCGCTCCCAGGTGGTGGAGTTGCTTCGCGCCGTCGGCCTTGACGAATCCATCCTCCGCCGCTATCCCCACGAATTCAGCGGAGGCCAGCGCCAGCGCATCGGCATTGCCCGCGCCCTGGCGCTAAAGCCCAAGTTCATTGTGGCCGATGAACCCGTATCCGCGCTCGACGTAAGCGTGGGTGCGCAAATTGTGAACTTGCTTGCACAGCTTCAGCGCGATTTTGGCCTGACTTACCTTTTTATCTCGCACTCCATGCCCGTAGTGCGCTATCTTTCTACCCGCATTGCGGTCATGTACAGGGGCAAGATTGTCGAGATAGGTCAAACTGAGCAACTAACAACCCGGCCCGAGCATCAGTACACGCGAAGTCTGTTGCAGGCCACACCGGAGGTTATTGCAGCCAGCTGAGCCGCATACCCGCTAAGCACTCCATGACCACTGAGCCCCTTCCTCTTTATAGCGCCATCCCGCTCCAGCCAAGCGTTTCCAGCCGCAGCCGCGATCTGATTGAACTGGTTTTGGGCTATGGGATGATCGTCGGCGTGATCTGGTGCCCGGAGCACATACAAGCGGTTCTCTCACCTTTCGTGCTGCTGTTCACACTGTGGATTGTGCTTCGCCGCAAGCCATCGCGCGACGAGCTGGGCGTAGGCCTCCGCGGACTGGCCGCCTCATTCTGGGTTCTTCCCGCCGCCATCGTTCTTACGCTGCTCAGCGTGTTCATCGCAGGCCGGTTGGGAACATTGCATCCGCTGTATAAAGGTGACTTCAAGCATATCGCCGGCTATGTTCTCTGGACCGTTTACCAGCAATTTCTGCTGCAAAACTATTTCATGGACCGCCTGCTGCGGCTGGGATGGAGCCAAACCAACGCCGTGATTTTTGCCGGAACCCTTTTCGCCGTCGCCCACCTCCCGAGCCCTTACCTCACGGCCGCGACGCTGGTGTGGGGCATCGTTTCCTGCGCCCTGTTTCGGCGCTACCGCAATCTATGGGTGCTCGGACTGGCGCAAGGGCTGCTGGGTCTGTGTTTCGCCATGGTCGTGCCCGATGTGCTGCATCATCATCTGCGAGTGGGCCTGGGATATCTTCGCTACAGCCCCGCACCGCTTTCCCCGGCAGCAACCGCCTTAAAACCATAGCCCCCACATCCAGTCCACGGTCGCGTGCGTGATGGTGGAAGCCGGTACGCGACGTTCGGCGCGCCAGGCGCGGCCATAGAAAATTCCCGCGAGCGTAGCCAGAATGACGTAACGCCAGTTGAAGTGCGCGGCTCGCTTATTAAAGTGCGACAGCCCAAACAGAACCGAGGCGATGACCAAGGCCGCCCGGCGCCCCACCCGCCGCTCCAGCAGATTCTGCACCCACGCGCGGAAAAATAATTCTTCCGGAACCGCGGTAAAGAAGACGATCGCAATCCAACGCAGGGCCGCGGAGCCGAAACCCGGCAGATTCTTGTGGGGATGAATAAATCCCAGCGCGATACCGAGCACGATGACGAGCGGCGCGAACAGAAAAAGCTCGCGGAATCCGATTTTCCAGTCACTCCAGCGCAGGCGGAAATCGTATCCCGTTCCCCTCAACCGGCGAATCGCAAGAAAACCGTATAGACCGGCATCCACCAGAAACAGCTCATTCAACGCCCTCAATCCCGCCGGCCAGGCGCTATCGAACCAGCGCAAATCCACCGCCAATCCAAGCACCAGCAGGATAAAAGCATCCCGCCAGTTGCCGTGCTGCTCTGGATCGCCCTCCGATGCGTGCAACAAAAGTCGGCTGATAGCCACCGGCAGCGCTGCGTAAACGGCGAACCATGTCCAGTGGAATGTGTGTCTCGAAACTGCGATCAGCAGATATGGCGCAGCCAGAATTGTGGGAGCGATCACCCGGAGGGCGACCGGCAGGCGCTGTGCCGCATTGGCGATCCGTTCCGCCGCAAAGGCGAAGGCAACCGCAGGCGCCAGTTCCAACGCAAAGGCCGCCATCACAACGGAATCCAAATCCGGCATGGAAGCTATGCTAATCCCTGGCCCGTCATTTTCCTGTGAAACCCGCTCCCAATGCGGGTAGAATGGCAGTGTTGCATTATCAACGGGGGTTTGCCTATGGCACGCGGAAAAGCAACTTTGGTAGAAAGTGCCCTGCTGCTGGCGCTGATGGGGATTGTCGCCGGCGCGCTCGGCGGTTTGGCGGTGGGGGTTGCCACCAGCCCCAAGACGGCTGCGTCCAGCTCGTCCACGGCACACTAGCCGCGGGAAGCCACGCCGGCTCCCCTGTGCGATACTGAATTCATGCAGTCTCCGCTTCAGGCGCCCACCGCGGCCACCGACCCCAAGTCGGTCAAGGTAAATCTCACCAGCGGAACGGGCGTCGATATCGAATGGCGCGACGGTCACGTCACTCATTACTCGTTCCCCTTTCTCCGCGACGCCTGCCCCTGCGCCATGTGCAACGAAGAGCGCGAGAAAACCCATCGCCTTCCCGGCGAACCAGCAAAGCTCGCTCCCGGTGCGCTGCCCATGTTCAAAGCGGCGGCCAAACCTGTTTCGGCCGAAGCCATCGGCAAATACGCCATCCGCTTCAAGTGGAATGACAGTCACGACCTCGGAATTTACTCATGGAAACTGCTGCGCGAAATCTGTCCCTGCGAGCAGTGCAGGAAGATCGCGCAATCCGAAGCTCTATCGACCCATTAGTCACCTGCGTTTGGAATGGCAGGTCCGGACAAAGCTCGCTCCACCCGGGGAGTTCCGGATCTGGCAAAGATAGTTATTTGCCCGCATTTTTCCCTCTCGTGAAGTCCGGTTGCGAGGTAGGCTGGGAGTGGCAGTTTCCAGCCTTATGATCGTCGACACCGATCTGCTGACTCCGCTCAAGCGCTACTGGGGCTACAGCGCGTTCCGCCCGCTGCAGGAACGGATCGTGCGCAGCCTGATTGCCGGCCACGACACCTGCGTGGTCATGCCCACCGGCGGGGGCAAATCGTTGTGTTATCAACTGCCGGCCGTAGTTTCGGGACGCACCGCCGTGGTAATTTCCCCGCTGATCTCTCTCATGCAGGACCAGGCCGCGCAACTGGCGCAAATGGGCATTCCCGCGGCCGTACTCAACAGCACGCAGAAAGACGCCGAGCAGTCGGCTGTGATGAAGCAGGCGCGCGAAGGCGCTTACCGCCTGCTTTATGTTTCACCGGAAAGAGTCGCGCGCGGCGACACCATGGGATTTCTCAGCGATGTGCCGGTTGCATTTTTTGCCATTGACGAGGCCCATTGCATTTCCGAGTGGGGCCATGAATTCCGGCCGGAGTACCGGCAACTGAAGCGGTTGCGCGACAAATTTCCCGACCGCCCCATCGCCGCTTTTACGGCCAGCGCCACGCGCCATGTCAGACACGACATTCTGGCCCAACTGCAATTGCGCGGCCCCGATAAGTACATCGCCAGCTTCCATCGTCCCAACCTGCGTTACCTTGTCCGCCAATGCCAGGGCCGCGAGCAGATGGATCTGCTCGCGCGGGCGCTCGACAGCTACTCAGGCAGCAACGTGATTGTTTACGCGCCCACCATCAACCGGGTGAACGAAACCGTCAGCTTTCTGGAGAGCCGCGACATTCCCGCCCTTCCCTATCACGGCAAGATGGACGCGGACGAGCGGCGACGCAATCAGGAGCGGTGGACTTCGGACGAAGTCCGCGTGCTGGTCGGCACCATCGCGTTCGGCTTGGGGATCAACAAGGCCAGCGTTCGCGCGGTGATTCATCTTTCGCTGCCCAAATCGATTGAGCAGTATTATCAGGAAGCCGGACGGGCCGGCCGCGACGGATTGAGCGCCGACTGCGTGCTGTTGTGGCAGGGGCGCGACGCCGGACTGCTCGGGTACTTTGCCGACAACGTTGTCGACCCTGCCGAGCGCGAGCGCGCCTGGGAACGTTATCACATCATCCGCAACTTCGTGGAATCCAATCAGTGCCGCCACTGGCAGATTTGCCGCCACTTCGGCGAAACTCCGAAATGGCACAAGTGCGACTCCTGCGATGTGTGCGGCAGCGCTGCCGCCTGGATGGAGAAACCTGAAAGCAAGCCGGCTAAGCCCGCCAGGTCGTTTGTGGCCGCGATTAACCCGGAAGCGGAAGAGTTGCGTGAATATCTCCGGCAATGGCGGCGCCGGGTTTCCAAGGAAAAGGGCGTTCCGGCATTTGTCGTGCTGCACGACTCTTCTCTCGATGAAATCTGCGAGAAGCGCCCAAAGTTCTTCGCCGAGCTGCGCGAGATAGCCGGGATTGGCGAGCGCAAGGCCGAACAATATGGGCAGGAAATTCTGGCGGTGCTGAAGAAGTTTCAGGAAGGATCACGCGCGCCTCGTCCGGAAACCGACAGCAAGCCGTTGACTGAGACTCTGGACCTGCTGCGGGAAGGCCGCACACTCGAGGAAATCGCGCAGTTGCGCGGCCGCCAGCTTTCCACCGTGGTCGCAGCGGTCGCCACGCTGATTGAGAACGGCGACGTAGATCTCCATCCCGACTGGGTCTACTGGGAATTGCGGGACATGATTCGCCAGGCCTGCGCGAAAGTGGGAATCGAATTTCTAAAGCCCATAAAGGATGCCCTGCCGGAGGCAATTTCTTACGATGACATTCGCCTGGTCGTGGCCCAGTTGCGGCGGGAAGCGGTGGCGAAGAAAGACGTCCCCGCCTAGCCGCGGTTGAAGAGCAGCATTATTTCGCGAGCGCCTGTCGCGCCGCCTCCTCGCCGGAGCGCACGCAATCCGGTACGCCGATCCCGCGATAGCCATTTCCAGCCAATGCCAGCCCGGGCCGTTGCTGCCGCAGTTTTTCTATCCGCTCTAACCGCTCAAGGTGCCCCACCCCATATTGCGCCATAGCCGACTTCCACTTGTAGACGCGGGCGAAAAGCGGCAACGCGCGTACGCCGAGAATCTGCTGCAATTCGTTTCTGACCAGAGCGACGATCTCATCTTCGGAAAGCTGCCACACTTCTTCCGCATTCAATCCCGCAAAGAAACAGCGGAGCAATGCCCGATCCTGAGGAGCGCGATGAGGAAACTTGTTATGAACAAAAGTTGCCGCCAGCAACTTCTTGCCTTCGCTGCGAGGAACCAGAAAGCCGAATCCCGGCGGCAGTGATTCGCGCACCTGCCGGCCGTAGCCGAGAACCACGGTGATCGATGAACTATAGCCGATCGCACCAAGTTCAGATGAAAGCTCGGGAACTGCCTCAGATAGCGCCTCCGCGGCGGCGCGCGCAGGCAACGCGATGATGATCGAATCGAAGCGGCCCGATTTTTCTCCAGCCCCAACATTCCAGCCGCTTTCTCCGCGCTGAATCGATTGAACTGGAGATCCAGTCAGAAGTGACGACGGACTGAGGCGCGTAACAAGAGTTTCGGCCAGTTGCTGCATTCCGCCTAGAAGAGAGGTGAACAGCGGAGGCGTCACCCCATCGCGGTGCTTCATTTTTTTTCGCGCCTTGAGCATGGCGCGCCCGAGGCTGCCACTGGTGCGCTCCATTTCGGCGAAGCGGGCAAGTACGGCCCGTACGCTCAATTGCGCCGCTTCCCCGCCATAAACCCCCGAGAGCAGCGGGTCAGCCAGGCGATCCACCATTTCGGCGCCGTAGTGGCGCTCGACCATCGACGCCACGCTTTCATCGCCATGGGCGGGGCCTGGCGGACTCAAAAACTCCCGGGCCATCCGGATCTTGGTGCCCCACGAAAATAACGGCGATAGGGCCGTAGGGATAATCTTGGTGGGCACCATGAACATCAGCCCATCCGGCATGGGAACCAACCGGCCACGCACCGCAATGTAGGTGACGCGATCGGCGTCGTTGGACCCGATAAGCTGGTTTCCCAATCCCAGCGCTCGGCACAGATCCGCCGCCCACGGCTTCTCGGTGATGAACGAATCGGGGCCGGCCTCCACCACGCAGCCATCGATGTGTTCGGTGCGTAGCACGCCGCCCAGGCGGGAAGTGGATTCGTACAGAACATAATCCGCAGTGCCTGCTCGGCGAGCTTCTTCCAGCGCGAAGGCGGCGGACAATCCTGAAATGCCGCCACCGATGATTGCGATGCGGATCATTGCGCCAGCTGCTGCGAAGAATATTCCTGCACGAAGCGCGCGAGATTCTTAACGTTCTCCACCGGCGTTTCCGGCAAAATGCCGTGGCCAAGATTGAAAATGTGCCCGGCACGGCCGCCGGCAAGTTTCAGAATCTGTTCCGCACGCGATTTCAGCTCTTTCCAGTCGGCAAAGAGCAGCACCGGGTCGAGATTGCCCTGCACGGCGCAGCGATGATTCAACGCGGCCCAGCCAACATTCAAGGGCACGCGCCAATCCAGCCCGATCACATCCGCACCGGTCTCATTCATTGCGGGCAGCAGCGTTGCGCTGTCGGTCCCGAAGTAGATAATCGGCGCGCCAGTCTTCCGCAAATTCTTCACCATGCCGGTCACATGCGGCAGAACATAGCGGCGGTAATCCTCAACGCTTAAGCAACCCACCCAACTGTCGAAAATCTGAATGACGTCAGCGCCGGCGCGCACCTGTTCGGCCGAATATTCCACCGTCACCGCGACCAGTTTGCGCATCAGTTCATCCCAGTCGCCGGGCGAGTTGTACATCATTCTTTTGGTGTTCAGATAATGCCGCGACCCGCCGCCTTCAATCATGTAACTGGCCAGCGTAAACGGCGCCCCACAAAAACCGATGACGGGGACCTTCCCGGCAAAATGCCCGGCTACCAACCTCACAGCCTCAGCGACGTAACCGAGTTCTGAAGCGCCGTCCGTGCGAAGGCGCTCAATGTCACCTCTCAAACGCACCGGCTTTTCGATTACCGGCCCTTCACCGGCTGCAAAGTGAAAGGGCAGCCCCATGACTTCGAGAGGAAGCAACAGGTCGGCAAAGATGATGGCGGCGTCAACCTGCAAAATCTCCGCGGCTTCAATTGTGACCTGCGCAGCCAGATCAGGCTGCTTGCAAATCTCCAGCAATGAATGCTTCTTGCGCACGGCACGGTACTCGGGCATGTAACGCCCTGCTTGGCGCATAAACCAGACCGGGGTACGCGGCGTCTTCTGCGATTTGCAGGCGCGGACAAAAATGGAATCGGGAGCAGACATAAACCGAATACTGTAGCATTTTCGCGGCCATGAGCGTCAGTGACGCGTGTCACGGCCCCACATGGGCGGGCCGCCGTGCGAAACTAAGAGATAAGAGAGATCTCCGCGTTCAAGGAAAGTGGATCGACATGTCAGAAGTTCGAACAGAACAAATTGAGCTCGCCGTCGCTGACGGAAGCGCAATGTCGGCCTACGTGGCGCGGCCGAAGCAAGACGGACCCCATCCTGGAATGCTGCTTTTCCAGGAAGCCTTTGGCGTGAATCATCACATTCGAAATGTGGCGGAGCGGTTTGCCGCCGAAGGATACGTCGGGAAGCAGGGCCGCATCGTCGACGACCGCGAGATCAAGGC
>DATLKM010000042.1:0-2672 GCA_035538435.1 Binatia bacterium
CGAAGTCGTGGTTTTACCGGAGCCTTGCAGCCCGGCCATGAGCACCACCGTCGGCGGCTGCGAAGCGAACTTGATGCGCGCCGTATCTTTGCCGAGCGTCTCGACCAGTTCGTCGCGCACAATCTTGATAACCTGCTCGCCGGGCGAAAGCGCCGTCATGACTTCCTGGCCAACGGCTTTGGCCTGAATGCGGTCAATCAGCTCTTTGACGACTTTGAAGTTGACATCGGCTTCAAGCAGCGCGAGGCGGATTTCGCGCAGCGCTTCGGCAATGTTTTCTTCTGAAAGCCGCGCCTGGCCCCGCAAGCTCTTGAAGGCGCGCTGTAGTTTTTCCTGGAGATTCTCGAACATAAGTAGAAACCATTATTCTAGCAGCGCGGACCACCGACGCCGCTGCGGCGTCCCTTAGGCCTTCGGCCGCACCATCTCGAATCGATCGGTCGTTCGCGCGTACTGCATGCCCCCCATGCGCCCGATCAGGTCGAGCGAATTGCGGTCGATGCGGCCATCTTTGAGATGCGCATCGCCGATATGAATCGCCACGACCTCTCCAATGACCAGGCTGCTGCCGGTGGGGGCGGGAGAAAAATCGAGAATCTGATAAAGCTTGCATTCAAAGCTCACCGGGGATTCTCCCACCCGGCTGGGGCGCACCAGTCGCGAAGGCTGGGGCGTAAGCTTTGCCAGGTCGAATTCGCTCACGGTCGAATCGTATTCGCCGCTGGTCAAGTTCATGCGTTCGCGCAACTCATAGGTGACGACATTCACCACGAATTCCTTGGTTTCGCGCACGTTGCGCAAGGTGTCTTTCGCCACCCCCGTGGCTTCCCCTTGCGTCGCGCCCGCGTTCTTCGCAGGCCGCAAGCCCGCCGCAAAGGCCAGCAGCGGCGGATCGACGCAGACGCAATTGAAGAACGAAAACGGCGCCAGGTTCGGCTGCCCCGACGAGCTAAGGGTTGAGACCCACGCAATCGGCCGCGGGCCGACGCAATTCAGAATGATGTTGTAGAGCTCCGCGTAGGGGATTTCACCGACCGTAACATCCATACATTCCATATTACCGTCGCCGGGGCCCGGGTTACGGGGTTCAATCTCGCGGAGCGAAAACCTGCCCCCCAAAAGTTCGCCCCTCCCGCCAAACCAGAATCCACCTTTGTCAAAAGACTGTAAATTCTGCCGAGAGCTCATTGACTCTCAATGCCCTCCATAGCAAAATGCCGCGCACGAGGTGACCTATGCCGCAGGTCAGCCGCACTCAGCAATCTTCCCCATGGCTCAATCACCAGCTCCGCATGTATTCCCTGGCCGCAGGCGCAACCGGAGTCGGGTTGCTGGCCTTGACTCCGCCCGCGAGCGCAGAAATCGTGTACACGCCCGCCAATGTGACCATCTCGACCAAGACGCTCCATAGCTATTCGCTCGATCTCAACGGCGACGGCGTCACAGACTTCTTCATCAGCGCTGTCGGGCACGAGAGCATCGATACATCGGGATTTACTTCGAAAATATTCGCGCGAGCGGTGCAGGGCAATGGCGCCGTGGGCTACGGAGGGCGAGCAGCGGCGCTCGCCGCCGGCCAGAACATTGGCTCTTCGCGCAAGTTCCAGGGCGAATTTATGGCTACGCTGCACACCTTCATCGGTACCGAACTGAGCTTTCATGGTGCCTGGGCCAACGTTAAGAATCGCTACCTGGGACTGCAATTCCAGATCGACGGAGAAACGCATTATGGATGGGCGCGCCTTAGCGTGGGCGGGGCAGAACCGCTTTCGGCCAGGCTCACGGGTTACGCCTACGAAACCAGCCCCAACACACCGATCGTCGCCGGCAAGACTTCCGGCGCGCACGCATCGATGCGTAAGTTCCCGGCCGAACCGCAAACCGACCTGGGAACGCTCGCCGCGGGAGCGCCGGCGCTTTCGCTTTGCCGCAAAGAAGCTTGGGGCAAGGAAGAAAGAGGAAGCAGCGCGGTTCGATCCTAGGATCGGACTTGCACCTTGCAACTTCTTTCAATCTTGACAGCCGTTCCGTTTGCGCTGACAATCGCCGCACCTTCCAATGCCGCCCCTCCCCGCGGTCATTTTTCTGAAGGTTCAACCTCAATTAAGAAAGGATTGCCATGACCCGCCCGAGCCAGGATTCAAAGAAAAATCTACGCTCTCGCTCGCCGTTGTCGAGCCAGATGGAGAAGCATCTCCATGCCTACGCAGTCGCAGCAGGATCCGCCGGGGTGGCGCTGCTGGCTTGCGTGCAACCCGCCCACGCCAAGATCGTCTCCACCAAGACCAATCTCACCATCGATAGATTCGGCCTTTCCGTTCCGATCGACCTAAACGGAGACGGCCAGAACGATTTTGCCTTCACGTACCTGAGTTTCGGCTTCGCGCCGTCGCTCACCTGCACTTCCGCGCGCGCGCCGCGGCATAAGGGAAAGCACGCTGCACCACCGCTGGGCTGCGGGAACTTTAATTTTGGCTTGCAGTTGAAGCCATTGCAGAACAACAACGAGGTTTGGCAAATGGCGGGCCTGGAAGGCGTCTTGACCACATGCACCGGGCGCGTGGCACTCATGTTGCGGCACAACGCCCGACGGGTACCGCGCTCATGCTCATCAAGCATCGGGTGGTCGATGACGCGTTCCGAGAGACCGACATCCGGCTGGTGTCAGTTGC
>DATLKM010000043.1:0-3485 GCA_035538435.1 Binatia bacterium
CAAGCTCGACATGCGCATTCCCGACGGCGACCGGAAAATGCGCCACTATCAGGTAGTCGCGATGAAGCCGATCGATCACGCTGACGCGGCCTCGTATCAGGGATCGAAATATTCCCCTCCGCCGGACTCCGCCGCCAAAGCTGCGCCGGCTACCGGCAACAACCCGGGCAGCAATACCTACGGCAAGAGCAATTATCCGGATACGACGGCCACCAAACCGCCGAACACCATCAACCAGATTCCTCAGTAGATGTGGGTACCGGGGAGATTGACAGACGGGAAAGATTGATCGCGCCCAACCCCGGCGCGTCAACGTCGCCGAAAAAATGGGGTGTCGAAGAAATGGACGATTGCGAAAGACGGGAAGGGCACGAGTTCCAACTCGTGCCACTCGAATTCTTTATTCCGCCGCCAGGAATTTATACTGCGCATCGGTCAGCGGCACGACGCTCAGCCGTCCCTGCCGCACCAGCGGCGAATCCGCAAACAACTTGTTCGCCTTTACCTCAGCCAGGCTCACGCTCTTTGCCAGCGGCTTGCCCGCTTTAATCTTCACCAGCGGAGTCTTCGCGTCCGCATCGTCTACGGAAACCACCGTCGCTGTTCCCACCGCGCTCTTCTCATCGCCGGTGTGGTAAATCACCAGCCTGTCACCCGGCTTCATATTGCGCAGGTTTTTCACCGCCACGGGATTGGTCACTCCATCCCAAATCGTCGTCCCGTCGCGTTGCAGATCGGCGAAAGAGTAAACCCCAGGCTCAGTTTTCAGAAGATAGTTCATGACTGTACCGTTCCCATAGACGCAGGTAAAAATAAAGCGGCGTCATCCCGAAGGCCCGCGTTTTCACCAGAGGGCCGAGGGATCTCATTGCAACAAATGTTGGGGAGCAAGCTCCGATCAACCCCCTACTGCGGCTTCCCCGAATCACTAGCCGGAGGCGGCGGCGGAGCCTTCTTCTCTTCCGGATGACCCTCATAAATCGAATACTGGTTCTGCGGCCGTTTCAATTTAATGGTCAACGAAATCTTCTGCTGCCGGATGTCGTAATCTTCCCCGAACGTCTGGAATCCTGACGCCAGCACCTGCACCCGCAACTTTCCATAGGGAACATCGTCGAAGCTGGCCTTCCCGTCCACATCGGTTTTCAGTTCCAGCCCGCCCCGGCTCTGCTTCCCATCGCTGCTCACCGGATGCATAATCACGGCCGCATTCCGGATCGGCTTCCCGTTGTCTTCCTTCACAACCACAAAACTCAGGCTGGCGATCCCCTCGTTGTCGGCATCTTTCTGCGCCGCCGCCATGCCGGCAAACGCCAGCAGCACGACGACCGCCCCGGCTATCGCTCTCCAACTTGTTCGCATACCGAACATCTTACTCCTGTCGTTCCAGCCCGAAACTCGCGGGCCGCGTCTCATCCCCATACTCGCCCGAAGTCCGGCGCGAAGCGACGTCTCACATTGTCATTCCGACCGAAGTCCGGCGCGAAGCGACGGCGAGTGGAGGAACCTGCTGTTCTGCCGGAACCACACCAACCCCCTCAAGCGCCGCTCCTTGCACGCCCGGCGCCGCGTCCCAATTGCAACAAATCCGCGGCCACCTGTTCCGTGTTATGCCGCGCCACTCCCGCTTCTTCCAGATAATCCCCCAGCACCGGAATCACTCCCAGCGCTTCAATCGATTCCCCATCCGGAGGAATCTCGCACGCCCCCTCCAGCGCGTACTTCGCCTTCAATTCGTCGGAAACCGGAGTGCGGTTGATCAGCGCGTAGTCAAAAATCTGCCCTCCCGCATGTCGATTGAGGGCGCAAATATGGTCCGCCGCGGAAAGTCCCAGGCTCTCATTCGCCTGCGTCATCAGATTGCAAATGTAAACCTTGGTCGCCGGCGAAGTCACAATCGCCTCGGCAATCCCCCGCACCAGCAGGTTCGGAATTAAGCTGGTGAACAGCGACCCTGGCCCGATACTGATAATGTCGGCCCGCGCAATCGCATCCAGCGTCTGCGGCATCGGCTCCACGTTCTCGGGAACCAGAAACAGCTCCTGAATTCGCCCCTTGCTCGCCGTGATCTTCGTTTCGCCCCGCACCCGCGTGCCATCTTCCATCCGCGCTTCCAGTTCAACATTCGAAGTCGTCGCCGGATAGATATGCCCTCGCGTCACCAGAATTTCCGACGACAGCCGCACCGCCTCGGAAAAATCCTGCGTGATGTCGGTCAGCGCCGCCAGAAAAAGATTCCCGAAGCTGTGCCCCTCCAGCCCCGATCCTTTGTCAAACCGGTGCCGGAACAGTTGCGACAGCAGCGCCTCATCTTCGCTCAGCGCCACAATGCAGTTGCGGATGTCGCCCGGCGGCAGCATGTTCAGCTCTTTCCGCAGCCGCCCGCTCGATCCCCCATCGTCGCTGACCGTGACCACCGCGCACAGATCGCGAATCACCGGAACCCCCGCCCGCGCCTCGACCGTCTCTCCCGGCCCGGCCACAAAACGCTTCAGCCCCTTCAACAGCGTCGAAAGCCCGGTTCCGCCGCCAATCGCCACCACCCGCAAGCCGCGCTCGCGCGCAGCTTTCTCCGTGCTCATCCGTTCGGCTGTCGTGGTTTGCATGATGAAGGCTGCCGCTCACACGCGGCCGCGGTGCAGAAATAATAAAAGCAGAAATAATGAGAGAAGTGAAGCTTCTTCGCCGGTCACCCCGAAGCCCGTGGTCTCCGCCCGGGCCAAGAGTATGTCATTCCGAACGCGCGCGAAGCGGCGCAGAGGAACCTGCTTTTCTGCCGGCCGTTCGGAAGACGCCCAACCCTAATACGACTCGTCCTCTCGATACCCGGCTTCCTGCGGGACCATCTCCGCCCCCGGGTCCGGATACAGCAACTCGGTAAATCGCGGGTCCTCCGCCAGATTATGAAAGTCCGAATCGTTCCGCGCCTGGTAGCGCAGGCTCGCGTTCAGCCGCAGCGCCTCATCCAGGCGCTTCAGCGAATCTTCCACGTGCCCGGTCAGGCAGTCCAGCGCCGCCAGTCCGTAAATCACAAAATCCGTCTTGGGAGACTGCTTCATCAGCTTCTCAATATGTTCGCGCGCGGTCACGTAATCGCCCACGTTCATCAGCGACACCGCGTAGTCGTAGTGTTCCTCTACCGTTTTGAACTGCTGCGCCGTGGTCCGCTCCAAATGCTGATTGCAAATGTTCAGGTGCATGCTGGCCCGGTCGGAAAATTCCCGCGCCCCGCCCGCCAGCACCTTTTCAAACAAAGGCTTGGCCTTCTCGAATTTATGTTCTTGCAGCGCCCGCAGCCCCGCTTCATAATTCTGTAGCGCCTGCGCCAGCCGCGGATCGTCCGCCATCGATGCCTTCTTCGAATTCGACTTCTGAGCCATGTGAAGAATTTTTCCTGTACTTGTAATAAGAACTCCCGCTCCTGCTTGCTTCTTTTAACTCCGCACCCAAGTATTACTCAAACCCCGCTCCCAGAGCAATTCCCG
>DATLKM010000044.1:0-4212 GCA_035538435.1 Binatia bacterium
GGAAATTTCTGTTCCGACCAGTCGAGAACATCCTGTGCGAAAAGTCCGCGGCCGAGGCCGAATTCAACTACATCGATTCGAGAAGGCGAACCGAGGGAGCGCCACATTTCGTCGAACTGGCGCGCCATCAGGCGGCCAAAAACGGCGTGCACATCGCTCGAGGTGTAGAAATCGCCGGCCTTGCCGAACTGGGCGGCATGGCGAGAGTAATAGCCGAGTTCGGGATGATACAGACATAACTCCATGTAGCGCGAAAACGGAATGGGCCCGCGCGCGCGGATTTCTTCTTCAATTGTTTGGCGGAGTTGATTCACTCAGGCGGCGTTCCTTCAAGTCCTGCGGGGTGCGAATGAACATTTCCACAAAATAATCGTGCAGCGCGTCGTAGAGCTGGCGCTGAAAACTCCACTCGAAGTTGGGGTGGTCCAGATCGCGGGGATGCAATTCGAAATAATAGGTGTGCACAGGGACGGAGACGTCCTTGAACTGAATAATGACTTCCACGCCTTCGCCTTTACTGCGGGCGGAAAAATTCAGCAGCGGATGGTCATACAGCCGCAGCTGTGCCTGCACCCGCTCAAGACGCGCGCTGGCTGACGAAGTCACGCGACCATTGTAGAACGCCCCCACGCATGAAGGAGGCTGCGTGGGGACGCCGCGCGCTCAGGCGAGGGGTCTCAATCCCGCCTTGTATGCTATGGTATACGCAAGTTTTTCGCCGCCAGTTCCGAGGCGGCGATGACCGGTCAGTCCACATCTTAAGCGGCATGGCGCGGCCATTACCGTGTTAGCATTTTAAGGAGCCGCGCTTCTCCCGTCGCTTTGCAGGCTAAGGTATGGCCCGCTCTCAACGCATTCCCGCTCTCTTGCTTTTGGCCGCTTGCTGCCAGCTATTTGTGTTTCCCGGCAATGCCGCGGAAAAGTCCCCATGGAGTGAAGTCCACTCCCAGCATTTCACGGTTATTACGGATGGAAGCGACAAAGAAGGTCGCGAAGTTGCGCTGCGCTTCGAGCAGATGCGGTCGGCTTTCGCCACGCTGCTGATGAAAGAGCGGCCGAACGATCCGGTGCCTCTCACTATCCTCGCATTCAGAAACGACAAGGATTATTATCGCTGCGCCCCGCTTCAACAGGGCCGGCCCACCAGCGTTCCCGGATTTTTCGTTCCGGGAAGCGATCAGAATTTTTTTGTGCTGAATCTTTTCGAGCCGGAGCCGTGGCGCGCGGTCACGCACCAGTTCGCGCACCTGCTGGTCAATTACAACTACCCACCCGTGGAAGGCTGGTTCGATGAGGGCCTGGCGGAATACTTCAGCTCGGTCCGCGTGGATAACAAACAAATCGAAATCGGCGGCGATCCCGAATTGCAATCCATATATAAAGAAGACCTGCTGGGCAATCAGAATGAAGTGCGCAATCCGCCAAAATCGCTGACTGAACTTCTGGGCGCACAGGTGTGGCTGTCGGTGCCGGACCTGTTCACCATGAAGCACGATACCTCCGGCTATGCCGAGGGTACGCACCGCACGCTGTTCTACGCGCAGTCGTGGATCACCATGCATTATCTGATTCACGAAAAAAAGCTGCCCGAAACCGGTACTTACTTCGGTCTGGTCGAAAACCAGCATGTGCCGGTGGAGGAAGCGATACAGAAGGCGTATGGCATGTCAGCCGCCGAATTCGACAAAGCGGTGAAAGATTATTTTCACTCGCTGACGCCGCTGTTCGTGGCATTGGACAGCTCAAAACAAGCGGGCACGCAGCAGAATCCGCCGCCGGTTTACACCTTCCCGGAAACGGTGAAGCCGGACGACAACGTGATCACGGTGAAGCCGATTGCCGTATCCGATGCGATGGCGATTGCTGCGGACGTAAAAGTGCGCGTGCCCGACCATCACGACGCCGGATTACAGGAATTGCAGGCGCTGGCTTCCGCTCCCAATCCGGCCGCTGCCAAAGCCGCAGCCTCAGCTGAGGCCGATAAGAATTCGGTGAAGAGCGCCAATTCGGAAAAACGCGAGCAGGAAGAGGAGAACGCGGAGAAGAAGTCGTTTTACGTTCCCGGGGACGAGATCGCGCACCGCGCGCTGGCGTGGCAGCATCTGGAGCACGGCGCGTGGGACGCCGCCGCCGAAGAGTTAGGCAACGCCGCCTCGCTCGATCCGCGGGACATGTGGATCCGTTATTACTCCTGCGTGATGAAGTACCGCATGGCGATGACCAGCAAGAAAACGATTCAGGGCCTGCCCAACATGATGCAGGATTTGCGGGCGGTGCTGGAATGGTATCCGGAATTCGCCGACGCGTACGACCTGCTGGCGGTGGCGCGGACCGAAGGCGGAGGCGCTACGGCGGCGTTGCAAGCCGAACGCGCCGCCATGCAACTGAGCCCGCGCGATCAGCAATACGTTTACCATCTGGCGGAAATTTATGTGGAAGACAAGAAATGGGACGCGGCGCACACACTGCTTGACCGGCTGAAGGCGAATTCGAATCCGCAGATTGCGGGCGAAGCGCGGGAAGAACTGGTCAGGATCGCGGACGAGCAAAAGTATGGCGTCGCCGGCAGCGCTTCCAGCCCCAGCAAGCAGATTTCTAAGCAAAGCTCGCCGTTCGATGTGCTGGAGGAAGACGCCGCCAAACGGACGGCCTCGGTGCAAGGCTCGAGAACAACCGCCGATAACCGGCCGGCAAAATTTTTTCAGGGACGGCTGGTGGGCATTGACTGCTCGCAATCTCCGGCTGCCGTGCTTACGGTCACGGCCAACGGGGTCGTGCTCAAACTGCGCACACCCAATTACAAGTCCCTGCTGCTGATTGGAGCAGATTCGTTCTCGTGCGAGTGGAATGACCGGTCGGTCTCAGTGAACTACAAGCCGGGTGGACTGTCGGATGGAGATTTGCTGTCGGTGGAAGTGCGGTAGAGTTGTGGCCGGCATTTACAAGTCTGTAACGTGCCGTCAAGGATGCAATTTTCTGCCAGCCATTTCATGCGAACCCGATTGACCTGCCTTTAGAGCCATAGCATAATTGCAGTCCAGACTTGGAGCCGCATTTCTCCCCCGCGCGGCAAAAGAGTCTACAGCCGGCCATCGGTCTCGAACGGTGGCTGAAGCCTCTGCAGGAGATTCTCCATGCCGCTGCCTGTTCCGCGCATAGCGCGGGCCTTAGCTTTTATTTCGATGGCCGGGATTGTATGCCTGGCTCAGTCCGCCGGCAGCGGGGCATCGGCTCCGATCAACGCCTCGCCCGGCGAGTGGTCACAGCTAGCCAGATTTGTTGCTCCGGGATGTTGCGCCTTGCTCACGAACTCAGTCAGCATCTCGTCCGACACTGCCGTGGTTGGCATGATCCCGCTGAACGGCAACTACAATCAGGTGGCGAAAGTCTTTACTAAGAGCGCACAGGGATGGCGCAATGCCGGGCCGGCCGCGACTCTGAGCGGCACGATAAACGTGGAACCGTTTACCGCCCCGGTTGCGGTCGACGGCGATACCATCGTCACGGGCGGCTGCACCGGCACTTCAGAGAATTACGTTTTCGTTTACGTAAAGCCTGCCGGCGGATGGACCGACATGGCGACACCCACCGCGGTGTTGGCGCCCTCCGACGGCAACATTTATTTTGGGGACTCAGTCGCTATCAGCGGCGACACCATTATTGTGGGCGACTACGGTTTCAACTCCCAAACCGGCGCCGCCTACGTTTACGTGAAACCCGCCGGGGGATGGCACAACATGACGGAAACCGCGCAGCTTTCCGCCTCGGACGGTCAGGCGAACGATCTGTTCGGTTACTCGGTTTCCATCAGCGGAAATACTGCCGTTGTAGGCGCTACGCAGTTTGGCGCGATTGGCACCGCCGGGCCGGGCAAGGCCTATGTCTTCGTGGAGCCCAACGGGGGATGGAAGAACATGACACAGACGGCGGAGCTGACTGTCTCTGACGGAGCCGATTTCGACGAAACCGGTCTCTCGGTTTCCATCGACGGCGATACGATTCTGGTTGGCAGCCCGATCCACAACCGGCCGTTGGGCGCGGCCTTCATTTACGAAAAACCGTCGTCCGGATGGACAAACATGACCGAGAGCGCCACGCTCACACCGGGCGACGGACTGACAGGCGGAAACTTCGCGAGTTCAGTCGCCATCAGCGGAAGCATCGCCGTTGCCGGCACTCCTTATCGCGGATACACCCCGTTCGGCGGTGAGG
>DATLKM010000045.1:0-36325 GCA_035538435.1 Binatia bacterium
CGCGGGCGGAAGGCGAGAGTATCTGAACCAATGCGCCAAATTCATGGTCCTGAGATTGCTGCGCGGTTATAAGTGGGCGATTTCGCCGCTGCTGCCGACAGCCTGCCGCTATGTGCCGACATGTTCGGAATACGCGATGGAGGCGGTGGAGCGTTACGGCGCACTGCAGGGGGGTTGGATGGCGGCGCGGAGAATTCTGCGTTGTCATCCCTTCGGGAGCTCAGGCTACGACCCTGTGGTGAAGAAGGCGATGGGAGCGAACCTGTGATGCAGCGCCTTTTTGGGAACTGCAAGCTTGATATCAATCGAAACGCAACGCTGCAACGAGTTTGTAGCCGGTAAGTGAACTTTGCCAGACTATCAAAATCCTCAACAAGATCCGGGCGGAGAGCGGCGTCTGCTGCTGGTTTTCCTTCTTACGTTTATCGTCCTGGTCGTGTCGCAGCCGCTGATGAAGAAATTTCTTCCGCAGCCTGCTGCACCTCAGAAACAGCAGTCGGCGTCGTTACCGGCGCAGACGCAAACGGGGCCGGGAACAGGCGCTCCGTCGACCGTCTCGGCTGCGCCTGCGGCGCCTGCGCCCGCGGTTTCGAAACAAGCGGCGAGTGAGAGTGAAATCGTCGTCGAAAACGATCTTTACAAGATCACCTTCACCAATCGCGGCGCGCAGGTGAAATCCTGGATCCTGAAAAAGTTCGACAACGAAGACCAGAACGGACGCCTCGATCTGGTGAATGCCGCCGCTTCGGCGAAATACGGCTACCCGCTTTCGCTGTGGACCAGCGATGAGACCTTGCGGAACAAGCTGAACTCCGCGTTGTATGTGGGTTCAAGCGATGGGCACTTGACCGCGCCGGCCACCATCACCTTCGAATATTCCGACCCCGAAGTGACGGTGCGCAAGACTTTCCGCTTCGATCACACTTATGTTTTGAATGTGGAAACGTCGGTCATCTACAAAGGGTCGGCCATCTTCGCGCCGCCGGCCTGGCCGGCGGGATTTGGCGACCAGGTGAATGGGGCCTCTTACGCGGCAGCGCGCATCGACTATCACAGCGATGCTTCCACCGACCGCACCGCACTGGTTTTTCCCAACTATGTGTTGCGCCTTCCGATCAAGAGCGTGAGCGGCGGCAATACCATCAAAGTTCCCTTCGAGTGGGGAGGGGTGGGCGACCAGTATTTCACGGCGATTTTTATTCCCGAAGATCCCGCCTCTGCGGCAATGGTCACGCTGCGCAATCCGCTGGACATCACGCAGAAGACCACGTTCAACACTCAGGAAAACGCCAAGGTTGAGTTGCTGGGAGCGGCGGTGGGCGACGCGCACAACGCCACCACGGTGGAACGGATGTTTGTTGGGCCGAAGGAACTGGCGGTGCTGGACTCGATCCACGTGCCGGCGATCCGCAACGACAACGCCGATCTGCGCGGCGCGGTGGATTACGGCTGGTGGGGAATTCTGGCGCGGCCGCTGTTTTTGTGGCTGAAGTGGACCTACAACCACATTGTGCCCAACTGGGGATGGGCGATTGTGATTCAGACGCTCATCATCACCATCGCGCTGTTGCCGCTGCGCATCACGCAGATGAAGTCCATGCTGAAGATGCAGCGCGTTCAGCCGCAGATCAAGTCGATCCAGGAAAAGTACAAGAAGTACAGCATGCGCGACCCGCGTAAGGCGGCGATGCAGGAAGAAGTGGCGGCGGTATACAAGAAAGAAGGAGTGAACCCGGCGGGAGGATGTTTGCCTCTGCTGATTCAGTTCCCCTTCCTGATTGCGTACTATCGTATGCTGGGCGTGGCGCTGGAATTGCGGCACGCTCACTGGCTGTGGATCAGGGACCTGTCGGCGCCGGATGTGGTTTTGCCCATCCTGATGGTGCTCAGCATGATCGTGATGCAGCGCATGACGCCTCAGGCGGGCATGGACCCGGCGCAGCAACGGATCATGACGGTGATGATGCCGCTGTTTATGGGCTTCATCTTTTTCAAACTGGCTGCCGGATTGAACCTGTACTACACCGAAAGCAATCTGATTTCGATCATCCAGCAGTCGGTCATGAACCGGACCAGTCTGGGACGCGAAATGCGCGAGATGATCGCAAAGCGGGCAAGGAAGAAAGAGAAGTGAAGCTGCCGGCCGTCAGCTATCAGCCGTCAGCTTGGCATCGCTCAAGCAGTCGTTTCTGTTTCGACCGCCGCGCCCTCTGTCGTAATCGGCAGACTTATTTGCACGTCGATGGCTCGGCTGAAAGCTGAGCGCTGAAAGCTTACTTATGGACAAACTCGCCGCCGCCAACCGTATTAACGAGTTCCTCCAGGCTGTCGTTAACGATGGAGGATTGCACCTGAAATACCGCATTGTGGTGGACCCTCCAGCGCAGAGCGATTGGGAGAAGCCGGAGATTTTCGTCGACTTTTCCGGGCCCGATTCGGCCCTGCTGCTGGACCGCGGCGGCGAACTGCTGCGCTCACTCGAACTGATCGCGTTTGAAATTCTGCGCCTGCCCTCGGCCGAGCACGAAAAGATTTCTTTTGACTGCAGGAACCATCGCGCCACGCGGCTGCAAGAGTTGCGCATGGCGGCCAACGTGGCGGCGGAAAAAGTCCGGCAGACGGGCAATCCTTATCAGTTTGCGCCCATGTCGTCACGCGAGCGGCGCATTGTTCACCTGGCCCTGCGCGATCAGACCGACTTGCGCACCGAGAGCGATGGAGAGGGTTTCAACCGGTCGGTGGTGCTTTATCCGGCGGATTACAAGCCGGCGGGCAAGCCGGGGCGCCAGCGGCGGACGCTACCTTAACTCCGCAAAGATGTTGGGCTGTATCTTGTTATGCTGAGCCTCGCGCTTGATGCCTGTCGATGGGCCTCTGTACTTCGGTCGGCTGGCTTTCAGGTCCAGCCATTTGAACAGCGCCTCCCCTATACTTCCCCGTCCAATCTCAGGCACAATAGATCGCTCCCATTAATCTCCAGAGGCATCTATGCAGCTGAGAAACCGCACCGCAATTCTGTTGACTGCTCTTATGTCTACTCTCGTGACCATGCTCTCTTCGCAAACCGCACAAAATTCAGCGACGCTCCCATATCCGCAGGCGCGGCGCGGCGATCAGGTTGACGACTATTTCGGCACCAAAGTGGCCGATCCTTACCGCTGGCTTGAAGATACCGATTCGCCGGAAACCAAGGCCTGGGTGGAAGCCGAAAATAAGGTCACATTCGGCTATCTCGACCAGATTTCCTATCGCAAGGCGATTCGCGACCGGCTCACCAAACTGTGGAATTACGAGCGCTTCAGCGTTCCACATCAGGAGGGCGGCCGGTATTTTTACGACCACAATGACGGCTTGCAGAACCAGAACGTGCTGCTGGTGGCGGAGTCGCTGAACGCTGAGCCGCGCGTGCTGCTCGATCCGAATACGCTTTCGAGCGATGGAACCGTGGCGCTTTCCGGAACAGCGGTCTCCGATGACGGCAAGCTGATGGCTTATGGGATTGCCACTTCCGGCTCGGATTGGAACGAGTGGCACGTGCGCGACGTGGATACGGGCAAGGATTTGCCCGACGATTTGAAATGGGTAAAGTTCTCAGGCGCTTCGTGGACGAAAGACAACAAGGGATTTTATTACAGCCGCTACGATGAGCCGAAGGGCGCGGCGCTGCGCGAGGCAAATTATTATCACAAACTTTATTACCACCGGGTGGGCACAGCGCAGTCTGAGGACAAGCTGATTTATGAGCGTCCGGACAATAAAGAGCTTGGATTTGCCGGCAGCGTCACCGACGACGGGCATTATCTGATCATCTCGGTGTGGCAGGGAACGTCGCCGAAGAACCGGCTGTATTACAAAGATCTGACGAATCCGAATTCGGAAGTCGTGCGGCTCCTGGATGATTTCGACGCGCAGTATAACTTCATCGATAACGATGGCCCGGTGTTCTGGTTTCAGACCGATCTGGATGCGCCGCGCGGGCGGATGATTGCGATTGATACCCGCCATCCCGAGCGCGCGAACTGGAAGAGTATTGTCCCGCAGAGCGAGGACAAGCTGGACTTTGCCAACGTCGTCGACAACGTTTTTCTGCTCGGCTACTTGAAAGACGCGAAGACGGAAGTGCGGGTTTACGATCTGGGCGGAAAGTTCATCCGCAATGTTGACCTGCCCGGCATCGGCACGGCAGCCGGCTTTGGCGGCAAGCGCAAAGACAAAGAGACGTTTTACGCGTTCACCAGTTTTACTTCGCCGGCCGCGGTTTATCGCTACGATCCCCAGGCGGGTGCGAGTTCGGTCTTTCGCAAGCCGAAGGTCGATTTCGACCCCTCGCTGTATGAAACCAAGCAGGTGTTTTATCACAGCAAAGACGGCACGCGCGTGCCCATGTTCATCACCTATAAAAAAGGAATCAAGCTCGACGGACAGAATCCAACGCTGCTCTATGCCTACGGCGGGTTCGATATTTCGCTGACGCCGTTTTTCTCCGTGTCGAACCTAGTGTGGCTGGAAATGGGAGGCATTTATGCGCAGCCCAACCTGCGCGGCGGCGGCGAGTACGGAGAAGAATGGCACCAGGCGGGCATGAAGCTGAAGAAGCAGAATGTTTTCGATGACTTCATTGCCGCTGCCGAGTGGCTGATCGCGAATAAATACACCTCAACCCCCAAGCTGGCGATTCGCGGCGGCAGCAACGGCGGCCTGCTGATTGGCGCCTGCGAAACGCAGCGGCCCGATCTGTTCGGCGTGGCGCTGCCGGAAGTGGGCGTGATGGACATGCTGCGCTTTCATAAGTTCACCATCGGGTGGGCGTGGACTTCGGATTACGGATCGTCGGACGATCCGACCGAATTTAAAGCGCTCTACGCTTATTCGCCTCTGCACAATATCAAGCCGGGAACGAAATATCCGCCCACCCTGATTGCAACCTCCGATCACGACGACCGCGTGGTACCGGGTCACAGCTTCAAGTTCGCGGCGACCATGCAGGCCGACCAGGCTGGCCCCGCTCCGATTCTCATCCGCATCGAAACCAAGGCCGGACACGGGGCGGGAAAATCGGTGACCAAGCTGATCGATGAGACCTCCGACACCTGGGCGTTTGTGGCTCACAACATGGGCATGAATGTGGCGTTGCCGTAGTTTTGCCGGCGTTGATCGGATGTAGGACCGTCCCGCTGGTGAAACCGCGGGATCGGGATGCCGCCTTCTTGAAGCGGTCACGTGCGCTGTCTAAGGTTCGTCATTGTCCACGCACGGCGCGCCGGTAGGCGGCCACGTTCTTGTTGTGCTCTTCGATGGTGCGGGAAAAGCGGTGATGCCCCGCGGCGTCGGCAACGAAGTAGTAGTAATCGCTTTGCGCAGGATGCATGGCGGCTTCAAGCGCGCTTTTGCCGGGGTTGCCGATCGGTCCCGGCGGAAGGCCGGCATGAATGTAAGTGTTGTAGGGCGATGCGAAGCGCATGTCGTCGTGATGCAACGCGCCGGAGTAGCTTCCCGCCAGAAGTTCGGCGTAAATGATGCTCGGGTCGGCGTCGAGCGCAACTCCCTTGGCGAGACGGTTGTAATAGACGCTCGCCACCAGCGGGCGCTCGCCGGGCGCGGCTGTTTCCTTCTCAATAATCGAAGCCATGATCACGGTGCGCTCGAGATCCCGCGTCCCTGAAGAAAGACCGGGGGCCGAGTTAGCGTCGACCGTCGTGAGCGTAGCGGACGTGGGCGCGATTAATCCAACATCACGCGCGACCGCGCGAAACTGCCGCACCATGGCTGCCGCCAGATCGTGCATGGTTTGCATCCGGGTGAATTGATATGTGTCGGGGAACAGAAAGCCCTCGAGGGAAGGCGCGCTGGGCGCGAGATCGGAAATCAGAGCAGTGTCCGTCTCCGCTTCTTTGATGAAATCTGATGCCGGTCCAAGGCCCGCCGCTTCCACGGCGCGGGCAATATCGAACATGGTGAAGCCTTCCGGCACCACGACAGTGTGGAAGTAGACATCGCCGCGCTGAAGGCGTTTTTGAATTTCGAACGAGTTGGCCGGCTGGTCGAAAAGATATTCTCCGGCTTTCAGAGTGCGGCGGCGAAGGTAGTGGAGCAGCAGGAATCCGCGCTCACTGCGGATGACGCCAGCCGATTTGAGTTCGGCGGCAATGCGGTGAGTGGAGTAGCCGGGGTGAAGCAGAACGATGGTCTGCGGCGCAGGCTGAACAGGCGCCCCAACGGCCCAGGCAAACCACGCGGCCGCGGCGAGAATGGCGAGTAGAAATACCCAAAGGACGCTGCGCACGATGAATTCAGTTTAGAGGATGATGGAAGAGGAGTGCGCATGACTTTAGTGTGAATGAAGATGCGGCGATCAGGTGGTGCGTCCGCAGAGCCGCCGGGCTCCCGAGGACCTGAGCGGCCAGACTCTGGATTCAACGTAAGTGTTCGACGGGCCCACCGGGACAGCCAAGGCTGCGGCCACAACGCGGCTTCAGCACCTTCAGCGTCGGGCGTGTTGTCCTGAAATCAGCGGTTTACGGGCATGCTTTAGTTTTGCAACCTTCGGGCCGCGATATACTCAAATTCTAGGGGCGGACGCGTTCCGCATGGGAGCCATCTACTATCCGCATGAGACGTGCCGCGCCGTATTGGCTGTTGATTCCCCTGCTGGTGTTGCCCAGCACCGCCTGCCTTTTTCACACGCGCCCGGTCGAGGAAACCTACTCCCACGCTCCGCTCAAGCAAAGTGACCAGACGGGGCTGATCGCGAGCATTAATCAGCGCGCGGATAAAATCCAGTCATTCCAGACCACGGTCGACATCGACAGTTCCGTCGGCGGCGCCAAGAAAGGCCAGGTCACCGACTACAAGGAAATACGGGGATATGTGCTGGCGCAAAAGCCGGCCATGCTGCACATGATCGGGCTGCTGCCGATCGTCCGGACCACGGCCTTCGACATGGTGAGCGACGGGCAGAATTTCAAGCTGTGGATTCCGCCGAAGAACCGCTTCGTGATCGGCAGCAATGAGGTGGAGAACTACAATCCCGATCACCCCATGGAAAACATCCGTCCCAAGGACATATTCGACGCCATGCTTATCCACCCGATCGATATGAAGGATGAAATCGCGGTGGTGGAGAATGGATACGAGATTCTGCACGACGCCAAAGGTCATCGGGTGTTGCAGGAAGATTATGAACTGGTGGTGATTCGGAAGACGGCGGACAGCTGGCGCCTGGCCCGCAAGATTGTATTCGGCCGAACCGACCTGTTGCCGCACCGCGAATACATTTACAACCAGAGCGGGAAACTTGAAACCGACGCCCGCTACGCCGATTACAAAGAATATGACGGTGTGCAGTTTCCTTCGCGCATCGAGATTTTCCGTCCCCAGGAAGAGTACGACATCACACTGAATATTCTAAAGATGGAAATCAACAAGCCGTTGCGCCAGGACCAGTTCACCTTGCAACAGCCTCCGAATGCGGAAGTGGTGAGGCTGGACCATCCCGCTGGGGGCGGGGCCGGGCCGTCGATGCAGTGAAGCTTTCAGCAGTCAGCATTTAGCACTCAGCACTCAGCCTGTGCAAAGCTGTGTGATGAGGAATTTCCGGGATCTCGCCGGAGGCGCTGGGACGAGCATGTAATCGGCGGGCTGATTGCTGAGTGCTGATAGCTAACTGCTGGGTTTCTCAAAATGAACAAAATGATAGTTGCCAATCTGGTGCACCGTCCGATTCGGTCGCTGATCAGCATTATTGCGATCGCATTAGAAGTCACGCTGATTCTGCTGATTGTCGGGCTGTGCTACGGAATTATGAACGACGCCAAGAACCGCAACGTGGGCATAGGTTTCGACGTGATTGTGCAGCCGCCGGGATCTTCCTTTCTCGCCGGTATCAGCGGAGCACCCGTCCCCATCAAGGTTGCAGACGTACTCAGAAAGATGCCCCACATCAAAGTCGTAAGCCCGATCGTATGGCAGATCAACAGCAGCGGCGGCCTGGAAGTGGTTGACGGCATCGACATCGCGAATTTTGAGGAATTGGGAGGGCCGTTCCACTACGTGAAGGGCGGACCGTTCCAGGGCCCCATGGATATGCTGGTCGACGATTTCATCGCGCGGCAAAGGCACCTGCAAGTGGGAGACACGACGTCAATTCTGAATCACGAGTTTCGCGTTTCCGGCATTGTAGAAAACGGCCGCGGCGCTAGGAAGTTCGTTCCGATTGGGACTCTCCAGGACCTGATTGGCGCCAAGGACAAAGCGTCGGTGTTCTACCTGAAACTCGACGATCCTTCCAACACGCAGGCGGTCGTCGACGAAGTAAAGAAACACCCGGGGATGGAGAGCTACAGCGTGCGGTCGATGGCCGACTACCTGAGCATGATGACGCCCAGCCATTTGCCGGGATTTCGGCCGTTTATTGGCGTGGTGATTGGCGTGAGTTTGGTCATCGGATTTCTGGTGATCTTTCAGGCGATGTATACCGCGGTGATGGAGCGGACGCGTGAGATTGGAATTCTGAAATCGCTGGGCGCGTCGAAGGCTTATATCGTAAACGTAATTTTGCGGGAGACGATCCTGCTGGCGATTGCGGGAATCGGTGTGGGCATTGCGGTGAGTCTGGCCGCGCGCGTGGGAATTCAGAACCGATGGCCGCTGGTGCATATCGACAAAAGCATGCAGTGGATCGTCTGGGCAACCGTCATCGCGGTCGTGGGATCGACGCTGGGAGCCTTATATCCGGCGTATAAGGCGGCGCAGAAAGATCCAATCGATGCGCTGGCCTATGAGTAGGGATCCCCGCTAACCGAAGAAAAGCAGGTTCCTCACCTGCGCTTCGCGCATGTTCGGAATCCCTTGCTGCCGCTTTCGAGAAGTCGCCGCCGAGCCTTACTTCACCGTGACAGTCAGCAACTGCGCCCCGCTCACTACATAATCCAGCGGCGCCGTAGACGTCTCATCCACATTCGACTCGCCGGAAACCACCATCTCCTGATTGCCCCTCATACCGTCCATCACATTCATGATCGAGATGGGCAGCGTGGGCATGACTTTGTCGGCGACGCGGGCCTCGGGATCGTTTTCGAGGAGCGAAACGTAAATCCGGTTGTTGGAGTGCTCTTTGTTGAGCAGCGAAATGGTTGAGGCCAGATCCAGCTTGCGGCCGAAGGCAGGGGTTCCGTGGCTGACGCGATCGAGCGTATCGCCGTCGCTGACTAAGATCCGCAGAGTTCCCTTGCTGGCGGAAGTTGGAATTTTTACCGGAATGTGGCGGACGATGCGCTCGCCGCGATAGGGCGCAAGCACGGTTTCCACCGTGATGTCTTCGCCCGGGCGGGCCTCGGTAACGTCGGTACGGGCGCTTTCCAGCCGCGCCCATTTTCGTTCACGAACCAGGTCGAAGTCGAGATTTACGCCTGACATGGCCGGAGCGTTATAGGGATTGTCGTAGATGCGCTCAAAGCGCTCGCCCAGCGCCATGGCCGCCTGCATGGCCGCCGGTTGCGTGCTTTCGCCGGGTGCGAACATGTTGCGCATGGTCACTTCCGGGAAGCCCTTGACGCCGATGCTGCCCGTCAACCTGTACGTGATTTCTTCGCCGAACTCGTTCACGCCGTGCAGTGCGTTAAACACGGTGACCATGAGCGCGACGGGTGTGAGCTTGGGATTGTTGAGCACTTCGTAGTGAAACTGCTTCAATCCGGCTGCGCTGTGGATGCTCAGCGTGACCGGAATCATGTCGGGCTGGTGGTCGAACACGCCGAGAATCCCGGTATGGCGGTCCTGCACAAAAGTCCCGACCGGCTCGGTGGTGTTTACGATCTTAAAGGCGTTCATGGGCGAGGGCAGCGTAGCCAGCACCTCGGCCTTGTTCATAGGCAGATCGACGGAACCGAATTGCATCAACGGGTGGCCGCAGGCGAGCAGCTTCTGGGGATCGACATAAGTCACCGTGCAGGTGGCTTCGATGTTCATGTCGCCGCGGACGAGTATCGCGCTGATGGCCGAACCGGCCTCGACCGGCTCGGGCTGCTTGTCGTTGCTGACGGATCCGGCGCCCATCACGGGAACGATCCCGGCTGCGCCCAGCTCGCCAGAAAAGAGTTGCACCGCTTCCTGGGAAAACCCGTTGAACACAAGAGGCGTCTCAATCGGCTTGAGATAGTTGGTGAAGCCTTCGCTTGCCGGCAAAGACGATGAATCTCCCGGCGACGCCGTTTTTCCCGCGACCTCTTTAACGATCGGCTTGATCGCCGCCGCATCCTCGGCGGGAGTGCGATCGAGCGCGTTGATCTCCATCATGTCGGCAATGGGAGTGACGCCGGCAATCGGCTCCTTGGAAAATTCGCCGATGCGGAAGGCGATCGCGCCCGCGAGCCTGCCGTCGAAATAAACCGGGCTGCCGCTCATGCCTGCGACCACGCCGGTGTACTCAACCTTTTGGCCGTGCAGCCGGACCAGAATAATATCGCCCTTGGGGCCGTTCACATTGTGCAGCACGCCCAGGACTTCCACTTCCATGGGCTCGGGCTTGACCCCTTCGAACACGGTGTAGGCCACGCCGCGCATGCCGGTGTGAATCTGACCGGTTGGAATGGTCTGCGGCGCTTGCGCGCTGTTGTCAATGCGGTTTTGCGCGGAACCTGGAGTGAGTAAAGAAAGGCAAGCGACAGCGAGAACAGCGACTGAATTTTTCATGGACAACGCCCGGGAGACTCGACAATCCCCACCAACAAATGATTAGACTCCGCCGTATGGTCCGTCGTTGCCAGGAGGGGAATTTACTGGGAGCCGGGCAAAACATCCCAATTGCGAATCCCTGCGTCTATACTAGCACAGGACTTTTGTGCGGCTAGAGGCCTTTCGTGTGGGGAGAAAGGTATTCTCAAAGCCGGTTTTCGCGCCTAAAGTTGGGATTATGAACCTCGGTTTCCGGCTCAGGATAGGCAGCGTTGGAGCCGATTTTTCAAGGAGTTCCCATGTTTTGCCAGTCCATGTGGGACGGCCGTAGACGTTTTCTGAAGTTTGCCTGCGCCGCCCTCGCTCTCGCTTGTTCGTTTTGGATTTTGCCGGCTTTCGCACAAAATCAGTCGTCCACGCCGCCGCAGGATAATTCGCAAAATAACGGCAAACCCAGGCAGGAAGCGCCTGCTGACGGCGGCGGGCCCGACGGCAGCATGAGCCCCTACGCCATTCCCAGGAAAAATCCCGAGGAAGCTCCGCCGCCCCCGCCTCCGCCAGCCGCCGCCCCAAAGGTTGAAGGCTTGCCCGACTATTCCATCAAGGTCAGCGTTCCCCTGGTGAACGTGGATGTGATGGTCAATCTGAAAACCAACGGCCAGTTCGTGCCCGGCCTGAAGAAGGACAACTTCAAGATTTTCGAGGACGGAAACCCGCAGCAGATTACCGATTTCACCATCACCAAAGCTCCGATCACAGCGGTCCTGCTGGTAGAGTTCGGCGATACGAATTACGTTTTCATGGTCGACGCTCTGCGCGGCTCTTATTCGTTCGTCAATTCGCTCAAGAAAGACGACTGGGTCGCGGTCACATATTTCGACATGCGTCCACATATCCTGATCGACTTTACCCAGGACAAAAATGCGCTGTTCGGCGCGCTGAACACGCTGCGCATGCCGGGATTTTCTGAAGCCAACGTCTTTGACGCTCTTTACGACACACTCGACCGGCTCGACCGCATTGAGGGGAAAAAGTACGTCATTCTGGTGACTGCGGGGGTGGACACGTTCAGCCGTATCACGCTCGATAAAGTGATGAAGAAGGTTAAAGACACCAAAGACGTCACCATCTTCCCCATCAGCATCGGGTTCGCCTACCGCAACTGGTGTGAGGCTCGTCTGGGCAACGGTTGCCCGGGCGCTTACGGCATGGGGCGCCGCGTTGACCGCATGGATTTCGCCCAGGCCGACAACCAAATGCGTACCTTCGCGTCCATGACCGGCGGCCGCGCCTACTTCCCGCGGTTCGAGGCTGAATTTCCGGAAATCTTCGGCGACATTTCGAGCGACATTCGCAATCAGTACAGTCTGGCCTATCATCCCACCAATTCGAAACTTGACGGCACCTATCGCAAGCTGAAAGTGGAAGTGGTCGCGCCCGATGGCGGCCCATTGAAAGTGAAGGACCAGAAGGGAAAAGACCAGAAGATCGAAGTGGTCTCGCGCGACGGATATACGGCGAAGCACACCGTGGATTAAAGCCTAATTACCGGCTTACGCGAGCTCCGAGCTATTTCAGCCCTTGAAAGTTCACGTTGCTGGCGATTGCGCCGGTCGCGGTGGTCACGACCACGGGACCGGTGGTTGCGCCGCTCGGGACGACTGCGGTCATGAACGTGTCGGTCTCGACCGAGAAGCTCGTCGCCGGGATGCCGTTGAACGTAACGGCGCTCGCGCCTTTCAGTCCTTGCCCGAGAATCTGCGCTGACTTGCCGACTTTGCCGTTGCGCCGGACGAAGGTGATGAACGGCGGCAGGTGCATGTCGAGCGTGTAGATTGCGCCGAAGCCGAATGCGCCGCCATATTCGGCGCTGCCGTAAAACGCCCCGTTGGTGTGCTGCATGAGCGAGGTTCCGACGTACTCTCCCACGGTCGCTGTGAAGTTGTACAGCTGCTCATATTGGCCGCTCAGAGTGAGCCGAAACAAAGAGCCGAGGTTTGGCAGTGTGTGCTCAGTTAGCGCTCCGTAGAGATAACCGTCAGTGCCTTGCACAAAACCTCCTAGTGGATAGACAGAGGTAGGCGGCTTGAAATGAAAGAATGTGGTGATATGGCCATCACGGTCCATTTTGAAGGCCGTGCCATAGCCCTGCACGCCGCCGGAATTGGTCATTCCGTAAAAAAGCCCGTCGGAAGCCTCGATAAGCGGCCCAAAAGGGTTCGCGCCATTTTCCTTTCCCGTGAAGCTGCGGCAAAAGACGATCTGCCCCGATGTGCTTATCTTGAAGATGGTGCCAAGATCGTCCGCGCCTCCCTGAAGAGCGACGCCGTAGAGATAGCCATCCGAGCCTTGCGTCAGGGCTGAACCCACGTTCACCCCGTGCGCGGAATCGAACTGGTAGATAGTCGTAACAGCGCCAGAGGACGGCTCGTATTTGTAGATTGTGGCTGGATTGCCGGCATTGCCGTTCGTAGTTCCATAAAAGTTGCCGTCGGCACCTTCGATCGGCGCAGCCAGCGGTGAGGCACCATCGCTTACAGGTTGCCGTCGGTGCCCAAGGTTAGGCCCGCTGCCGGATTAAATCCGCCATCGGAGGATCCGAAGGAGTGAAGAACCAAAAAGCCCCCCTTGGGACAAGCTAAAATCGGAGCCGTCGGAATTAAGCGTTGACGTTCCATAGAGTTTGCTATCGCGGCCTTGCGCGGGTGTCATGGTCGGAGCGCCAGATTGGTTTTGCCCGTTGAAGCTGTACACGTCGCGGACAGTCTGTGCCGGGGTAGGTGCCGCGCAGACCGCGACGGCGAGCAGCATCGTTATGGATCGGAGCCCAAGAATTCTCATAGCATCCTCAACCTGGAATAGTACTTTCTCGCTACGGGGTCAGTTTGCCGTAAACGACAAGAAGACCCTGGCACGTGGGGCTGTTTCCACCCGAGGCCGCCGGGTAACAGTTCACGCCGGTCGCTCCTTGCGGACCGGGAGCATAGTTAGCTGCCCCTCCAGCAACGAACACCATGCCGTTCGCGATCGTCGGTACCGCATATTTGACCGCACCGGGTCCATTGCCGCTAGTACTAGACCAGAGCCTTGTGAGGACCTGCTGCCCTAGGACCGGAGTCGGTATCGGCGCGTAGACATCCAGCACCGCGTCCAAAGCCGACACGGTCTGGTTTTGCCTTCCGTTCCAGCTGCCGGTTCTGACTGGGTCCACAACCCAAAGCAGCCCGTTTCCAGGATTGCTGTTGTCCCAAGATATCGCGGGACTCGCGCCTGGGTACGCGTAGGTTGCCGGTCTGTTGCCGATTGCGGCCTGCGTGTTGAGCTGGGCATTGTTCAGCATCTGGTGAGCCCGTAGGCTGTCCCCGGAGCCAACCACGTAAAGGTAGTTTTCCGGATTCGCGGAGTTGCCCGCCCAGAATGCGGCGGTCGAACGGCTTCCTGGCGCCGGCCCCGAGCCATTAATCGTGTTGGCGACATTTACCGCGGGGAAGCACTCTGCGATCGCGCCCGGGAAGGGAGGTGAGCTTGACTGCGTGCACGCCGTTATGGCGACGTTCGAGCCGCTGCAGGTACCAGTCCAGGAATATCCGCAAAAGTCCAGCCCTCCCATGACACTCTGGGGTGCCGAGCTCGTCGACGTGCTGTAGCAGGTTTCGTAGAAGACGCCCTCTTTGCCGCCTGCGATTAGCTCTTGATTTGACAGGCACAGCGGGCTCGTAATTCCAACCGGCGACAGGAGAGTTGCGCCCCCGAGCCCACGTCGAGGTCGCCTGCGCTCGGAGTGATAGTGTCCCCGCTCGTGCAGGAACCGTTGGATGGGTTGTAGGCAACGCAGAGCGATTGGCTGCCGTTCGTATTGTCAAGGATCGACCAATCGTTCGGGGTGTGGTAGTCGACGGCGGTCAAACTCGGGGCCGTGGTTTGCACGAGCTTCACCATACTTTGGCCGAGGTTAGTGGGTCTCGCAGTGCCGGTCCCATTCCAACAACCTTCCGACGGGTTCAGGCGCTCTTCGCGTTCATCACCGCATCCATCTTACTCAGAAGCCTCGTGCCGGCCTCGCCGGCCTCCAGGGTGGAAAATTCGCAGCCGAGTTCGATCATCCGCAAACCGGCACAGGCATGGAGGAATGCCTGGCGTGCCTCCGGGGAAGCCCCGATTTCCGGCCCGGCCAATACCAAGTCGAATTTCGTGATGCGGGTCAGGGTCGTGGCATCGCGCAAGTGGCAGGTGGTGTGAACGTCATAACCGGCGCGGCGGAGAAGTTCGCGGAGGTAGGCCAGCACGTCAACACTTTTGTCGACGCACAGGATAGCTGGGCCGGCATGGGCCGCCTCTTCGCTGCGGCCGCGAGGCTGGTAAAAAGCGGCGACCGCGCTTTCTTCGCAGTCGTGAGTGTCGAAGAGCTGGCTGAGATGGGAAAGGTCGAGCACTTTGCGCAAATGCTCGGGAACGTTGCACAGTTTGAGATCGCCGCGGGCCTGGCGCGTGCTGGTCAGGGTGCGGACGATGGTGCCCAGGCCGCTGCTGTCGATAAAGCCGACCTCTCCCAGATGAAGCACGATGGAGCGGCGGTCGCGCAGCAGCCAGGCAACGTGTGCGCGCAACGATTCGCTTTCGCCGCCGGCCGCGATCCTGCCGCTGCACTGCACGATAGTGACTCGTCCGACGTCGCGAGTCTGGAGGGACAGCCGTGAAGCTTCTGCCATACGGAGCCTCCCGAAGTCGCACACATTATAGCCGCGTAAATAGAGGAGCGGCGGCCCTATCCTGCTAAACTGATTTCGTTGCCCTCCCGCACCAGATCATCGGCTCCCAGGCCTTCTGCCGCCCCCTCGCCGCCACGCGATGCCAACCGCATCTTCCTGATCGACACGATGAGTTTCATCTTCCGCGCCTATCATGCCATGGCGCGGCAGCGATCCATGTCGACCAAGGCCGGGCTTCCGACCGCCGCGACCTACGTCTTCGTCAACATGCTGCGCAAGCTGCGCGACGATTTTTCGCCCTCCTACCTGGCGGCGGTTTTTGACGTTGCTGCGCCTACCTTTCGCGACACGCAGGCCGAAGCCATCACGACCGTGCGTAAATTCGACATCAAGACCCAGACTTTCACGGAAGTTGAATACAAGGGCTACAAGGCCAACCGTGCCGCCATGCCTGAGGACCTGGCGCAGCAGATTCCCTATATTCGCCGCGCGCTGGAGGCCTACCGCATACCGATTCTTGAACAGCCGGGATTTGAAGCCGATGACGTCATCGGCACGCTGGCCCGCAAAGCCGTTGCTGCCGGGCATCCCGTCTATGTGGTTTCCAGCGACAAAGACATGATGCAGTTGGTCAACGACGATGTTTGCATTTTGAACCCGCCCAAAGACAATCTGATTTGCGATGCGGCGAAAGTGGAAGAAATTCTCGGCGTGCCCCCCGAGCGGGTAATCGACGTGATGGCGCTGCGCGGCGACGCCATCGATAACATTCCCGGCGCGCCGGGAATCGGCGACAAAGGCTCGGTGGAAATCATCCGGCGCTTCGGTTCGCTTGAGCAGGCGCTGGAACGCGCGGCGGAAGTCGAACGCAAAACTTATCGCGAATCGTTACAGAACAACCGGGAGGCAATTTTGTTCAGCAAAAGCATGGCGACCATCGATACCAATGTTCCGGTGGAATTGAATGTCGAGGCCATGCGCGCGGGCGAGCCTGATCTCGATCGCCTGCGGCAACTCTTCACCGAACTGGAATTCACCTCGCTGGTGAAGGAGCTGTTGCCCGAGGCGCAGATAACGGAAGCGAATTATTGGGAAGCCAAATCCGCCGCCGACCTGGAAAAGGTGCTCCGCTCCCTGGCCGCGGATCAGGCTCTGGCGATTGCCATCGAACAATCGGAGCAGGCGGCGGACACGGAAGACGAAGAAGAAGCTTCAGATATTGGCCCGCAATCGGCCATGTTGCCGCTTACGGACGCGGCTTTTGCTCCCGCGCCGGAGAGGGCATGCCGCATCGCCATCTCAAGCGCGGCAGGGTCAGCGGCGGTCGCGCTGCTCGATTCATCGGAGACTGGCTCCAAGTTGCGTGAAATCCTGCAATCGCGCTCAATTCCCAAGGCGGTTCACGATCTCAAAGCGGCGACTCACGCCTTGCAAACTCTGGGCCTTCAACCCCAATCCGTGCTCCACGATCCCATGCTGTATTCGTATTTGCTCGATCCCACCTATTCTTCGCATCGCCTGGCTGACGTTGCTTTGCGCCGCTTCAACCTGAAACTCAGCGGCAATCTCGCGGAATCCGCCGACATCGCCGGCCGCCTGGCCTCGGTTCTCAGCGAAGATGTGAAGGAAGCCGGGCTCAAGAAAATCTATGACGAAATCGATCTGCCGCTCGTGCCTGTGCTCGCTCGCATGGAGCAAACCGGAGTGAAGATCGATACCGCCGCGCTCGGAACCATGTCAGGGGAACTCCAGCGCGAAATCGCCGTCAAAGCGAAACAAGTCTATGAAGCCGCGGGGATGGAATTCAATATCGGTTCACCGCGCCAGCTCGGCGATGTGCTCTTTAATCAGATGCACTTGCCCAAGCCGGTGAAATACGGCAAAGGGCGAACGATTTCGACGGCGGTCGACGTTCTCGAAGATCTGGCCGAGGAACATCCCATCGCGCGGATGGTGCTCGACTACCGCCAGCTGACAAAATTGAAATCGACTTACGTCGATACGCTGCCGGCGCTGATTAATCCCGCGACCGGGCGGGTGCACACGACTTTCGGCCAAACTGGAACGGCCACCGGCAGGCTCTCGTCCGCGAACCCGAATTTGCAGAATATTCCCATCCGCACCGAACTCGGGCGCGGCATTCGGGCGGCGTTTATTGCCGAACCCGGCCATGTTCTGCTAACGGCGGACTATTCGCAAATCGAGCTTCGCCTGCTTGCTCACTTCTCCCGCGATCCTCTGCTCGTCGAAGCCTTCCGCCGCGGCGACGACATTCATACCCTCACCGCGTCGCAGGTTTTCGGCGTTCCTCCGCTCATGGTGACGGCGGACCATCGGCGTCAGGCGAAGGTGGTCAATTTCGGGATTGTGTACGGGCTTTCGCCCTTCGGCCTGTCGCAGAATCTTGGCATCGAAACGTCGGAGGCCAAGCAGTTCATCGCCAATTATTTCGACAAGTACAAAGGCGTGCGGGCTTTCATCGATAGAACCCTCGACGATACTCGGCGCGATTTGAATGTAAAAACGCTTTTCGGACGCGTGCGCCCGATTCCCGATATCAATAGCAAGAACTTTACCCAGCGCGGTTTCGCTGAGCGCACGGCCGTCAATACCCCGCTGCAGGGAACCGCGGCGGACCTGATCAAGATTGCCATGATCCGTATCGACTCTGCTTTGCTGGAACGGAACCTGAAATCAAGAATGACGCTTCAGGTACACGACGAGCTTGTGTTCGAAGTTCCGGAAGATGAAACCGACGCTATGCAAAGCCTGGTACGCGAGCACATGGAGCGGGTCCACGAATTAGTTGTGCCGCTCCTGGTGGAAGTCGGCATTGGGCCGAACTGGCGAGACCTGTAAGCAGCTGAATCGCCTGAATCATTAGTGCCTGACAGCCGCTATCCCTTAAGAACGCTGTACAATGGAGGCAGAGCATCTCTTTCACCCGCCACTGGTAGGTGCACGAACAATTTACAATTAAGCTTCGTCTTCCGAGCAAGAATCCTCTTTTGATCCTTTGCCGGACCGGACGAACGCGAAGGGATTGCCATGAGTGAAAAGCCGAGTACCACTCTGCCCGCGACTGTCGAGAAAATCATTAAGCCGCTGACCCCGGGTGATCCTGAAAAAGCCCAGATTGCCGTGGAAGGCGCAGACCAACTTTATCGCGAGCTGCGGATCGAAAATAATCTCATCGATGAGAACGGCGAGAAAGTGCGCCTGAAAGCGGGCGCTGAAGTGGCGGTCACCATCGAGGCCGATCCCGAGGCGATTCAGCCCAGCGCCGAAGACGATCAGACCGCCTCAAGAGCTTGACCCCCGCCGCGCCCTGTCCGAACAACGCCCTGCGCCCCAGGATTACCCTTGCCGCCCCAATAAAATCCGAATCAGCAGCAGCCAGCGGCGCAAGTTGGTGGTCATCAGGAAATTCTCTTTCACGTGCTCCCGCCCGTTCTGGCCCAGTTGGTTTGCGTACTCAGGATGGGTCAGCAAATATCGGATCTGGTAAGCGCAGCCATCCACGGAGTGCACCAGCGCGCCGGTCAGCTTGTGAATGATCTGGTTGGGAATGCCGCCGACTGCGCCGCCGATTGTTGGCTTGGCTTTCCACAACGCCTCAGTCACGGTCAACCCAAAGCCTTCGCGAATCGATTTCTGCACGACTAACGTCGAGGCCCGTTGCAGGGCATTGATTTGCAGCGCGCACCAGGGTGGCAGGTCGAGAATGATAATGTCGGGATCGTTGCCGGCGGCCTCTTGCACTTCCTTCAACACGGCCGCGCCTTCGGGATCGTCGGTTGCGCCGCCGCCCGCCATCACTAACTGGCAGTCCACATATTTGCGCGCCTGCTTGAAGGCCTGAATCACGCCAACCGGATCTTTCGCGCGATCAAAGCGCGAAACCTGTGTCACAATCGGCCGCGAACGATCGATGCCAAAATCCTCACACACCTGATTGATGTAGCTTTCTTCCAAATCTTTGTTCTTCTCAGACAGGGGATCGATGCACGGATAAAACAAATACTGCGGAATGGACAATTGCCGGGTAAAAGCCTGCGAGGAAAATATCGCGGCATCGAACTCCTCGACAAAAGGCCGCAGAAATCCCCACACGTCAGGGTTGGGGTTGGATAAGTCGATGTGGCAACGCCATACCCATCGCTGCGGCCCCTGTTGCCGGGCCCGAATCAAGGCAGCGGGCTGGGGATCGTGAATCACGATCACGTCTTCGGAAAAATCCATGCGCCGCTGGTTCATCTCGTTGTGCAGCAGAAAAATGTCACGCGCGTTGTGCGGCAGCTTGAAGTCGCTGCCCTGCAGCGCGTTATGAAAAGCTTTGGTGACCTCGAAGAAGTCGTTGCCGCCGGTAATCACTTCCCAGTGGGTCTTCACCTCGACCTCGTTGAGAAGAGGGACGAGCTGGCTCAAAATCTCGGCAACTCCGCCGCCCACCGCCGTAGAGTTGACCATCTTTACCGATTTGCCCTGCAAAGCCCGCGCCAGAAAGCGCAGTTCTTCCACGTCCGCGGCGCCCACGATGGCCTTGTAATCGTCGAGGCGCGGAGGAGGCACAGGCTTCGGCGGGGTTTCCCAGGCGCGCGGGTTCTTGCGCCTCTCGGGCCGTGCAGGTGCCTGGGCCGGCGCGGAAGTCATGTCAGCAGCTTGGCTGGGAGTCGTCGTCATTTCGTTTTCTACCTGGGTTTGAACTGGTTCCATAAGAGTGTCTATGCGAGCGCTCGCTCCACGACCCGAATAATCTGTTCGCGGACGTTTTCCAGAGTTACGGTGTAAATATCGATGCGATTGAGTTGGCGCGCGGTTTCAGTCAGGCCGAGATCCTCGTGCAGCCACTGCGAGAAATCGTTCGACATGAGCTTCAAGCGCAGCCGCGCCTCGATGAAATGATGGTGAATGGAGTGAAGGCTCACGCCGCGCAGGCCTTCGGCGAATTCGCCCAGAGTGTGCGCTACAAATGTAGTCGGAATGACTACAGGATCGGACGCGCAGAAATAAAACGTCTCCCGGGCATGGCGGGCCGCGGCGGCCTGGTTGCGGCGCACAAATTCATCCATGATCGCAACGAATCGGCCGCGCAATTCGGCCACTGAGGTGAACTCGCGCACATCCACGCTGGCCAGGCTTTCCGCCAGTCCGGGCTCGTTGCAGGCAAACAGCGCCCAGTGCGCAAAATCATTCGAAAATCCCTCGCGGATGAAGTGGTGCTCCTGCAAAGTACGAAATGCGTGCTGGAAGATGGAGTCCTCAGGGCAATCGCGAAGCGCCTGCAGGAATTCCTCCAGCGTGCCCGCTTTGTAGCGTGTAATGCGCAGCAAGTGGGCTGAAGTATTAAAGTAGAACGGCTTGATCGCCGCCCGGGTTGTGAGCGGAGCCGGCGCTGCTGTGCTCATACGGTTGCTCCTAACCTTTGGTTAGCATCTGAGGTTTTTTGCTTCGTCGCCTCCAGCCATTGCGTGAGGAAAGTCTTCAGTTCGTCCGGAGGAGTGATCCAGGCCCGGGCCAGCGTGTCCCGCCAGCATGGCCGGACCAGAATGCTGAGGCCGCTTTCATTGATGGCCTGAAACGCCTGCTCGTCCGTATTGTCGTCGCCAAGATATGCGGCGGGCGAGGCTGGCGGCATCTCGCTCAGCATTTTGCGCACCGCATCCCCCTTGTTGGCTATGGGCGTTCGAATTTCCAGGCCGCCGTCAAAATTCAACAGTTGCAGGGATGTGTTCCGGACGATTGGCCTCCAGCCCAGCAGAACCCGGCCCCGCAGCCACTCCGATTCCTCGGTGCGTAACCCGCGCCAGTGCACGGCGATGCTGCCGGTTTTGAACTCGGCCACCTCTTTTAGATCATGCGAACACAACCAATCCTTGGCCTTATTCAAGGCTTGGCTCGCGGCTTCGTCTACCGGCAATTGCTCCAATTTGCAGTCGGCGGTGACCCGTTGCAGGCCATGGAGCCCCCAAATCTCGACCGGCAATTCCGGCCCCAGAAAGCTGGCCACGTCGCGCACGTCGCGGCCGGAGATAATCGCCAAACGTGTGCGCCCGCAACGCACGATTTCTTCCAGCAGCCGGGTGATCCCCGGATAGGGAAAAGCTTCCGGCCTGCGATTGCGAAATGGCGCGAGCGTACCGTCGTAATCGAGCATGAGCAGCGATTGCGGCGCCCGGCGCACCGCTGCCAGCGTATTCTCAATCTCACGACCGGTTTCAGCCGTCACACTCCTCCTCGGTGGCGATCTAAGCGGCGTTGGTGCCGCGGTATTTTTCCCGTGCCCGCTCCGTATCCATCCGCAGCTCGCATAGTTCGGAGATCAGGTTCGCAGCCCAGCGGTAGATGTTGTGCTCGCGTATTTCCCGCCTCATGCGGTGGATCCGCATTTGCTTTTCTTCCGGCTCCATCTCGATCGCCGCGCGGATGGCTTCTGCCGTCTGGTCGATATCGTAGGGATTCACCAGCAGGGCGTCGCGCAGTTCGCGGGCAGCGCCGGTGAATTGGCTGAGAATCAACACACCGCGCTCGTCGTGGCGCGCGGCGATAAATTCCTTGGCCACTAGGTTCATTCCATCGTGCAGCGAAGTCACCATGCAAATATCGGCGGCCATGTAGTAGCGGTTGATCTCCTCATGAGTGTGCTGGCGCTTCAGGAAAACGATCGGCTTCCACTTGCCATCCTGGAATCGCCAGTTAATCCGCTCGGCTTCCGCTTCCACTTCCGCCAGCAGGTCGTGATACCGCTTGATGTGGGTGCGGCTGGGCGCCCCGATCTCGATAAACGTGAACAGCCCCTGGTACCGCGGATATTTTTCGAGGAAACGTTCGATGGCGAGAAAACGCTCCAGAATTCCCTTGGTGTAATCCACGCGATCAACACCAACGCCGACAAGCGCCGCTTCGACGCCCAGATTGTGCAGCAGCGCCGGGCGCTCCATATACGTGACGCGCTCGCGCGCATCGGCCACCGGTTCATCTTCCGCCAGGTCGACGCTGATCGGAAACGGCCTCACGATCGTGCGATGGCTCTGCCGGAGAACGGAAAAATGTTCCCAGTCCACTCGCGACTCGACCACGCGGTCCACCGTGGATAGAAAATTGTTGCAGTGCGATTGAATATGGAAGCCGATCAGGTCCGCTCCCAGCAGCCCATCCACAAGTTGCCGCTGCCAGGGACAGATGCCGAAGGTTTCCGCATTCGGCCAGGGTATGTGCCAGAAGATAGCAACCCGCGCATCGGGGCGCTTGTTTTTGATCATGCGCGGCAGAAGCGCGAAATGGTAATCCTGCACCAGCACCACGGGCTTGGGCGTGTCGTCGATCTCTTGCAGAACGGCGTCTGTGAACTTGCGATTCACATCGAAATAATGTTGCCAATCCTGCGCGCGGAAAATCGGCCGGGTGTGGGCAATGTGGCATAGCGGCCACAGGCCTTCGTTGGCAAAGCCGTAGTAATAGCCTTCTTCCTCTTCTTTAGTCAGCCATACGCGCCGCAAAGTGTAGCGCGGCTCATTCGGGGGAACGCGCAGCCGATCATGGGCGTCAACGGATTCCCGATCTCCATCGCCGCTGCCATGAGCGATCCACGTGCCGTCGCAGGCGTCCAGGACCGGTTCAAGCGCCGTGACCAGGCCGCTGGGGGGAACAACAACTTCCAGCGATTTTCCATTGCGCTGGTGGGAATACGGCTCACGATTCGAGACCACGAACAACCGGCCTCCGTCGAGTCGCGTTCTTACCTGCACGCCCAATCTTTCAGCCGTCCACATGGATTCGGAGGCTTCGCGCAAGCGGGCTTCGTTTTCAGCCGCGTTGCGGGCCTGGCTCAGGCTCTCTGCCAGCGTAACGACTTCCCAGGCGAGGGGACGAAACAAATCCAGGTCGGGAATCTGCTGCGGCGAAGAGATCCTCCCCAGCCGCAGGGCGCGCATCCACTGGGCCGCGCGGGCGATGGGCCCGGCAATACTCCAGCGGACAATCAACACCGTGATCAGGACAATGAGGATCACTTCCACCAGAATCTTCAGGAATGCATCGCGCCACCCGCGCAGGCTTTGAGCGCGAATGTAGCTGGCGTCATGGACCACGGCAAGCGCTCCCGCAATCTCATCCTGGCGATGAAGAGGAATGGCAAATACGTTCACCGGATTGCCGCCCAGCCATATGAAAGCGCCGCTTCCCGTATTCTTGGCTATGGCCTGGTTCACCTGCGGCGGAGCCGCCGGAAGAATCTTCCCCAGTTCGGGCGTGATTGCAATCGCTTTACCCTCACGGTCATAGACCGCTACCCCCAGGAGATGTTCACGGTTGCCGAAGCGCTGCACCAGCTTTTGCAGTCCGCGCTCCGATCCCGACGCCCACGATTTCTCGTTCTCCACATTGCTGGCGACGCTCTCACCCAGCACCTCCGCCCGGCGTTCAAGATCGCTGCGCAACGCGCGCTTCTGCATCACCACTTCGTAATAGGAAAAGGCAAGGGAAACCAGCGTGATGCCGAAAATTAAAGAAACGATCAGCCGGAAGCTCAGCAGACGCATGCAGGTTCTATCCGAAGTCTGGATTCCTAAGAATGCTCACCTCAGACTAAAGACCCCAGGTGTTTTACGAACATACCGGAATCACCTGAGCAATGACGGAACGGCATAGGATGTGGAATTTGCCCTCCCACTGAAGAAAAGCCAGTCGATGCGGCAAGATGGAGGGGAGTTGGTTAGAAAGAATAAAGAATGATCTGTGAAAACCTGCGATCGCTTCCGGTTGTTTCGAATTTCTACTGTGGCGAGAAAAAACTCGCTTGATTCGTGGCGGAAAAATTAAAGTTCGGAAGTGGCAAGCCTTGGTAGTGCATCCGCCGAATTTAGACTCATTGCCCGGAACTTACGAAACTTGACAAAATACAAGCCACTGTCAGGCGTAGCACCTCCGGACATGATTGGGTTCTGAGCCTGCGTCTTTTGTTCCGCTTCCGGCAGCGAGGCGGGTTAGAATAGTACATACCACCCCCGCCATTCTGCATCCAAAGGGTATGGTCTCGGGAAGTGCGCGTAAGTCTAACGGCAGAATCCATCAGAACGGGATCGCAGGCTTAACTTCAGAGTCGCCAGGTCGAGCATGAAAAATATTTTTCGTTATTTCTTGGCAGCGCCACTGTTTATAGCGGCAGTGTTTGCACAAACCGGCCAGTCTATGCCGGATGATTCCGGCTCCGGCGCCGCGCAGACTCGCAAGGAAGGTGCTGCGCCCGTCAAGAACGGCAAAGACGAAGCCCACAAACCCGACCGCGCCGCCGCCTACTATCACTACACTTTGGCCCACATGTACGAAGAGCAGGTTACGATGTACGGCCGCACCGAAATGGCCAACAAGGCGCTCGACGAGTACCGCCTGGCCATCGACGCCGATCCATCGTCTGAGTTCTTGACCTCCGGCCTCGCCGAGCTTTATGTCAAGACCGGCCGCATTCGCGATGCCGTGCTCCAGGCGCAGGAAATCCTGAAGCGCGATCCCAATAATCTGGAAGCTCACAAATTGCTCGGCCGCATCTATCTGCGCTCGCTCGGCGATATGCCGGGCGGAGGCAACAGTTCAGAGAACGTCCTCAAGCTGGCGATTGAACAGTACGAACAAATCGTGAAAATCGAGCCCGGCAATGTGGACGACCATTTGTTACTGGGCCGGCTTTACCGCCTGAACAACGATTTCCAGAAGGCGGAGAGCGAACTGAAAACGGCGGTGAAGCTCGATCCCGATTCGGAAGAAGCGGTTACCACGCTTTCTCTGCTTTATACCGACGAAGGCGACACGACCAAGGCGCTGCAAGTTCTAAGCGCCGTTCCTGACAAGGGCCGTTCAGCCAAGTTGTACTCGGCGCTGGGAGCAACCTACGAACAACGCAAAGAGTACAAGAGCGCGATTGACGCCTACAAGCATGCGATCCAGTTGGACCGCGACAATCTGGACGCGATCCGCGGGCTGGCTGAGAACCTGTTGAATGACGGCCAGGTCGACGCGGCGCTCGATCAGTACAAAGTCATTGCCGACGCCAATCCCGAGGACGCGCAGACCTATCTGCGAATTTCGGAGATCTATCGCCGCCAGGGAAAATACGACGAGGCGCTGGAGAGCCTGAAGAAGGCCGAAGCCATGGTTCCGGATGCGCTCGAGGTTCCCTACAACATTGCCGTGGTGTATGAGGCTCAGGCTCGCTACGAGGACGCGGAAAAGATCTTGCAGGACCTGCTCAAGAAAACGGAAAAGCCCGACAACAATTACTCGCAGTCGGACCGCAACAATCGCGCCATTTTCCTCGAGCGCCTGGGCATGATCTACCGCGACCAGGAGAATTACACCTCCGCGGTGGAGACGTTCCGCAGGATGCTGCCGCTGGGCGATGACAACACGCGCACCGGCTATCAGGACATTATCGACACCTATCGCGATGCGAAAGAGTGGACGCAGGCCACCGCGGTGGCGAAAGAAGCTGCGCAGAAACTGCCTGAAGATCGTGACCTGCGCATGGTGCTCGACGCGCAGTTGGCTGACATGGGCGACCCCGACAAGCCGCTGGCCGATGTTCGTTCGCTGTTGAAAGGCAACGCGGGCGACCGCGATGTCTATTTGCGCCTGGCCATCATGTATACGCGGCTGAAGCGATGGAATGACGCGGAAGACGCCTTGAACAAGGCCGAACAGCTTTCGACCAAGGCTGAAGACAAAGAATACGTTTACTTCTTGCGTGGCTCGACCCTCGAGCGCGAGAAGAAATTCGACCAGGCGGAAGCCGAGTTCAAGAAGATTCTGGCGGCAAATCCGCAAAGCGCGGCCACGCTGAACTATCTGGGCTACATGAATGCGGACCGCGGCGTCGATCTGGAAGAATCGCTGAACTTCATAAAGACCGCCGTCAGCCTCGATCCCACCAACGGTGCTTATCTCGACTCGCTCGGCTGGGCCTATTTCAAACTCGGCAAGTACGATCTGGCCGAAGAGAATCTCACCAAAGCTTCCTTGCGCATGGGATCCGATCCTACCGTCCAGGACCATCTTGGGGATCTGTATCAGAAAACCGGGCGCCTCAAACTGGCTGCGGCCCACTGGGAGCGCGCCGTGCAGGAGTGGAGCAAAACCATTTCTCCCGATGTCGACGGCGAACTGCTCGCCACCACGCAGAAAAAGCTGGACGCGGCAAAAGTCCGGCTCGCCCAGCAGGAATCAGGAAAGCAGTAGGCTCGGAGTCCTGCGTTCGCAGGCCGGAGTCGTGAGGCGAGCTCTCGGCTCGGACCACCGACTCAGGACTCCTGACTATCTGCTAGACTTCACCCATGCTGGCCGGCTACGCGGTGCAGGTGGAACATTCCCGCGGGCGCCGCTTCCCCGAAGCGCAGCATCCTTATCGCAACGATTTTCAGCGTGACCGCGACCGCGTTATTCACGCCCGCGCCTTCCGCCGCCTGGTCGATAAAACCCAGGTGTTCACGCGCCGCTATTCCGATCATTTCCGCAATCGCCTGACTCACACGATTGAAGTGGCTCAGATAACCCGCACTGTCGCGGCCGCGCTCGATCTCAACGTCGATCTGGCGGAAGCCTTGGCCCTGGCCCACGATCTTGGTCACCCTCCCTTCGGCCACGCCGGAGAAAAAGCGCTCAACGCCGCAATGCGTTCGCACGGTCTGTTTTTCGATCACAATCTGCACGCCCTCCGCATTGTCGAAGACTTCGAGCAGCGCTATGCCGCTTTTCGCGGATTGAATCTGACCTTTGAAGTCCGCGAGGGCATCATCAAACACTCGAGCGACTATGGTGCGCAAGAGCACCCTGAACTGGCGGAATACCTGCTCGAACAGCGCCCACCGCTGGAGGCGCAGTTGATCGACTTGACCGACGAAATCGGTTACGACACCGCCGATCTTGACGACGGATATGAAGCCCGTCTGCTCTCTCTCGACCAGATTCGCGCAGGTCTGCCGGTGTTCGATCGTTTCTTTCAGGAGGCGGAACGGCTTTATCCTCACGCGCCGGAAAAATTGAAATTCAACGAAGCCAACAGGCGCCTGCTCAACCGCCTGGCCGACGATCTGATTTCAAACACGCGCTCCCGGCTGACGCAGGAAGCGGTCGAAACCCTCGATGATGTTCGCAACCATGCGCAGCGCATTGTGGCCTTCAGCCCGGTAGTAGACACGGAGCGCCGGCAGATCAAGGAATTCCTTTACGCTCATCTTTACTACAGCCCTTCCCTGGCTGAAGAAAAAGAAGACGCGGAGCGCATCGTCACCCGGCTTTTCCAGTTCTGGCTCGGCAATCCCGGCGCGTTGCCCCACAATTACCGCGAAAAGATTGAAGAGGAATCCGTAGCGCGGGTGGTCTGTGATTACATCGCAGGCATGACCGATTCTTTTATCGCTGAGCAATATGAAAGGCACTGCGGCAGGAACCGCAGTGCCTGAAGGTTTATACCCGCGAACTAATTCACCGTGATGCTCACTGGCTGCGAAGGAATTCCGTTCGCCACCACAACCAGAGTGCTTGCTCCCGTCTCCATGCTCGCGGGAACGTCGAAGTGCGTGAACACCACCGTCGATCCCGTGGCCACGCCCATGGTGCTGTGGTCGTGGGTCCTGGCATAGAAAACGTGGCCGGTGCTGTTATTGGTGATGCGGACCAGTGGATAGTTGGTCGCTGTCTGGAACTCGTCGCCGAACGACGCCGCCTGCGACAGCCCGTTAAACTGGGTTCCGGAAATTTTGTAGGTTGATCCGCGGGTCACGCTCGATGGCACCGCCTTGATGGTCGGCGTCCACGAAGCCTGATAGGTCCCCGCCGGTGTGTACACTTCGGTTCCGCCCACCAGCACCTGCCCGTTGGGCAGCATCATCAACGAGCCTGGTGTGGCGACCCCTTTGCTAAGCGTAGTTCCATCGAAAATGTACCCTGTGCCTGAATCCCCTTCGACGAGAACGTCTCCGTTGGGCAGCAGGACGGCAAAAGAATCGCCGGCATTGTCGCCGTTCGGGAAATCCGGTCCGACAGACCATCCGGTCGTGGGCGAGTAAATGGCGGTGTGACCCGGGCCGCTGCCGTTGTTCGAGTACGAGCCGGTGTAGAACACGGTTCCGTCGGGGCGCAGAATTGCCGGCCCAATTTCTCCCGGCGGAAAGTAGCAGTATTTTCCGTTCGGGCCAAAATTCAGGCACCCGAACGGCGAGGGCGAATGCAGGTCCACGATCGTGCTGCCTGCCGAACTCCATGATCCGGCCGCTACGTTGTAAATTTCGGAGTTGGGAGCGTTTTTGACGTCGGCGGTCAGGACGTTACCGTCGGGCAGAAGGGTCCAGCCTTCCTCCGCATCGAAATCGCTTTTCCCGGCTGACGGAACAGCCTCCCACGTCAGCGTACTGGGATTCAGCGCCGCCATCTGCTTGGTCAGCTTGTCGCCGATCAGGAACCGCCCGTCGGGCAGCACCAGCGCCGGGGAATCGCCAATGTATGCCCAGTTCTTGGGCGGCGCAAGCGTGGCCCAGGTATTCGCAGCGGGATCGTAAACCGCGCCCTGATTGGTCAAAAAGAAAACGCCGTTCAAGTATTCGCCGCCTACGATCACCAGCTTGCCGTTGCCCAGCACCGCGGACGCGAAGGCGTCGGGAACATATCCCGAAGGCAGGCTCGCGAGCTTCGTCCATGTTCCGTTGACATAGCTGCCGGTGTTGTCCGGAGTCAGCTTCCACCAGTCGGAATCCTGTCCGCCCTGCGCCATCACGGTTCCGTCGGTCATTTGAAACGTGATCTGTGCCCCGTCGGGCGGTTGATTTTTTAAGCGTGTAATGGATTGCGCCGCTGCTGCGCCGCACACGGCCAACGCAAGGCCGGCGGCGACAAGAACTTTTTTCCGCAAGAAACACCCCCGAAGAGTGAAGATGTGGTGTGACGCTGGAAGAAAACCACGCCAAGGTCCGCCCAGAAGATTACTACACATTCGCTTTCAACGAAGGCTATGGGCGCGGGTTTTGATCAATTTTTTACAAAACTCGACTGGATTGGAGACTTTATTCTCTGGCCAGGTCTTTGCGGCGGGCAGGTAAGTGCCGTTTATCTTTTTTTTTTACCGCTGTGCGACCTGCGCCAGGGCCGCGGAAGCCAGGCAGACCTGGTTGCGTCCATTCTGCTTCGCGGTATAGAGGGCGGTGTCGGCGGCTTTCACCAATTGATCGCGGGTGGTGCCATGCTCGGGAAATGCCGCCGCGCCGGCGCTGATAGTGACCATCCGCGGCACGCCCGGGAATTGAAAACCAGCGACAATCTTTCTCAACTTGTCCGCCACCGTTACCGCATGCGTGCCGGTGGTCTGGGTGAGCAGGATTCCAAATTCTTCCCCGCCGAAGCGGCAAACGACGTCGATCTTGCGCAACTGCTGGCCGAAAAGCGATGAAACCTGCCGCAACACCTCGTCACCCAGCACGTGGCCGAATTCGTCGTTCAGATTCTTGAAGTGATCGATGTCGGCCATGATCACTGCCATGCCGGTGCCGTAGCGGCGGGCACGCTCAATTTCCTCCATGATGCGCAGTTCGAAGAAACGCCGGTTGAAAATCCCGGTCAAGCCGTCGAGATAGGCCAGCTGCTTCACGCGCTCGACATAATGCGCATTCTGAATGGCGGTGGCGCAAATGTCGGCGACCGATTCGAGTGGCTGCATTTCGCCTTCGCGAAAAGTGTTTGCTTCCGCGCTATCGAGCGCGAGAATTCCCATCGTCTGTCCGAAAGAAACCAACGGAATGCATAAGCGGGATGCCGATTCGGAAAAAAACTTTGCCGGCGAGCCGATAGAAAGGTCCGGTTCTATGATGCTGGCGCTGTTGGCAAGAATTGTGGCCCACGGTTCATCAGCGGCGCCGAAGCGCCCGCCTTGTGGAATCCGCGGCGTGAGATCTCCATAATGCGCCCTCAGAACCAGGTCCTGATCTTCGCGAAGAATGAGCGACACGTGCGAAACGCGGAAAGCCTTCTGCACCAGCTTGCAGGTGCGGTCCAGCAATTCTTCCAGGTCGAGCACGGCCGTGGTCTGCTGGGCAATGGCATTGATGGCCTGCAACTGTTGGGCGCGCTGCTGCTCCAGCGAATAGAGGCGCGCATTTTGCAGCGCCATGGAAGCCTGGGTAGAAAACAGGGTCAACAGATCGACGGTTTCGTGGTCGAAGTGGTTGAGGCGGTCGCTCTGGCAATCGAGCACGCCCACGACCTCATCGCGCACCATGAGGGGAATGGCCAGCTCCGAGCGGGTGGACTTCGCGGAACAAAAATAGCGGGGATCTTTCGAGACATCGGGGGCGTAGACAGGCTGCTTTTTCAGCGCTGCGGCGCCGGTGATGCCTTGCCCGGGCAGCAGACGCAGCTTGTCCTGGCCTTCATCCCACCCGATTTGCGAGCGAACGTACAGCAGCTGGGACTGCTTGTCCAGCAGCAAAATCGCCACATTGCGGAGATGAAAAAAGTCGTGTGCGATGCCCAGGATGCGTTGCAGTACCTCGTCCAGGTCGAAGGTAGACAACACCGCCTGTCCTGCGTCGTACAGGACCGCTATTCTATTCATGACTTCTTAACATCGTAGCGTGGCAGGAAGAATGGCAGAATGTGCCCAAAGTAACCGGGAGCCCCAGAGCAAACTCGGGGAAGCGGGTGGTCTTGCGGGCGCTTTAGCGCCTATTTCCACTTTCTTGCGGTCCGAATCAGCCCCCAGGCTATTAGGCAAAACCAAAAGTCAATCACCAGGCCCCAATCCATTTGAAACGGATAATGCCGCGGCAGATGCATGGCCGGGCCGAAAACGAAATACACAGCGTTACCCACCACGATAGCAGCCAGCGCCTGTACGAAATTCACCTTCACGGGCGGCTCAGACACCCTCGGCTAGCGTCACGGAACGGATTTAACAACCCTGCTAACATTCCTTAGCTGAGATGCTGGAACTTACTACGCCGGTCAAATACGTAAAAGGCGTCGGCCCCAAGCTGGCGGATATCCTCGCCACCAAGAACATCTCCACGGTCGGCGAACTGCTGCACTACCTGCCCTTCCGCTATGAAGACCGGTTGAACCCGCGCGGAATCGCGGAACTGCGGGCGGGCGAAATGGCCACCGTCATCGGAGAAGTCCGCAATTCCGGGCTGTTCCAGACGCGGCGCATGCCCATTTTTCAGCTCACCGTTGGCCAGGGGCGGTCGCGCGTGCGCTGCCTGTGGTTCAACGCCAGTTATCTGCACAATAAATTCAAACCGGGCGAATTGATTGCGCTCTACGGGAAAGTGGAGCAGGACTCACGCAGCGGCGAGTTGCAGATTATCCAGCCGCAATACGAAATGCTGGGCCATGCGGCAGGCAACGGCGAAGATCAGGCGGCATCCTCACTGGAAGTCGGGCGCATCGTTCCCATCTACGAATCGGCCGGGCAGGGCAGCGTGAGTTCGCGCTGGTTCCGGCGCGTGATCCGCACTGCCCTCGAGAATCTGACGCCCGAGATTCCAGAGACGATCCCCGGCGCGGTTCGCGAGCGCCTGGGGTTGATACCGCGCCGCGAGGCTCTCTGGAAAGTTCACTGGCCCGAGGCCGGCGAGAGCTTCGACGATCTGCAATCCGCGCGCACGGCCGCGCACGTTCGCTTGATTTTCGAGGAGCTGTTTTTCATCGAGCTCGGCCTCGAGATGAAAAAACGCCAGCTGAAGGCGCAGACCGGCGTCGCCTTCACGCTCGACGACCGCGTGCGGCAGGCGATCAAGAAGATTCTGCCGTTTCATCCCACCGCCGCGCAGAAAAAAGTGCTGAAAGAGATTGCCGACGACATGCGAAAGCCGCACCCCATGCGGCGTTTGCTGCAAGGCGACGTGGGCTCGGGCAAGACCATCGTCAGTTTCCAGGCGGCGATCATTGCCATCGAAAATGGCTACCAGACCGCATTGATGGCTCCGACGGAAATTCTGGCGCAGCAGCATTATTTTTCCGCGCGCAAAATCCTGGAAAATGCCGGCTACCGAATCGTGCTGCTGACCGGCTCGCTCGAATCCGACCGCAAACGCGAAATCCGCCGCCATATTGCGCAGGGCAACGCGCAGCTGGTAATCGGCACACATGCCCTGCTCGAAGAAAAAGTCGAATTCGCGAAACCGGGACTGGTCATCGTCGACGAGCAGCACCGCTTTGGCGTGCTGCAGCGGTTAAAGCTGATGAGGAAAGCGGGCGAGACGGCGTCCGCCGAGCCCGATGTCCTCGTCATGACCGCGACGCCCATCCCTCGCACTCTCGCCCTCACCCTCTACGGCGATCTCGACCTCAGCATCCTCGATGAGCTTCCCCCTGGCCGCACCCCGATTGCTACGCGCCGGATCGGCGACGAACGCGCCCAGGAAGTTTGGGATTTTGTTCGCAAGCAGGTGAGTAAGGGGCATCAGGCTTACGTGGTCTACCCCGTCATCGCCGAAAACGAAGAGCGCGAGTTGAAGGCCGCCATCAAAATGTATCGCGAGCTGAGCGCGAAAGTCTTTTCCGATTTCAAAGTCGGTTTATTGCATGGGCGGCTCGACTCTGACCTGAAAGATCAGGTTATGCGCATGTTCCAGAAGGGCGAGCTGCAAATTCTGGTGGCGACCACCGTCATCGAAGTCGGCGTAGATGTGCCCAACGCAACCGTCATGGTCATCGAACATGCCGAGCGGTTCGGGTTGGCTCAGCTGCACCAGTTGCGCGGCCGCATCGGCCGAGGCGCCGCCAAGTCTTATTGCGTGCTGATGACCGGCGGCAAAGTCACCGAAGAGGGTGAACGCCGCCTGGATGCCATGACGGCAACCAACGATGGCTTCAAGATCGCCGAACTTGACCTTGAACTACGCGGCCCGGGCGAATTCTTCGGCACCAGGCAAGCCGGAATGCCGGCCTTGACGGTCGCCAATCTGATTCGCGATCAAAAGCTGTTGGAACTCGCCCGGCGCGAAGCTGCGGCGGTCATGGCCGAGCCGAAAGATCAGATCACGGAAGTAGAACTCAGCCGCGCGCTCACCCACTTACGCATGAGATGGCAGAGCAGTTACGGCCTCGTAGAAGTCGGCTGACCCTTCCAAAGGACGGCCTACCTTTTCATCACACTCACCGTAATGCTCGAGGGATATTCCTTCCCATGGTGCACTTCGTTGTGCGCAACCACGGCCTTCGATTCGTTGTAGTTGTCGCCGCCGGTGTTCAGGTTGCGGTCGAAATGCGGGAAATTGCTGCTGCTGATTTCGATGCGCAATTCGTGTCCCGCATCGAAATAGTTGCTGGTCTGCATCGGTTGAAACGCGATCTTGTAGACCTTTCCTTTTTCCATCCACACCGGCGGTTTGGTGTAGCCTTCGCGGTAACGCGCCCTCTGGATGCTCTCGTCGATGTTGTACGCCGCGCCGTCCGGCAACACGTCGATTACTCTGACTGTGAAGTCGGTGTCTTTGGCGTCGCTCGAAACGTACAGCGTCACCTCCATCGGCCCGGTCACTTCCAGGCCCTCTTTAAGCGGTCCGGTGCTGTAGACGAGCACGTCTTCGCGAGTCTCTTCCGCGCGCTGATCAAGGGATCCGGGCTTGTACTCCGCTCCCATGCAGCAAAAACCGCCGCCGTGCGTGGTCACAGGATTCATCGGGTCGTACGTGAATTTGTCGGGGTTGTCTTTCCCCTCGAGCGCAGCCACCAGCAGGCCATCGCCATTTAGGGAGTTTGCATGTCCTCCGCTCGACAAATAGAACGTCACCGGTTTCGCGCCTTCGGGTGGCCAGGTATCGGATGAATTCCATTCGTTGCTGCCCATGGTGTAATAACGCACTCGAGGAGTCTTGGTCAGCAGATCGTCGTTTTCACCCTTGAGGAAGTGATCGAACCAGCCATAAGTGAAGGCATCGTAGTCCAGCCGCGCATCACCCATATCGCGCTCGCCTACGACCGTGTGTTCCGACGCGCGTCTGTAAGCGCAGTGCGAAACCGGCGCGATGATGGCATATTGCTCGTTCGCAATCTCGGGACTGGCGGTTTTACGAACGTAGTTGTAGGCCGCGAGGTTCGGCCCCACGCTTACGTCATACCACGACATGAACCAGGCGCCGGGAAGATTGATGCGCTCGCTGTCATTCCACAATCCACCCTTGTACCACGAGGGATCGTTCGGAGTGCGGGAGATCATGCCCGGCGCCCCAGTGGGCGTTGTGTCGGCAAAAATGCCGCGCGGAGCGCCGAGCGAGGAGTAGATCTCGCTTTCCGGCAGATGCCAGAGCGCCTTCGACCAATCCTGCTCCGGCGGGTGCGAATCGAGATCGTAAAATTTCGCTGCCGCCGTCAGCTCTTTCTCCGACATGCCGGAAGAAAAGTTAGGCCGTCCGTCTTTTACCAGAAATCCGTAATCGTAAAGCCAGGTACCAAACAACATCTGCACCGCCCCACCCCGGAACCAGTTACCCTGCTCGAAGTAAGGCGCAACGCGGCCGACCCCCGCGCCGAAACCCATCGGCACAAATGTGGCCAGGGCCTTGTTTCCACGCGAGGCGACCGCCAGTTGCCACTCCGCCGTTGACGAGCAACCGATCAGCCCCACCTTCCCCGAGGACCACGGTTGCCCGCCCATCCAGTCGAGTTCATCGTCGGAATCGGTAAGGGGAACGCCGAGAATGTCGTAGTCGCCTTCGGAAAAATAGCGGCCGCGCTCGTTCATTTCGATCAGGGCATAGCCGTGCTTGACCGCGTCGAGCGCTTGCGTCATGTCGCGCGGAGCGCCCAGTTCCACGTCCCAATAGTTAAAGTTGTAAGGAGTCCGCACGAAGATGATGGGATATTTCTTGGACTCGTCTTTGGGCCGGTAAATATCGGCCTGCATGCGTTTGCCGTCACGCATGGGGACCATGACTTTGCGTTGGATGATGGCGATGGATTCGAGTTCTTTTTCCGTGGCGTTGCGCCGCGCAATAGCGGCGGCGTCTTTCGGCTGGCCCTGGGCGTTAAGAAAAGGGGAGATCGTGAAGAGAATCGAACAGCCAATACACACGTGCACTAGTTTCGTTACGTAATTCATTCCGGCCTCTTTTAATCGATGAAGGAGCGCTATTCTGCGCACATACTATAGCGCAACGCCGGTGTCAGGTGCAGGTGAACGTGATGGATGAAGATCAGATCTGAATTCCCAAATCCCGCAAAAACCTTATGTCGTTGCCGTTAAAGCAAACCGGGACGACCGGTTGGGCTTCGACAACCGTCCTGATCTGAGGCGGCGCCGCCGATGCCGCGGCCCGCACCTCAACGTATGCCGACAGGTCAAGGCAAATCAGGACTTCATGCCCGGCGCCCTCCACTTCCAGGGCAATGTGTTCGAAAGCTTCGCTGCCTGCGACTGCTTCATTCACAATGTTTTCCAGCTCCTGAAAATAGTGGCTGTTCTTGATGACAAGAGTGGCTGCATTTTTCAGTTGCTGAGTCAGTCGGCCAATCGGATCGCTGGGCGGAGGCGGCACAATTTTCGGGCGTTGCGGCAGGGAGAAAATTCCTTCTTCCGTTCGCACGCGGATCTTGATGTGCGGCACGAAGGAATTGAAAACGCTGCGCCCGGCGGCGCGGAGTTCGCCCACTGTCGCCCGCACGCGCGGATCGTGGTCAATTTCAAATTTCAACGCTTCTACGGCCTCATGGAAGGTGGCGCTCTGATGAAGAGTTTCTTCGGCGGCTTGCTCCATGCCTTCCAGCAAAGATTTCATTTCGTTGCGGTCAACCATAAGATTCACATCGGAATGAAGAGGCGCAAACTTCATACTCTTCATTCTGTAGCTATATTGTTGCGGCGGCGGTTTGGTTAGTTGTCGGGTCGATGCTTTACGCAACCAGCAATTTATGGGTGAAAAATACTGAGAAGTCCCTAATCACAAGGGATGACACTCCGTGGGCCG
>DATLKM010000046.1:0-17520 GCA_035538435.1 Binatia bacterium
CAAAAGCAATACGCGATTGAGCTGTGCGCCAAGGACTGGATCCTGCTGCTCGACGCCGACGAAGAAGTCAGCCCCGGCCTTGCCGAAGAAATTCGCAATGCTATAGCCGATCCAAACGCCGCCAACGGCTACAAACTGCCGCGCAAGAATCTGTTCCTCGGACGCTGGATGAAACACGGGGGCTTTTACCCCGACCCCAAGCTGCGCCTGTTCCGTTTTGGGCAGGGATTCGTCACCGGCCACGACCCGCACGACCGCTGCGAGCTCAAGCCCGGGGTCCCGCAGCGCATCCAGCAATTCAAAAACGCGCTCGTTCACTACACCTATCCCAACCTCACGCTTTACCTCGGGCACATGAACCGTTATTCGTCCCTCGGCGCGAAATTGGCGGTCGCGGAAGGGCATCGCAGTTTTAGTTTTGCAAACATCGTCCTGCGCCCGGCGCTGACCTTTATCTACAACTATTTTTTCCGGCTGGGCTTTCTCGACGGCCGCGAGGGCCTGCTGCTGCACCTTTATCACGCCGGCTACGTTTCGTGGAAATACGCCAAAGCTTGGGAAACGAACCGCTCCTCCAACAAGTAAAACCAGTGGCATTGACTTGGAACATTAGCGCCTGTGTCCCGAAAGTTTGATCGCAATCAGTACGCTGCTTACAACAGCTGGCTGAGTTCGAGCGATAGTCTCTTACTTCTTGAAACCGAAAAGGCGACTTTCGGCCAGGCAGTTCCTCGAAAATCCTTGTTCCGCTCGATCGACTCCCGTCGATATCTTTGAACACATAACTTTCCTAAAATCCGACGCTAGCCGCCGCAGCTGTTGGGTGCAACCCAATCACTTTGTCTACATTCGTCATCCGGAAGACGTTCTCCACGTGCCCGCTGGCGCCGGCCACCCGCAATTCCCCGCCCGCGCTCTTCAATTGCGCCGCCGATGTCACGAAGATTCCAATTCCCGTGCTGTCCACCTGCGTTACGCCACTAAGGTCGAAAATGATCTTTTTCCGGTTTTCCTTGACCAGAGTTTCGGTTATCCATTCCAGTTGCTTGCAGTCCCGGCCCATGGTGACCCTCCCGGCCAATTCCAGAACGACGATGTCTGGTTCCACGTGCTTGGTTTGAATCTGCAACATAAGCCGGTTCCTTTCCAAGTCCACTTGCAGCGTAGGCCGGCGAAGGACCTCCGCGGCCCTGGGTGCCACCCCACGGGCTGAAATCTTAGGTCCAGAGCTGCGCGGAGTCAACGAAAGGCGTCCGTAGCTCAGAGGACGACAAATTTTTATTTTTCACAGGCGATGGGTGCCCTCTGCGGTTTCACTCCCCTTCCGACCGGTCGTTTCGTCTCCCGCCTTGCCCGTCGCCCCGCCGTTCCCTATGATCTAAGAGAGCAGCGGAGTTCTCATGGCGGAAAAGAAATCATCGAAGCAGGTTGCCGAAGATCCGATCGCTGACGTATTTGAGGGGCGTCATCCCTCGACGAGCGAGAAAAACTGGGCCGAGCAAACCCTCGCCCCCACGCTGGGAAAAAATCCCGAGCGGCCTATCGGGGCGCCCACGGGAGTGAACGTCGACGAGCAGGGCAATGCCCGCTTCACCACCATCTCGGGAATCCCCATCCGGCGTCTCTACACGCAGGCCGACCTGCCTGAAGACTGGACTGAACAGGGTTATCTCGGCTATCCCGGCCAGGCGCCGTTTACGCGGGGCATTCACTCGACAGGGTATCGGGGGAAGCTCTATACCATGCGGCAATTCTCCGGTTTCGCCTCGCCGGAAGAAACCAATCAGCGCTACAAATATCTTCTCGAGCACGGCGGCGGAGGACTGTCGGTCGCTTTCGATCTGCCGACGCTGATGGGCTACGACTCGGATCATGCGGCCAGCGAGGGCGAAGTGGGCAAGTGCGGCGTGGCCATCGATTCGCTCGAAGACATGGAGATTCTTTTCCGCGGGATCGATCTGGAAAAGACCACGGTTTCGATGACCATCAATTCGCCGGCGTCGGTGCTCTGGGCCATGTATCTGGTGGTGGCGGAAAAACAGGGCGCCGACTGGAAGAAAATATCCGGCACCATTCAAAACGACATTCTGAAGGAATACATCGCGCAAAAGGAATACATTTATCCGCCGGCGCCCTCGATGCGGCTGGTGATCGACACCTTTGAGTTCGGTTCGAAATTCACCCCGCGCTTTAATACCATCTCCATCAGCGGATACCACATTCGGGAAGCCGGCTCGACGGCGCTACAGGAACTGGCCTTCACTTTGTATGACGGGGTGGAATATGTCGAGTGGGCGCGGCGCCGCGGACTGGACGTCGACGAATTCGGCCCGCGACTGAGCTTCTTCTTCAACGCGCACAATGACTTCTTCGAAGAGATCGCCAAGTACCGGGCGGCGCGGAAAATCTGGTACCGGGTCATGAAAGACCGCTTCGGGGCGAAAAACCAGCGCACCTGGCTCATGCGGTTTCACACCCAGACCGCCGGCGTCTCACTGCCCGCGCAGCAGCCCATGAACAACATTGCACGCGTCGCCTTGCAGGCGATGGCGGCGGTTCTTGGCGGCACGCAATCGCTGCACTGCGACTCCTACGACGAGGCTCTCGCGCTTCCCACTGAAGAGGCAGCGCGCATTGCCCTGCGCACGCAGCAGATCATCGCGTATGAATCCGGCGTGACCCAGACGGTTGATCCTTTGGGCGGATCATATTTCCTGGAAAACCTGACTCTGCAAATGGAGAACGGCGCCTTCGATTATTTCGGCAAACTCGATGCCGGGGGGGGCATGGTGAAAGCCATCGAGCGCGGTTATCCGCAGAAAGAAATCGCCGAATCTTCCTATCAATATCAGCGCGCGGTTGAAGCCAAAGAAAAAATCATCGTCGGCGTCAACGACTTCGCCATCGAAGAAGAGTCCCCTCAAATTCTCTACATCGATGAAACCGTGGCCCGCCAGCAGTCGGCCAAACTGAAAACGTTGCGCTCCCGCCGATCAAACGACGAGGTGCAGCGCGCGCTCGATGCTTTGAAGAAGGCTGCCGCCGGGGAGCCGAAGTCGGCCTCGAATGGCAGCGTTTCCCCCGCCAACACCATGCCCTTTATCATCGATGCCGTTCGCGCTTACGCTACCGTGGGCGAAATCTGCGAGGCCCTGCGCCAGGTTTACGGTACCTACACAGAAACCAGCATTACTTAGCTTTTCAAAATGGGAAATTGAGCAGATTTTCGTCGTTTTACCTGCCCCGTTTTTTTCCGGCGTGCTTATGATTGAGGTTGCAAATTACAACCTCAAAAAATGAAAACGCCAAAATCAGCTACTCTTCTCCGGCCGCCGAATCGCCGGTCGTCCGGCCCTTTCGTGGTGGAGCCGCGCATCCTGATCATTCGCCACGAGCGCATTATTCTCGACGCCGACCTCGCCCAACTCTACGGAGTTCCAGTTAAGCGGCTGAACGAGCAGGTCAAACGCAACCGCAAACGCTTTCCCTGCGACTTCATGTTCCGCCTTACACTCAAAGAACACTCAGCTTTGAGGTCGCAAATTGCGACCTCAAACAGCCGTGGCGGGCGCCGCTACGCTCCCTTCGCATTCACAGAACACGGCGCTATTATGGCTGCCACAGTGCTCAACTCCGAACGTGCCGTGCAGATGAGCGTTTTCGTCGTACGCGCCTTCGTGCGCTTGCGCAATCTCCTCGGCACCAATCGCAAGCTGGCCGCGAAGATTTGCGAGCTTGAAGATCGACTGGACTCCCACGACACCGTTATCCTCGATCTGGTGAAGGCCATGCGGGAGTTGATGGATCCTCCGCGCCGCCGCATCGGCTTCCAGCTTCCCGCGGGCGTGAACAAAGAACGCAGGGCGGTTCCGCAGCTGCGCCATGGCTGAGCTGGCGCTCCTGGTTGGTTGCCCGTCGAACAATCACGGCTCCTCCGATCCTTGCATTCGTTTTTTGTTCTCCTACGCGGATTCTTTGTGATACATATGTGTCCATGCGCAAAGCCCTCAATCATCTTCGGAAATCCGATCCGGTCATGCGCGCCATCATGGAACGCGTCGGCCCGTTCCGCATGAATTATGACGAGCCGGAGTTTCCCAGCCTGGCGGAGGCCATTGTTTATCAACAACTGAACGGCAGGGCCGCCGAAACCATCTTTAACCGTTTCGCGGCAATCGCCGGCGATCCGCTTACGCCGGAAGGAATCCTGAAGTTGACCGATGAACAGATGCGCAGAGTGGGCCTGTCAAAACAGAAGTCGGGCTACCTGAAAGATCTGGCTGCCAAGACCGCCAGCGGCGAACTCAATTTCGCACGCCTGCCGGATTTGCCGGACGCCGAAGTGATCGAGCATCTTACCCGCGTCAAAGGCATTGGCGTCTGGACCGCCCATATGTTTCTGATGTTCTCGCTCAGGCGGGAAAATGTTCTGCCTACCGGCGATTTCGGAGTGCGCATGGCGATGCACCGCCACTACCTCGAGGGCAAGCGCAAGCGGACAGAAAAGAAAACTTCGGCCGGCAAAACGTCTTCGGCAAAAAAGAGACCTGCCAAAGTCAAAATCGTTCTTCCCGCGCCCGCACAAATGGAAAAGATCGCCAAGCGCTGGGAGCCTTATCGCAGCGTCGCCTGCTGGTATTTGTGGCGGAGCCTAGATGTGAAAACAATGTAGCGGCGGGCTTGCTGGATCTACCTCAGACTTAATCTACGTCACAACCGGCTCACAGCCAGCCCTTGGTTCTGGCGATCCGCGAAGCCTCCACACGGTTGCTTGCTCCCAGCTTGCTGATCGCCTCCGACAGATAGTTGCGCACGGTGCCTTCCGACAATCCGAGTTCAGCGGCGATGTCCCCACTTTGCAGGCCTTCTCCCGCAAGCCGCAATACCTGGCGCTCGCGTTCGGTCAGTGGATCCATCTCCGCCCACGCTTCGGTCGCGAGGTCGGGATGGACCACACGCAGCCCCTGATGCACACGCCGGACCGCCTCCGCCAACTCTTCCGCACGCATGTCTTTTAACAAGTAGCCCGAAGCTCCGGCTTCCATGGCGCGCCGCAAATAGCCTGCGCGGGCGAATGTGGTCAAGATGATGACGCGCGTGCCCGTGCGGCGCCGCTGGAGTTCGCCCGCGGCATCGAGTCCGGTCATGAGCGGCATTTCAATGTCGGTAATCAGAACGTCCGGCTTCTGCGCGAGCACCGCCTGCACCGCATCTTTGCCGTTGCGCACCTGCGCAACGACGGAGATGTCGCCCTCGATCTCCAGCAGTGCCGCGAGCGCCCCCAGCACCATACTCTGGTCTTCGGCAATGATCACGCGGATGGTCTTGCGGCCGTCTTTCGTAGAAGGAATCATTTCGCCGCCCGACCTGTTTGACGCGTCCTAAACTGTTTCATTTTTGTCGGCACCATCGGGCACTCCGGAAGCGGGTTCCTTCACCGGCAAAATAATCGTCAACCGAGTGCCCGAATCCGTTTCTCGCAGCAGCGTCCCGCCCAGCATTTCCACGCGCTCTCTCATGCCGCGCAGACCGTTGCCTTCAGCACCCGGGCCGCCGCGGCCGTCATCTTCGACCTGAAGCTTGCAGGAGCCGTTTTGCTGCTCCAGGCGCAAGGTGCATCGGCGGGCATGCGCGTGGCGCACCACGTTGGTCACGCTTTCCTTCACCGCCATGGATAAGACGCTTTCGTGCAACGCGGGAAGGACGAGGTCTGCCGCCTCGCACTTCACGTTCACGCCAGCGGTTTCCAGCGTGGATTTCGCCCGCGCCAGCTCGGCGCTGAGCCCTTGCGATCGATAGCCGCGAATCGCGTCGCGCACTTCCGACAATGCCTGGCGCGAAATATTTTCCACCTCGCGGATTTCCGTGCCCGCCCGCGCCGCATCGCGGTCGATCAACTTTCCCGCCAGTTCCGATTTCAAAATGATCACCGACAGCGTGTGGCCGAGCACGTCGTGAAGATCACGGGCAATCCGCTCGCGTTCCGCGACCTTGGCCAGATGCTCGATCTCATCCTGCGCCCGGATCAGCTTCCGATTGGTTCGGTTACGCTGGGCAAAGTGAATGTTGCTGATGCCGATCACGAACGCCAGCCCGTTGGCGAAAAGCAGGAACCACCCGTTCAAGTGCAGCAGCCACCAGGTCAAGCCGCCGGCCAACTCGATGGCCAGCAGCACTTTGATTCCGTCGGCTTCGTTGTCGACAACAAAGGGCCCGCACGCCGCCGCAAAAATAAAAAAGGTCGTCGCCCCGCCGTTGTATTTGGCAAAGGCCGCCCCCAACAACACCATCGCCAACAGGTGCATCAGCCCCTGGCGGCGGCTGACCCAGAAAAGTCCGAAATACAAGAAAAGGAATGCCGCCGTGGCGAGCAGCGTGAGGCACCAAGTGAGCAGGCCGGCATGACTGACGATGGGATCGATGAAAAAGAAGCCGAAATACAGGACCGAGTACAGCGCCCAGGCGTACTCGCTATTTTTCGGGATGAGCCTCATAGCTTCCACCTGCCGAGTCAGGCCTTCGAGCCGCGGTTCTTCAGCGCGATTCTAGCAGCCACATACCAAACTGCGAGCGCCGCCGGCAGCGCGATCATCAGATATGCCGGGCCGCCATAAAGTGGCAGCAGCCCGAGCGCGATCAGCAGCAGAGTTGATCCGTATTCCCTTCCAGCATTCGCGCTCATAAGAATCTCCTCTCCCAAGATGCGGGAAACAGCTTCACCCATACAGCTTTCCCTGATCGCGCTGAAAGCCAATCCGCGCCACCCCCAGGCAGATCAGAGTGAAGGCGAACAGCACCTCCCAATGAATTGCGGCCGATTCGTGCCGGCCAGCGCCCACCACGCCCAGGGCCAATTGCGACAGATGATAGGGCGGCAGCGCCAGCGCGATCTTCTGCACAGCTTTCGGCAGGAACATATACGGCACCCAGAGGCCGCTGCAAAACGAGAGCGGCAGATAAAACAAATTGATTACTGGCGGCGCCGAGTTCGGCCCGGCAAAATATCCGATCGCGAGCCCCATCGCCGAAAACGGCAGGGAACCGGCGACCAGTGTGCCCAGCAGTTTCGCTAGCTCCAGCGCGGGCATGCGTACTCCACCCAATGCGGTTCCCAGCACCAGCAGCAGAGAAACCACAACCGCACTGAAGCTCATACTCAAGGCAAATTTGGCGGCGAAATAGGCAAACGGAGGCATAGGGCTGGCCCGCTTCACTTGCAGCCATCCCAGACCGCGGTCTGCGGCGAGACCTGAAGCAGTACCGAACAACGACGCTCCCATAACTCCAAACGTGCCGTAAGTGGCAATCAGGTAGGTGGGTACTCCGGTCGCGCCGATCGTTTCCTTTGCGTTCAACACCAGACCGAAGAGCACATAAAACATGAGCGGGAAGCTGATCACCGATGCCGTGTACACACGCAGGCGCAGGTTTTTCAGGAATTCGTATTTCGCTTCCTTCAAATAAATCGATGCGGTATCGGCCGTCGACCGTTCGATTTGTGGCCGGCTAAGAACTGCGGCGGCGGTGCTCATAGGAGGTCTCCTTTTTTGTGCGGTAAAAAATCAGTTGGCGCGGGTCAAGGCGAGGAACGCTTCTTCCAGGCCGGCGCTGGCGATTTCCAATCCGGAAAGCGCAGGATCGAGCGCCAGCAGCGCGCGGACAGCTGCCTCGGCGTCACTGGCATGAAGCACCACGGCTTCGCGGTCCTGCCGGACGTCACTGACTCCTGGCAGTTGCAGCAACTCTCCCACGTTCAGGACGGTGACACAGCGAATCTGCTTGCCGCCGGTCTGCGCCTTGATTTCGGCAGGTGTGCCTTCGGCAATAATTTGCCCGCGGTTGATTACGGCGATGCGGTCGGCGAGCGCGTCAGCTTCTTGCAGGTAATGTGTGGTGAGCAGGACGGTCTTGCCGCGCTCCACCAGCCGTCGAATCTGCTGCCACAAAGTGCGGCGCGCTTCCACGTCGAGTCCAACGGTGGGTTCGTCGAGAAAAAGCAGATCGGGATCGCCGCAAATCGCCAGGGCAAACAAAAGCCGCTGCCGCTCCCCGCCGGAAAGATCGCCGAATTTGCGGTTTCGCAGTTTTTCCAATCCCGCGGCGGCCAGCGTTTCTTCGATCGACAGCGGTTTCGGATAGTAGCTGGAAAACAGATCGATGTGTTCGTAAACGCGAAGAGTCTCCGGTACGCGTCCCACTTGCAGCATGGCGCCTGCGCGGATGCGGTTCACCGGGTTGACCGGGTCCTGGCCAAACACCCGCGCCCGGCCGCTCGACGGCGGCATTAAGCCGAGCAGCAATTTCACGGCGGTGGTTTTGCCTGCGCCGTTGGGCCCAAGCAGGGCAACTACTTCTCCGGGGTGAACACTGAAATTCACGTTGCGCAAGGCGGGAATCTGTTCGTAATTCTTGCTGACCGATTCCAGGCTGGCGACCGGTATTGCCGAGCCGCAGCGGTCATTTGTAGAAACTGCTTCCAGAGTCGCGATCATTGGCTTGTCCTCCGCTCGGGGCCGATCAACTTTCCCGATCGACAACTGCATCATCGCGGAGGTTGAGAACGCGCACCAGTGCCGTTCATCACGGATTGGGCGTGACAATTGTCATGGCGCAGGCGGTTGGGCCGGCCGGGGAGCGCGGCGGCGGTATTTCTGGGGGGGAAGAGGGTTTCTGCAAAATCCGGATTTCTTGTTACGAAATCCGAACAAAATGTCGTTCTCGACCGGCCAAACCCAAAATGGACGCCACGCCTTATTCGGGCGTCAAACTTCGACTTTGAGCAATAAATACGCGGGTCTGAGCTTGTTCGGATTTCGTAACAAGCTCTGGCTTGTTCGGAATTCGTGACACAGCAATGGCGCGAAAGCCCCGTCCCTGCTATGATGGCGGGCAATTCCCAGGAGGAGTGGAATGCTCCCAGCCGGTAAGAGTCTCCGTACCCTGCGCGAGAAACTCGGCCTTACCATGCGCGATATTGAAATATCCAGCGCGCGCATGGCCGAAAAGTATCGTAATGAGGAGTACTCCATCCCGCCCAGCCGTTTGTCGGATATTGAAACCAAAGGGGTTTTGCCCAGCATTTTTCGCTTGTACACACTGGCAGTAATCTACCGCCGCGATTTGCGCGAGTTGCTGGCGTGGTACGGCGTCGATCTGAACAATATGGCGGCCGATTTGGGCTTTATTTCTCCTCCTAAATCGCACTTGTCGGAGTCTTTGAGCGGGTTGCCATCGGTGCAGGTGCCGATCCGGCTCGATCCCGGCTTCGATCAGCAGCGCACCATGAATCTGGGCCGCATGGTCGAACAGTGGGGATTGGTGCCGTTATCGTACCTGGCGCAATTTGCCCACAGCGATTTCACCTACGGCTATGTGGGAACGGAAGATTTCACCATGTACCCGCTGATTCCGCCGGGCAGCTTTATTCAGGTGGATGAAGAGAAGAACCGCGTGGTTGATGGAGTATGGCGGGTTGAGTATGAGCGCCCCATTTATTTCGTCGAGACCCGCGAAGGTTATACCTGCTGCTGGTGCAGCATGAGGCGGGAGGACCTGATTTTGCAGCCGCATCCCCTGTCGCCGGTCGCCATTCGGGTGCTGCGGCATCCGCAGGAAGCGGAGATCATCGGCCAGATCGTGGGTGTGGCTATGAAGTTGACGGAGTGGCAGGCTTTCGGTCCTTCTGCAACGCCGAAAGCGCCACCAGCACTGAATTAAGGTGTAACGTCGAAACCCGGTCGTCCGCCGCCGGCACCAGTTCCGGCACCTGTTCGCGCAAGCCCTCCACATATTGTTCGCCGGTCTGGTCGACTGATCGGCAGGATTCCCGTAAGTCTTCTACAAGGTCTGCGATTGGCTTGCGCAGGACGCTTGAGAGCACCTCGGTGTGGGCTGTCTTCATGGCCCGGTCGGAAGCTTCCTGGCCGTGTATCAAGGCCATTCCCCAATGGCTGTAGCCGCCTTCGCTTCGTCTTAGCGAGCCCAAATAGGCCAATTTAGCCAGTAATCCGGATATGGCGGCCAGGGTAGTTTCCCGCAGGTCCTGCAAAGCCGATTTCAACGTCATAGGCGGGACAATTCTTGTTACGAATTCCGAACAAAGTAAAGCCCAAAAGTTATCTTTCGCACAGCCTGACGGCATGACAGTATCACGCTTCGCTTTTTCAAAACAAGGAGGAAACAACCGTGAAGCGTATGCTACTCGTCGTCGCAGCAGCCCTGATGTTCCTCAACACTTTAGCCGTTCCAGCAGCCCATGCCGACGGGGTTGGCGGGACCAGTTGCGGCGGTGGAAGCAACATGTGCAAACCGTAGTGCCTTTGTTACGAAAAACGGACAAAGCAAAAAAATAGCTTCCGCGCCTGTGGCCGCCGCAATATAGTATTTGCCTACCAATGCTGCAGGCGCATTCATTTCTGTGGCACTACCTCTGGCTTGCTCCGCATATCCTGCAAGTCGGCCTCGCTATTTTTATCTGGCGGCGAGGCTTGCACCGCGTATTTCCCGTCTTTTTTTCCTACCTGATATTTGAGGCCGCGGAAGAATTTACACTTTATGCCCTCGACCTTAGTCCGTCAGTCAGTGGGGAAACTTTCTGGCGGGTCTTCTTTGTGGGACTGGTAGTCGAAGGTCTGTTGAAGATCGCCGTCATTGGCGAGCTCTTTGCTAAGCTGCTCAAGCCTTGGCCGGCAATCGCAAAAATCGGCGGCCGCCTTATCACTGGAATGGGAGCAGCGCTGGTGCTGGTCGCGACGATCGCCGCAGCCCTCGTCAGCCCGGATAACACCCACGTCCTTATATCAGGCTCACATATTCTCCAGCAAACCTTTTATATCGTCGAAAGCGGCCTGCTTATCTTCCTGTTCGGTTTCGTTGCCTATTTTAAGCTCAATTGGACCCAGCAGACTTTCGGAGTCGCTCTGGGAATCGGGCTCCTATGTTGTGAACATCTCGCGACTTGGGCGGTCATGGCCAGCGGGGCGATGCTGGATCAACGCCATCTCCTCGACCTGCTTAACATGGCCACTTACCATCTTTGCGTGCTCATCTGGTTTTATTACCTCCTCCTCCCCCAGAAAGCTGCCACAAAGTCTGCGGTCCTTCCAGCAGAGAACAATCTGGAAATCTGGAACCGGGAACTGGAGCGATTACTACAACAATGAGTCTGGCCATTTTGCTGGTTGCTGCCGCAGTGGTTGGGCTGGCGATCATTTTCCGACTGGCCGCCGCCCGCAGTCTTCAACTTCGCCGCCAAAACCCGCCCGCCGTCATATGCCCCGTCGATCTTGAGGCCTTCCGCAACCTTATGGACCCGCGGGAGGATCGATATCTGCGGCGGCATTTGCGCGCGCGGCAGTTTCGCAGCGTGAGGCGGGAGCGGCTGCGCGCCGCTGCCGCCTACGTTCGTGTAGTCGCGGGCAACGCTTCGGTGCTGGTGCAAGTGGGCCAGGCGGCGATTGCCGCCGGCGATCCACGCCTCTCCGGCGCCGCCCACGAACTGGTGAACTCGGCCCTGCTGTTGCGCCGCAATACCACCGTCGCTCTGGCGCGGATCTATTTCGCCATTGCATGGCCTTATTCCGAATTCGCCGCCGCCCCGGTTGCTGATCGCTACGAGCGGCTCAGCGGCGCCGCCATGTTGCTGGGGCGGTTGCAGAACCCGGCGGCGCCCGTGCGCCTGTTGGCCCAGGGATAGCCTCGTTTACGCCTGCAGCTTCAGCCAGGGGTAACTGAGACACTACCCCTCTGTACTCTCATCTTGTTTTCGCCAGTCATTCTGGTGTAAAAACCTGCGGGAACCTTCCATCCCCAGAATCGTTGCGAGACCAAAACCAAACCGGCATCGGCTGTGCCGAACGCCGCCGTCCTCGGCGGCGAAGTGACGGAACCAAGGAGCCTTTATGATCTGCACCCGCATTCTGAAAGTTTTGTGTGCGTTGTCGTTGCCGGCGTTCCTTTGTTCCTTCGCTTTGGCTCAGGGCGGCGTCGCCACCGGCGATCTGCGTGTAACGGTAAAAGACCCCAAAGGCAACGTCATCACCAACGCCAGCGTCACCGTCAGCGACCCCGCGCGCGGCGTTGTGCGTAACGCCACCGGCGACAATCAGGGCGGCTACAGCGTGCACCTGCTTCCACCGGGTGCGTATTCGGTGACCGTGGAAGCTGCCGGTTTCGGAAAAAGCGAAGCAAAGGGCGTGAGCATCACTGTCGGCGGCCTGGTCGAGTTGCCGGTCGCATTGGCTCTCGCTTCCGGAAAAGAAGTCGTGGAAGTGAGTTCCCAGGCAGATGTGATCGAAACCTCGCAGACTTCCACGACCGATACCATTGGCCAGCGCCGTATCGATAATCTTCCCATCAACGGGCGCAACTATATCAACTTCACGCTCACCGACTCGCAGGTGGTTCGCGACAACACCCCGGCCACCGGCGCGGCGCCCACTTCCGGCCTGAACATGAGCGGCCAGCGCGGGCGCTCGAACCTGGTGAACGTCGATGGCGCCGATGCCACCGACAATTCGGTCAATGGCGTGCGTTCGACGGTTTCGCAGGAGGACGTGCAGGAGTTTCAAATCGTCACCAACAGCTACAGCGCGGAATACGGGCGCGCGGCCGGCGGGGTGGTCAACATCATCACCCGTTCCGGATCGAACGACTTTCACGGCGACGTCTTCGGCTTTTTGCGCAACCGGAATTTTCAGGCGGTGAACCCGTTCAGCACCGTCCCCAATCCCGCGTACACGCGGGTTCAAGCCGGCGCCGCGTTCGGGGGGCCGATCAAGAAAGACAAGACCTACTACTACTTCTCCTACGAGGTCACACGCAGGCACGAAACCGGATTTGCTTCGATAGGAGAAGATTGTCTCCACACCGGGGGAGCCACGTGTTTTGGTCTAACCAATAATGTCGACCTTTCGAATGCGTTTGGCCTGCCGGGCGGGACCATTGAGCAGGGAGTATATGCCACCGGCGATCAGCAGGCTTTTTTTCAAAACCTGCCCGCCACTGAGGCGTCAATCGCTGGAGTAAGCCCCACGTTGGCGGCGGCATACGGCCAGGAAGCCGCGGTTTACGCCACGTTCGTGGGCGGGTCCTCGGGCATTGCCTTGAACGGCAGCTATCCGGCGATTTTCGGCGCGCTGGCAGGGACCGCGATTCCTCTTCCTTTAAACGGAACCAGCCCGCTGACTCAATTCCCCACGTCATGCAACGTGGTTCCTGCTCCGCAGGGAGGCGATCAATTATGCAATGCCCTGCCCGGCAACTTTCTCTCGCTGAACTCGCAAATCGGCAACTTTCCTGTGTTTGAGGGAACCAGTCTTTACTCGTTGCGCGTCGATCACAATCTCACCCCCAACAACCGCATGATGTTCCGCGTCAACGTGAGCCCAAGCACGGTGACGGGCATCGAGGTGAATGGCGAAAACCAGGTGTTCGGGCAGAACGCGTACTCGCGAACCTCGCAGCAAACCTATCGGGATGTTACGGGAGTTTTTCAGGATACATGGGCGATGGGCAACAACCGCGTGAATGAGTTCCGCTTCCAGTATGCCCGCCGCGGGCTTTCTTATTACTACAACACCCAGACCCCGGCAGGGGGAGATGTGGCAGAAAACATCATCGGCTACGCTTATTTCGGGCGCGAACCGTACTCTTACATCCAGCGGGTCGAGCAGCGCTACCAGTTCACCGACAATTTTTCCTGGACGTTTGGCCGCCACAATACCAAGTTCGGAGTTGATTTCAACTATCTTTCCCTGGATGCGACGTTTACCGTCAACTACGGCGGGCTTTACGACTTCGGCACCACGGCTTCGTCGAATTTTTTTGGCAATCTGTGCTCCGAAAACGGCCTGCCGGGGAGCTTGTGTCCAACCTTCCCGAGTTTCACCCCGATCCAAAGCTACGGGCTTGGGTTTCCCAATGAATTGGTGCAGGGTTATGGCAGCCCGGCCGACACCTTCTACAACAAGCCCCTGGGATTCTTTTGGCAGGATTCCTGGCGGGCCACGCCGCACACGACTTTGAATTATGGCCTGCGATATGACATCGAGTTTCCTCCCCAGCTCACCCCTTTGAATCCGATTGCCCAAACCGCCTACAACGAGCTCGGGTTGCAGAAGGGAATTCAGACGTACACGCACGGGGTTCAACCGCGCTTCGGCGTGGCCTGGGACCCAAGGGGCGACGGCAAGACCGTCTTCCGCGCTTCGTACGGCATCTTTTTCGACCACCCGCTGCTGGGACTTTATTTCCTCGGCAATGCGTCGGACGCTTCGTCCAGCGGCCAGCTGGTGTTTGGTCCCGGAGCGCCGTGCGGCACTACGCCCTTGTCGCCGACCCAGGTGCCGGGTGCATTAAACGACGTCAACACGTTCCAGGGACTGTTGTACACGGCGAACTGCCTGCCGACGATCCCCGGATATATTCCGGCGCAGCAGAGATTCAATGCGGCGCCGTTTTCGCCATCGCAGGCCGCGAACCCGGCCTATCCGGGATTGTTCGTCAATCAGAACTTCCTGAATCCGTCGACATTTTTCCCCATGGGCTTCCTGCCCTTCGGTTATCCCCAGGCCAAGAATTTCGTGTACGCCTATGCGCAACAGATGAACCTGAGCATGGAGCGCGACCTGGGCCACGGTTATGCGCTGAGCCTAGCCTACAACTGGAACGGCGGACGACATTTGAACCGCCCGATCAATGCCAACACCGCGCGCGGGGACCTGCTGTTGAACAACCTCAACGCAGCCGTCGCTGCCGGCATCAACCAGCCGACTGACGATCCTCTGGCGGTGAGCGGCTGTGGCGTTGGCTCGGGTGGGCCGTATGTACCGGCCGCCCTGACCAACTTTTTCCGGCAATCCGCGGTGAATCCGGCTATTGCTCTGGCACTGTTGGCCAGCCCGGCAACGGCTCCTTGCGTAACCACCGTGCTGCCTTTGGCGCTGGCCGCAGATCATCTGACCTCGACGTGCAATCTCACAACGCTGGCGGGTTGCATTCCCTTCAGCGACATGGATGCCAACTATTCCAATGGCAGCTCGGTGTACAACGGGTTCAGCGCGAATCTGAACAAGCGCTTCAATAATCACTACGAACTCAAAGCCTCCTACACCTGGTCACACGCCATTGATGATTCCACCGATCTGGAAGCGCCGCTGGCGCCGCAAGACAGTTATTACCCCAGCCTGGAGCGCTCCAACTCGCTGTTCGATCAGCGTCATCGCTTCGTATTCAGCGCCGTCTATCAGAGCGGGCATATGACGAACAGCGGTTTTGGAGGCAAGTTCCTGAGTGACTGGACGCTGGCGCCTATCATCGAGTTTTCTTCGGGCCGACCCTTCAATGTGCTTACCGGCAATTCGGACAACTTCCAGTTTTCGCCCGATACGGGCCGTCCGAACACTTACGTTACTCCCGCCTGCACGAGTACCTATGGAAACCCGGTGTACTCATCGAAGGTCTCACCCACAGGGATTTTTCAGGAACCGTGCCCGGCCAATTACAATGGAACACTCCTGTCTCTCGACGGCAATTTCCCCCGCAACGGGGGAGTTCAGCCGTGGACCGTTTTCAACGATATGCGGGTGGCCAAGAAGATTTTCTTGGGGGAGCGATACAACCTGGAGTTGATCGCGGACACGTTTAACATTGCCAACCGGTTCAACGTTGCGGCGGTGAATCAGATCATCAGCAACGCCGGACAAGCCACGGCGGCCTACGATCCGCGGCAGTTCCAGTTCGCGCTAAAGTTCAACTGGTAGCCAGGGGCGGGGCTTTGGGCGCACCGAATGGGAGGAGCTTGAAGCCCGAAAACCCTGCTACACTCTTTTGTTCACCCATCCTTGGCGCTTGCCCGGAGCCGTTCCTCCATGTCTCAAGCTGAAATGCCCAGCCCGCGGACCCGTGTGGTTCGCGAGGCGCACCGCGGCGTCTACGACCGCGAAACGGTTTACCGCATTCTCGATGAAGGCTTTCTCTGCCACGTCGGCTTCGTTACCGAGGGTCAGCCCTTTGTCATCCCCACTTCCTATGGCCGCAAAGACGACAACCTGTTTATTCACGGATCGGCTGCCAGCCGGATGTTGCGGCAGATGAAAAACGGAGTGCCGGTTTGCGTGACGGTTACGCTGCTGGATGGCCTGGTGCTGGCGCGATCCATCTTTAATCACTCCATGAATTACCGGTCGGTGATGGTGATCGGGACGGCGATGCTGGTCGACGACGCGGAGGAGAAGTTGGAGGCGCTGCGCGTGCTGTCGGAGCACATCATCCCCGGCCGCTGGGCGGAAGCCCGCCAGCCGAACGAGCGCGAACTCAAGCAAACCTCCGTGCTGCGGGTTCCCATCGAAGAATTCTCCGCCAAGGTCCGCGAAGGGCCAGCCATTGATGATGAAGAAGATTACGCCTTTCCGACCTGGGCAGGAGTGGTGCCGCTGGAGTTAAGAGCGGGCGAGCCGATTGATGATGAGAGGCTGCTGGGAGGGAAGTTGGCACCCATCTATGTACGGGCGTATTCTCGAACTAATCCTCGAGGACAGCTGGAATAGGCTTGCCATTGGCGGCAGGTCTTCGGACCGTAGTGGAATATACGCGAGCACTCGATTGCGGAGGACGGGTAACGCTCCCTCCGGAAGTCCGGCGTCAACTTGGGCCTCATCTCCGGCGACCGTGTCATCTTCATTGTGCAGGGCGGAGGGGCGATTATCCTTTCAATAAAAGACGATTCGGATCCATTCGAAGACTGCGTCAGGATCCCGGATCCTTCCCTGGAGCAATTCTCTCTTAACGCCCTCACGGTATCAGCAACATCTTCCCGGTCGTCTTCCGCCCTTCCAATTCGCGGTGTGCCTGCTGCGCTTCGGCCAAGGGATACTTATGCTCAATGCGCAGCTTGAGTTTGCCGGCGGCGATCATGTTAAACACCGCGCTGGAACGGGCCACCAACTCTTCGCGGCTGGCGATATAGTTCGCCAGGCTGGGACGGGTCACGTAGAGAGATCCCTTCTGGGAAAGAGCGATCAGATCGAAGGGCGGGACCGCACCGCTCGATGCCCCGAACAAAACCATCATGCCGCGCGGGCGGAGAACGTTCAGTCCTTTTTCGAATGTGGTTTTGCCGACCGAGTCGTAGACGACATCCACGCCGTGGCCGCTGGTGAGGCGTTTAGTTTCACTTTCAAAGTCGACCTGGGTATAAAGAATGACTTCATCGGCGCCGGCTTCGCGCGCCAGCTTCGCTTTTTCTGCGGTGGAAGTTGTTGCGATCACGCGCGCGCCGAGGTTGCGGGCCATCTGGACGAGGAGCAGTCCAACGCCGCCGGCAGCGGCGTGAATCAAGGCCGTCTGCCCCCTCTGTAGCGGAAACGTGTCATGCGATAAATATTGCGCGGTCATGCCTTGCAGCATGGCAGCGGCGGCCTGCTCCTCGGTTACTCCCGGCGGAATCGGCACCAGCCGGTCGGCGGCGACAACGGCATATTCCGCGTAGGAACCCAATTGCCCGCTCCAGGCGACGCGATC
>DATLKM010000047.1:0-9113 GCA_035538435.1 Binatia bacterium
GACAATAACACCGGCAGCCCCTACTTCGGCAGCGTCTACATCGGCTACGACGACAATGGCGTGAACAACACGCCTTATGTGCTCTACTCGCGGAACGGCCAGAGCGGATGGGCGCGGAGCACGGCCATTCCGCATGGCAACCCGACCATCGGGGTCAACGTTTCGGCCGGGACCGACGGATCCGTCTATGCCTGCTGGGAAGACTACAGCGGCGGCAAGCTCTATTGCTCGCGGTCAAGCAACGGCGGCGCGAGCTTTGGCACCGGCGTTGTCGTCACCACCTATCGCCTCAGCACCGCCGGGTTCTTTGTTTTTATTCCCCCGCAGAATGTGCGCGGAATTCTGCCCTATCCCATGACGGCCGTTTCGCCGGCCGGAACGCCTCACGCCGGACGCCTGTACGTGTCCTACACCGACAAAGACCCTTCCGGCAGCAACACCAACATTTACGTCCGATATTCCGACGACGGCGGCACCACCTGGTCGGCTGAAACCAAGGTGAATGACGACACCAACCACGCCTACCACTTCCACCACCAGATCACGGTGGCCGCGAATGGTCTGGTTGCCGTCTCGTTCTATGACACGCGACGCGATTCCACCTCGAAGAAGACGGACCGCTTCATCGCTCTGTCTCCGGACGGCGTGCACTGGAGCAAGAACGCCCGCATCACCACGGCCCAGTCGAATGAAACCGTGTCCGGCGCTGACCCGAACCAGTATGGCGACTACCAGGGTATCGCAGTCGACACAGAGGGAACCTTCCGCTTGTCGTGGACCGATTCCCGGACCGGCGACAAGAACGAAGACATGTTCGCCGATAGCGTCTCGCTCAAGTAGGAATTAGTATCCTGGCTGGCCGTTGTGCAGGGTGAGTAAAACCGAACTCCTGGTTTTCCGAAGCCCTGCACCGGCTGGCGTTGGCACAGGCGGCGGTGCAGCTGCCCGAGAACGACTCTTAATTACCTGACCGGCCTGGAACCGGCAATCAGAATATCCACCAGCCGTTTCGCGCTTTGTTGCCAATCGGGGCTGGTCGCCACGTTTGAAACTCCAATCAGAGCGCGCAGCAGATCGAATGGCTCAATATCTTTGCGCATGTCTCCGCTTTTAATAGCGCGCTTCACCAGCGCGTCGATCGCTCCCTGGATCAAAGGTTTGGAACCTTCATACAGTTTCGCCGGGCCTCCCACAAAAGTATTCAGCGCCGGCGCGATGATATGCTTCGCCGCAATGTAATCGACAAATAGCAGCATCCAGGCGCGCAGCGCGTCGATCGCGGGCATGGTCTCCGAAAAGGTCTTCTCCGCTGCCGCCAGCTTTTCCACCTCAGTCCGGTAAACCGCCGCCACCAAATCGTTGCGGGTGGGAAAATGGCGATACAACGTCCCCGGCCCCACGTCCGCTTCCCGGGCAATGTCATCCAGGCTGGCACTTGCCCCGCACCGGGTAAACGCTTCCTTGGCCACTTCCAGAATGCGCTCGCGATTGCGTTGCGCGTCGGCCCGCGGCTTCCGTTTGCCGGATTGTAAAGATTTCCTGACCATGCTCAAACTTTTTGCAACCGGAGTCGCTCTCCGGTTATCTTATCCTACTGACTGATCCGGAGACAAACTCCGTTTTATTCAAATTCCTGGCGGGGCCGCAAGAAGCGTTTTCCGCTACCGTCTCCGATTTCCACGTTCAGGAGGTGAATCGCATGAAAGCATCCCCTCAGCCGAACCAATCCAATCTCCGCTCAACGAACCCCGCTTGTGCCGACTTCCTCAGCATGGCGCAACGGGAGTTGTCAGCCTTTTTCCGCGCCGTCACCGCATTATTCGGTTCGGAGCAGGCCAAACTCTCAGCCGAAGATTGGCTGCGCGAACTGCGTGAGAGCGACGGCCTGCCCTCTTCTGTCCGCGAATGGCGGCGGATCACCGCCAATGCCTCGAGCCGCCTTGCCGCTCGAGTGCAGGTTTCAAATGCCCTAATTGAATCACCAATTATGTAGGAGGAAAAAATATGAGTGTAATGACAGAAATTTTTGGAGCAACTTCAACCACCGACGAAGTCCTGTCTGGAATCGACCTTCATGGCAAGCGGGTTCTCGTGACCGGCGTTTCCGCCGGCATCGGAGTAGAAACCGCCCGTTCCCTGGCCGCCCATGGCGCGCACGTGGTAGGCGCCGCGCGCAATCTTGCCAAGGCGGAAGCGGCCACGTCGCAAGTAAGAAACGACGCAGCCGCCAACAGGGGCAGCTTCGAGTTAATCGAACTCGATCTGGCCAATCTGAAAAATGTACGCGCCTCCGCCGACAGCCTGTTGGCGAAAGCCAAAGCCTTCGACCTGGTCATCGCCAACGCCGGCGTAATGGCCACGCCCTTCGGTAAGACCGCCGACGGATTCGAAACCCAGTTCGGCACCAACCATCTCGGCCACTTTGTTTTCGTCAACCGCATCGCGCCCCTCATTCAAGGACGTCTGATCAACGTCTCTTCCGCCGGTCATCGCTATGCCGACGTCGACCTCGCCGATCCCAACTTTGAGCGCACACCCTACGACCCCTTCGCGGCCTATGGCCGATCGAAAACCGCCAACATCCTTTTCGCCGTTGCCTTCGATCGCCGCTACCGCAAGCACGGGATCCGTGCCGCCGCCGTGCACCCGGGAGGCATTCAAACCGAACTGGGTCGCTACATGGGCCATGATCAACTCGAACAATTACTCGCAAGAATAAATACGCAGCGCGCCGCCGAAGGACAGGGCCCCTTCCAGTGGAAGACGATTTATCAGGGCGCTGCGACTTCGGTGTGGGCTGGTATTGTGGCGCCGGCAAGCGATATCGGCGGCCAATACTGCGAAGATTGTCACGTCGCCCAAATCGTGCCCGCCAACTCCGCCGTCGGCATCAGCGAAGGCGTGCGCCAATATGCGCTCGATCCCAAAAATGCCGAAGCGCTCTGGAAGAAAAGCGAAGAGATGGTGGGAGAATCCTTCTAGCTCCCGCCCAAAAGCTTCCAACTAACCGAAGCTTCCGACCAACCAAAAACTGAATCGCTGAGGAGAACCACATGATTGAACAAATGAATCTCGCCGGCAGCTTCACGCTGCCGGCCACTTCTCTCACCGTAAACCGCATGGGCTACGGCGCTATGCAGCTTTCCGGTCGCGACGGCAACAAGCTGATCTGGGGACCGCCGAAAAATGTTGACGAAGCCATCGCCGTCCTGCGGGAAGCCGTCGCCGCCGGTGTAAACCACATCGACACTTCGGATTACTACGGCCCGCATGTCACCAACCAGATCATCCGCAAAGCGCTCTCGCCTTATCCGGATGGCCTGGTGATCGTCACCAAGCTCGGCGCTCGGCGCGGCAACGATGGTTCCTGGATTCCCGCCTTCTCGCGCGAGGATTTGATAGCCGGAGTCCACGACAATCTTCGCAATCTTGGAGTGGATGCACTCGATGTCGTCAACCTGCGGAGTATGTTCGACAGCCACGGTCCCACCGAGGGTTCCATCGAAGAAGCGGCCACAGTTCTGGCCGAGCTCAGACAAAAAGGCCTGATCCGTCACGTCGGGGTCAGCAATGTCACGCCGGGGCAAATTGCCCAGGCCCGGAAGATTGTTCCCATCGTTTGCGTACAGAACCAGTACAACCTCGTGCATCGCGCCGATGACGCTCTCATCGATGACCTCGCCCGCGACGGCATCGCCTATGTTCCGTTCTTCCCGCTTGGCGGATTCACGCCGTTGCAATCGGCCAGCTTGTCCGGCATCGCCACCAGTCTTGGGGCCACTCCCCTGCAGGTTGCGCTGGCGTGGCTGCTCCATCGTTCCCCGAACATCCTGCTGATTCCCGGCACCTCATCGCTGAAACATCTGCGCGAGAATCTTCAGGCTGCAACCCTCGAAATTCCCGCGGAGACACTTACCAGACTCAATGCCATCAATAAAGAAAAAAAGGGAGCATAACATGCGTGTTTTTCTGACCGGCGCGACCGGATTCATCGGCTCCGCCACCGTAAAAGAACTGATCTCTTCGGGTCATCAGGTACTGGGCCTAACCCGCTCCGATGCTGGCGCCAGGTCCCTCGCTGCCGCCGGCGCCGAGGTTCACCGCGGCTCACTCGAAGATATCGAAAGTCTGCGCAGCGGCGCCGCAAATGCCGACGGTGTGATTCACTGCGCCTTCGATCACAGCCCTTTCGGCCATGATTTCTCGAAGTTTATCGAGGTCTGCGAAAGAGACCGGCGCGCCATCGAAGCTCTGGCCGAGCCGCTCATCGGTTCCGGCCGCCCTCTGATCATCACCTCTGGAACCGGGATGGGCAGCCGCGGCCCCGGACAGATCGCTACCGAGGATTACTACGACTCCAACCACGCCAATCCCCGCAAAGCTTCGGAAGAATCCGCATATACCGCGGCGCAACGCGGTGTGAACGTTTCGATTGTCCGCCTGCCGCAGGTCCACGATACCCTCAAACAGGGTCTGATCACCTACGCAGTTCAGTTCGCCCGCGAAAAGAAAGTTTCACCCTACATTGGCGACGGACTGAATCGCTGGCCCGCAGCGCATGTTCTTGACGTTGCCCGTCTCTACCGGCTGGCTCTTGAAAAGCAGGAATCGGGAAGCCGCTACCACGCGGTCGCCGAAGAAGGCATCCCCATGCGCGACATCGCCGAAGCGATCGGTAAAGCCCTCAACGTTCCCGTGATCAGCCTTTCTCCGGAAAAAGCGCAAGCTCATTTCGGCTGGCTGGCCATGTTCGCGGCACTCGACATGCCGGCCTCCAGCGCGCTGACCAGACAAAAACTCGGATGGAAGCCCGCCGGGCCCGGTCTCATTTCCGATCTCAAGGGCATGCAGTATCTCGCCGCGTGATCCGCGCCGCAGTCCCGATCAGGTTTACCGGTGCCGAGTGTCAGGAGAAATTCGGAGATTTGGTGGACCTGGTCGGGATCGAACCGACGACCTCTTCCATGCCATGGAAGCGCGCTCCCAGCTGCGCCACAGGCCCACTTTTGCGGAAAGTTCTCCGAGGAGTTCGGAGAACCCAAAAATTATTGTCGCTGATGTAGATTCCTACGTCAATGCGTCGATTTTTTATTCCTTTCCACAACCGCCTCTGCCATAATTGATCGTGCACCCCACCTGCACAAATTCTCAAACACAATTTAAAGCGAGGACGAGATGCCGGCGAAGTTCATCTTTGTGACGGGCGGAGTTGTGTCTTCACTGGGCAAGGGATTGGCCGCGGCCAGCATTGGATGCCTGCTGGAAAGCCGCGGCCTCAAAGTCAACCTGATGAAGTTCGATCCCTACCTGAACGTCGATCCGGGCACCATGTCGCCGTTTCAGCACGGGGAAGTTTTTGTCACCGACGACGGCGCTGAAACCGATCTTGATCTCGGCCACTACGAGCGCTTCACCCACGCCAGGCTTTCCCGCGACAACAATTGGACCACCGGCCGCCTCTACGAGCAGATCATCGCCAAAGAACGCCGCGGCGATTATCTCGGCAAGACCGTGCAGGTGATTCCGCACGTCACCAACGAAATCAAAGGCGCCATGAAAAAAGTGGCGCAGGATGTCGATGTCGCCATCGTCGAGATCGGCGGCACCGTTGGCGACATCGAATCGCTTCCCTTCATGGAAGCCATCCGCCAGATGCGCCAGGAACTCGGCCGCGACGAAACTTTATTTGTGCATGTAACGCTCGTTCCCTTCATCGCCGCCGCGCAGGAGTTAAAAACCAAGCCCACCCAGCACTCCGTTAAAGAATTGCTCAGCATCGGAATTCAGCCCGACATTCTTCTTTGCCGCACCGACAGATTTCTCTCGAAAGAGCTGAAATCCAAGGTCGCGCTCTTCTGCAACGTGCAGGAAGAAGCCGTCATCACCGCCAAAGACGTGGCTTCCGTCTACGAAGTTCCGCTTGTCTTCGCCAATGAAGGCGTCGACACGCTCGTGCTCAAGCACCTGCGGCTTGAGGCCAAAGATCGCGACATCTCCAAGTGGGAAGACATTGTTCACCGCGTCTACAACCCGAAAGACACGGTCACCATCGGCATCGTCGGCAAGTACGTGGAATATGAAGACTCGTACAAATCGCTGAAAGAAGCATTGGTGCACGGAGCGCTGGCCCACAATCTGAAATTGCAGTTGAACTGGATCGAAGCCGAAGGCCTGGAAAGTTGCGATCCGGCAAGCGTGAATGCGCAACTGGAAGGCTACGACGGAATCCTCGTCCCGGGCGGCTTTGGCAAGCGCGGCATTGAAGGCATGCTGGTCGCCATCCGCCACGCCCGCGAAAACAAGGTTCCCTATTTCGGCATTTGTCTCGGTATGCAGACCGCGTGCGTGGAATTTGCCCGCAACGTAGTCGGCCTGGCGGACGCCAATTCCAGCGAGTTCGATCCTGCCACGCCCCATCGCGTGATTTACAAACTGCGCGAGTTGCGCGGCGTGGAAGAGCTTGGCGGCACCATGCGCCTGGGCGCCTGGACCTGCAAGATCGAGCCCGACACGCTGGCCTACAGAATTTACGGCAAGCTTGAGATCAGCGAGCGCCACCGCCACCGTTACGAATTCAACCGCGAATACGAAGAACCAATGGTCGCGGCGGGGCTGAGAATTTCCGGTTCCACAACCGATGGAACTTACGTGGAGATGGTGGAACTGCCCGATCATCCCCATTTCATCGGTTGCCAGTTCCATCCCGAGTTCAAATCGAAGCCGCTCGAGCCGCACCCGCTGTTCAGCAGCTTCATCAAAGCGGCGTATGAGCACGGCTCCAAACGCCGCGCTGAAAAAGAAATCGCCGCAGTGGAAATGTTCCATCGCCCCGAAAAAGTTGCGCGCAGGTAAGAATTAAGGAAAGATAATTTCACCACAGAGACACAGAATCACACAAGAAACGAAACCAGCGATTTTCTCTGTGCCTCTGTGTCTCTGTGGTGAAATGCGTTTGATAATCGTGTGACAGCCTCATTCCAGGTCGGCGACGTCCGCATCGGCTCCGGTGATCTTTTCCTTATCGCCGGGCCATGTGTCATTGAAAGCGAAGAACACGCCCTGCGCATGGCCGAGATTATCAAGGGCGTCGCCCGCTCCCTGAATTTCCCGCTGATTTTCAAGGCCAGCTACGACAAGGCCAACCGCACCTCCATCCGCAGCTTTCGCGGGCCGGGCGTGAAAGAAGGCTTGCGCATTCTGAAAAAAATTAAAGATGAAATCAAGCTGCCCGTTCTCACCGACGTTCATGAAATCGGCGACGTGGCCAAAGTCGCCGAGGTCGTCGATGTCATCCAGATTCCCGCCTTCCTCTGCCGCCAAACCGATCTGGTGGTGGCGGTCGCATTGAGCGGGCGCGCAGTCAACATTAAGAAAGGCCAGTTCGTCTCCCCCTGGGACATGCGCCACGCCGTGGAAAAATGCCGTGAAGCGGGCAACGCGCAGGTGTTTCTCACCGAGCGCGGCAGCAGCTTCGGCTACAACAATCTGGTCGTCGACATGCGTTCGCTCGCCATTATGCGCAAATTTGCCCCGGTAGTTTTCGACGCCACCCATTCGGTGCAACTCCCTTCGGCCTCAGCCGATGGCGATCACGCCGTAAGCGGCGGCCAACCGGAATTTATTCCCGTCCTCGCGCGCGCCGCGGTAGCGGCTGGTGTGGATGGCGTATTCATGGAAGTACACGACAATCCCAAAGCCGCAAAATCCGACGGAGCGAACGCGCTGGAATCGACAAAATTGCGGGAGGTATTGAAGGAACTCTTGGCCGTCAAGCAGGCCATAGATCTTGCCCACGCGACGGCTTGATTCCCCGGTAGCATCCCACTTCGCTGAAGAGGCCATAGGCGGGTTAGCGTCCCGTAGGGACGAAACAATTTAGCCCAGCGCTTCAGCGCTGGGGGAGGTAGGAAGAAGGAATAAGTCCCAGCCGGACGGCACCCCGCCGACAATCATGGCCTCGAAGCCCTGATGGTGCGCAATTCCGGCCATGTAAGCCCACAGTTTGGGCTGAAGACTCTCTGCGATGCACTTCTCCCGACCCTCGGTGCTGAAAATCACATGAATGCGATTACTCGAGTAGGTGTGCGCCATTTGTTCCGGCCCTCCGGGCCACTCGCCCGCGACGCTTGCCGAGTAAATACTAGAAACATTCAACGCTGCAGGTTGTGACAATAGTCATCAAGGCGACAAAAGTAAATATCTTCCCAATCTGGGACCCTGAAATTCGGCCCCTGCCCAAAGATGGTTCCCCGCCGGACATGTTAGATTTAACTTTCCGGCATGAAACAAATCGCCAACTGGGCACTCGACACTGCGAACTCACGCGGCGCCACCTACGCCGACGTGCGCATCATCAATCAGCGCGGCCGTGCACTCTCCACCAAAAATGGAAAAGTGGGCAGCGCCTCAGATTCCGAATCGCTCGGCGCGAACGTACGTGTCATTGCCGATGGCGCCTGGGGATTCGCGGCTTCGGAAGATCTATCGCGCTCCGGCATAGAAGCTACCGCCGCCCGCGCCGTCGAAATCGCCCGCGCATCAGCCCAAGTGAAACGCGAAAATATTCGCCTCGCTCCCGAAAAGCGTGTTACCGCCGAATGGACCACGCCCCACAAAATCGATCCCTTCTCCATCTCGGTCGAACAAAATATCGCGCTGCTTTTGAAGATCGATTCCGAATTGCGCTCGGTCGCCGGTGTCACGCTGGCCGAAACCAACCTCAACTTCAATCGCGAGGAGCAGTGGTTCGTTTCCTCCGAAGGCAGCGACATCCATCAGACCAAATATTCTTCCGGCGCCGGTTACACCGCGTTTGCCTTCGCGGATAATGAAATTCAAAAGCGTTCGTATCCCAATTCGTACGGCGGGCAGTGGCAGAACAAAGGATACGAGCTGATCGAAGAATTAAGACTGGTTGAAAACGCCCGCCGCATCGCCGAAGAAGCGGTCGCGCTGCACCACGCCGATCAATGCCCCGAAGGCGTGTTCGATATCATCCTCGACAGCTCGCAGCTGGGCTTGCAGATTCACGAATCCGTCGGACATCCCATCGAACTCGACCGCGTGCTCGGCATGGAGGCGAACTTCGCCGGCACATCTTTTCTTACGCTCGA
>DATLKM010000048.1:0-9674 GCA_035538435.1 Binatia bacterium
GTTCCACGGCCCAACAATCGCCTTGACCGGCCCGCTCGATTGCATCAGCATGTCCGGGACATTGCCACGATACCCATCCAGCAATCCGCCAATCAAAAAACTGGGAATCGTAATCTCCTTCAACTGCCGCGCGCGGTCGCGCCAGAACGGCCCATCACGCTGATGCTTCAAATAAAGCAGCGACCAAGGCGGAGCCTCAAACCGAGGCCCCAGAATGTTTTCATCCAGTGTGTAATCCGGCGCGCCGGTCCATCCCTCCGCCATATCCATGTTCAACTCGAATTCATCGATGTGCGCGATCCCATCCACGTAATGCGCGTCGTCATGAAACAACTCCGCCGTAGCATCGACCGCAAGAATCGCCTTCAATCCCGGCGCATGGCGCATCGCCATCTGCAGCGCGGTAAATCCTCCCCATGAAATGCCGAACATGCCAACATTTCCGTTCGACCACGGCTGATGCGCCAGCCAGGCAATCACCTGCTCGCCGTCGATCTGTTCCTGCTCCGAATACTCGCGCTCCGGCGGCGAACCTTCGCTGGCCCCAAAGCCGCGAATATCCACGCGCACGCCCACATACCCGCGCCGCGCAAAGTAAGCGTGGTGCGGATAATCTTCCGCCGCCGTGCCATCATCTTTGCGATAGGGCAAATACTCCAGCAGGGCAGGGAACTTCTCTCCGGGCTTCGCGCCATCCGGCATATAAAGCGTAGCCGCGAGCCGCACGCCATCTTTCATGGGAATCGAGGCCTGCTCCATGCGCACGCCGTAGGTGGGCGGGGAAGGGGGGGCGAGGGCCAATGCAGGCAAAATGAGAAGAGGAATGAGTGAACTAAGCCAGATAACATGGGGGATTGGACGATGATGGGGCCGAGTCAATTCGCTCTCCTGAGCATCCTGATCCTTACGTACTCCGCTGGTCCGAAATGCTCAAAAACTGAGTGGATGACTTCGGCGCAGGGATACCGCCAGGTGTGAGAGGGATAATTTTCGGAACCGGGTTTCGTAATAGTCGGGAGGCCGAACGTCGCTTCGAGGTGATATTGGAATTCTCGATACGACGTGCCCAAATCCGGGCAGGGGTTCTGATAAAACTCAAGCTCCGCGAGCGTCCCATCGACTCTTGGACGGAAGTGGAAGCCGAGTTCATGAACCAGGCCCTTAAGAGAAGTGCAACGAGTTGTGAAGTAACCATTCTTGACGAGGCGCAGTTCAAAGCTCTCGAACATCCGCTCCAGCTCGGTCTCAGAAATGCCCCACGGGACGAAAATACTCGGCTCCTCAATCTGGAAGCCTTTCGACGGATCTGTTCTCTCAATGAGCACGCTTGGATTAAGGAAGGTTAATTCATTTTCCGAAAAATCAGATCGAGTTTCTAATAACCGTATCCTGAGAAGAGCTGGGCTATTCCTGCCCCGTGCCGCGCTCCTCCCGCCGCACCGACTTCAAATCAATCCCCAACTGCTCCGCCTTCTTATAAAGATGACTGCGTTCCAGCCCCAGCGACTTCGCCGCCAGGCTCACATTCGAATGGCTGCGTTTTAACTCCGCCAGAATCACCTCGCGCTCAAAAGCATCCACGCGATCAGCTAGCGGCCCCGAATGAAAAGAAGAAGAAAACGAGGTCGACGACCCGCTTCCACTACGGCCCCCAACAGGCAAAGCCATCTCCACCGTCTCGCGGTCGACATGGCCTTCAGTCGCCAGCAGCATCAGCCGCTCCACCATGTTCCGCAACTCGCGTACATTCCCCGGCCAGGCGTGCGATTGCAACAACTCCATCGCCTCCGCAGAAAATGGAATCGGCTTCCACCCGTTCTGCGCACAAACCTGCGCCGCAAAATGTTCCACCAGCGCGGGAATATCTTCTTTGCGTTCGCGCAGTGGCGGCAGCACCAACGGAAAAACATAAATCCGATGAAACAAATCCTGACGGAATTTCTCCTCGCGCACGCGCGCTTCCAGATCCCGATGCGTGGCCACGATCACGCGGACGTTCACGCTGACAGGCTTGTCGCCGCCTATGCGCTCGACCTCACCCTCTTCCAGTACCCGCAGCAGCTTTGCCTGCATGGCCAGCGGCATGTCGCCGATTTCGTCGAGAAAAAGTGTTCCGCCATCGGCCTGCTCGAACTTGCCGATGTGACGTCCCGCGGCCCCGGTGAACGATCCTTTTTCGTGGCCAAATAATTCCGATTCGATCAATTCTGCGGGCACGGCCGCGCAGTTCAGCGCGACAAATGCGCCGCCGGCACGCGAACTGCGCTCATGAATCGTCCGCGCAATAAGTTCTTTGCCGGTGCCGGTTTCACCCAGAATGCAGACGCGCGTTTCCGTGGCCGCTACGCGCTCCACCTGCGCCATGACCCGCTGTATGGCTGGGCCGTGCCAAACAATTTCATGTTTGCCCAGCCGCTGCTTGAGCTGGCGGTTTTCGTTTTCCAGGCGCTGCAACCTGAGCGCATTTTCTACTGTCAGCAGCAATTTATCGGTGGAGATTGGTTTTTCCAGAAAATCAAGCGCGCCCAGCCGCGTGGCCTTTACCGCGGTTTCAATGTCGGCCTGGCCCGACATCATCACAATCGGAGTCGAGTTGGCATGCGCTTTCAATTCTTCCAATAGCGCCAGTCCGCCCTTGCCGGGCATGACGACATCAGAAAGAATCAGGTCGAACTTCTGCGCGCGGGCCAACTCAACCGCCCTGGCGGCGCTGTCGCAGACCGTCGCTTCATGGCCGGCAAGGCGAAAGGCGCGCGCCAGCGACGCCAGCGTGTTCGGCTCGTCGTCAACAATCAGCAGATTGGCTTTTAAGGGCAACATCTCTCCAAAGTTCAAACGCCGCTCACAGCAGGCAATTCAATCACAAATGTCGTGCCGCGTCCCTTCTCGCTCTGTACGCGTATCGTGCCGCCATGGTCGCTGACCACCGACTGCACAATCGCCAGCCCCAGCCCCGTACCGTTTTTCTTGCTGGTGTAATACGGAGTGAATATTTTCTCGCATTCTTCGGCAGTCAATCCGGCGCCGGTGTCGGTTATTTCGATGGCAATCTTTCCGCTTTCCTGGCGCGTGCGCAAGGTTAGCACGCCTCCTTCCGGCATGGCCTCGATTCCATTGAGCACCAGATTCGATATTGCCCGGTGCAACAAGTCGGAATCGAGCATCGCCATTTGCAGTTGTGGATCAAGCTGCATTTCGCAGTTGATCTTCGCTGCATTCGAGGCCGCCTTGCTTGAACTCTCCCCATTGCAACTTAACTGCGCCTGATACGTCTGCACGGCTCCACGCACGACATCGTTGATTTGCACAAGTTCCAGCCGGGGTTGCGGCATCCGCGAAAATTCGCTGAAGCGGTCGACAATACCCTTCAGATTCGAAATTTCCGCCAGCAAAGTCCGCGCGCTCTCGCGGAAAAGTTCGTCAAACTGTTCGGGATTCTGCTGCTTTGCCCGCAGCATTGTTTCTACCGTCAGTTGAAGGGGGAACATCGGATTTTTCAACTCGTGCGCCAGCCGCCGCGCCAACTCCCGCCAGGCGGCGACGCGTTCGGCCTGCAGCAGACGATCGCGCTGGTTCAGCAATTCCGTGGTCATGCGGTTGAACGAATCGGCCAACTGGCCCAGTTCGTCATAACCGAGCACGTCGACGCGCGTGTCCCAATTTCCGGCGGCGACTTCCCGCGCGGCGCCGGCCAGGTTCTCCACCGGACGCGTAAACCGCGCCGCTGCCCACCCACTCAAAAGTATCGCCAGCAGAATTCCGCCGCCCGCGGTCAACAGGGCAGCCCACTCGATATGCCGCACCAGGCCAACATAGGCCCGACGGGAGTTCCCGATCAGCAGGATCGCCAGCAGGTCATGGTTCGTTGCGGTGGAGACGCCTTCCAGCGGCACCGCATAAAATTCTTCTTCGTTTGCCCGATCATCCGACCAGTCGACCCGCGCGGTCGATTCCCGGTGCGACTGGCGGACGGAATCGATCAAAGGCTGAAGCAGAGCGGCAGACTTGGCGCTTTCGTCACTCAACCCCAATAAAGATTCCGGCGTGAAGTGACTTCCGCGGTTCTCATAAAGCAGCACCCGCGTGCCAACGGGCGCGTCAAGGCCGGCCAGAAAGCTCTTATCGACCCTCCGGCCGCCGGCAATATAAATTGGCTGGCCGTCAGCCTGCGCAGCACGCACCGCAAACAAGCCCAGAGACGGTGTGTCCTGGAGATTCTCCCGTTTAAGAAATGCAGATGTTCCAGCCGCAGCCCGAAGGGCATTCAAGCCGTCTTCGTGATATCCGAATCGCGCCGGCAGTTCAGCCGAAGAAATAATGGTGCCATCGCTTTCCACGAACTCCAGAAAATCGAGCTGGCGGTTTTCCGCCAGAGTCTTGGCCAACTCGAAATAAGGACCGGTGTCGGCCGGGGTACGTCCCAAAGCGGCGGCCATGCGGATCACCGCTTCGGTAGCAGCAACCGCCTCAACCCGCCGCGCAACGTCTTCGCCTTGATGATTGAACTCGCGGCGGAACTGAGTTACGAGCGCCGCCGTGCGTTCATTCTCGCTGCGGTCGAAGGCGCGCCGCGTCACCGTCAAAACCAGCAAAGCCACCGCCCCCACCGACAGGAAGACCGTCAGCGACAGCATCACCAGCAGTTTGCGGCGGAAGAGCATGGCAAGCTCGATTGGTTCGCATCATAACCCAGGCGAAGGCAGCGCCTGTGTACTCCGTAGTTGCGCTGCCATGCGCGTCAGGGACGGCGGCGGACTTCCATCCCGCACTCACCGCTGCTGATCTCCCATGCTCATGCTCTTCAACACGTCGTTGGCGAAGAAATATTTTCCATCCGCCGGCACCATCATGATTTGCAGCTTGTCGGAAAGCCGCTCGGCGACGATTTTGTTGATCAGCAGGGGATTGGCCTTCAAAATCGCGGACTCGCTTTGCAGCCGTTCGGAATCTGCCGCCGCCGTTACGCGAATGCGGTTCGCTTCGGCTTCGGCAAGAACTTTACGCTTCTCGCCTTCAGCTTTGCTGTCGATCACCTTGGCTTGCGCCTCGGCCTCAGCCAAGACCTGCCGCCGCTGGCTTTCGGCCTTGCTGTCGATGACTTTGGCCTGCGCCTCCGCCTCGGCATTCTGAATCGTGGCTTCTTTGCGCGCTTCCGCTTCCAGCCGGCTTTGCTGAATCTGTTTTTCCTTCAACGGAAGCGTGTACTGCATGGCATCGGCTTCGCCCTTCGCCTGCAAAACGTGCGACTGCGCTTCGGCTTCAGCCTGCTTGATCTGCTGCACCTTGGCGGCCTCGGCTTCATATTCGGCAATCTTTACCTGCTTCGCTTTCAATTCCGTCTCCACTCCCATGCGGTCGTTCTCTTGTTCCTTGAGCAAAAGCTGCTCCAGGCCCTTGGCATATTCCGGCGGCAACTGGATGTCTCGCAGCATGATCTCCTTCACCACTATTCCATCCGCCGCCAGCTTCTGCGTGATGAGAGCGCCGGCCCGCTGCCGCACCTCGTCACGCCTGGCGGAAAATACATCGCGCACCGTGTAGTTGGGAACGATGTCGCGCCAGGCACTTGCAACCACCGGCGGCACGATTTCTTTTTCCACCGGATGCGGCAGGTTCGCCTGCATATAGTCCAGGCGCTTGGGATCAAGCCGGTAGCGGACCGTGATGGCCAGGCCCAGCGACAATCCTTCTTTAGCCTGGACTTCCAGCAGTTGCTCTTTCGACGTGACATTTCTGGCTGCCGCTTTTCCATCTTCGGAAACGCCGGTCGTGAAGATCTGGTCGCGGACGTCAAACAAAGCCACATCTTCCACGAGCGGAACAATCATGTGCGCGCCGGAATAAAGCGTTCCCGGCACCGTGCCGCTGAACTGGCTGATCCGCACGCCGGCCATCCCGCTCGGAACAACTACCAGGCTGAACGCCAGCAGCAGCGGCCCCCAAGCCAGCATGGCCAGCGCGAGCGAGGTTCGCCAGCGGATACCAACCGGCGCCGCCGTGACCGCCCCGCCCGGCGTTTCCAGAAGTCTCCGGTAAAGCATCAACCGATACAGGTCGTAAATCAGAATGCCCAGGGCAGCGGCGGTCATCGAAATGCCGCATGCCATCAGCAGGTATTTCAGCGCGAGCATGGTGAATCTCCTCTCAGCTACAAAAACCAAGAAGCTATTTCTTTGTAGTGCTGGCGGCAATGCTGTTTCGGCGAAGAAAAAATACGCGGCAGAGTTGGCCGAAAATCAACTCCTCCGTCAGCAGCGCTACCGCCACCGAAAAAACCAGTCCTGCCAGTACCGCCATAAATGTGATTGCGCTTTGCATAACGGCCTCCGCAGTTAATGAGAAAGCAGAATGGATTCCACTTGCCGGTCGCTGAAAAAGAAGGGCTTATGCGCAGCAAGGGTGGAATACTTTGTGTAAGGGGAGACGCGCTGTGTCAGGCAGGAGACGTTGGAATGTGGCGCGGTTGCTTTCAAGGCGCCCGGTCCCTGCCGTCTGGGGTTACGGCTTGTGGGGTTCTGTGGGTTGGGACCGGGCGAACTTTAACTAGTAAGAACTAGTTCAATGTCGTCATCTTCGCAGGATGGGAAAAAACTGTCGGTGACGGCGGTCACATATCTCGGTGACTATTTGTCGTGCAGAAGACCCTAGAAAACCACCGTCTTGTTCCCATAGAGCAGTATCCGGTTTTCGATCTGCAAGCGGACCGCCCGCGAGAGCACGACTTTTTCCAGATCGCGGCCCTTGCGGATCATGTCTTCGACGGTATCGCGGTGGGAGATGCGCACCACATCCTGCTCGATGATCGGGCCGTCATCCAGCACTTCCGTGACGTAGTGGCTGGTCGCGCCGATCAGCTTGACGCCGCGTTCAAACGCCTGATGATAGGGCCTGGCGCCCATGAACGCGGGCAGCAATCCGTGATGGATGTTAATGATGCGGTGCGGATAGCGGCTCACGAAGTCGTTCGATAAAACCTGCATGTAGCGCGCGAGCACCATGAAATCAGGATGCTGCCCGGCGATCAGCGAGTGAATTTTATTTTCCGCCTCGCGTTTGTTGTCTTTCCCGACTGAAACGACGGCGTAGGGAATTTTGTAGAAGTCGGCGATGGGTTGATTGTCAGGATGGTTGGAGATGATCAGCGGAATGTCGCACGCCAGTTCGCCGCTGTGATGGCGATAGAGCAGGTCGACCAGGCAGTGATCGTAGCGGGAAACAAAGATGATCATGCGCGGCCGGTAGGAAGACAGCGCCAGCCGCCAGTTCATCTTGAATTTTTCGGCAATGGGAGTGAATTGCCGGTCGAAGTCGGCAAGACCGGGCTGCGAAAGATCGATGTCGAAGTTCTTGGGATCGAATTCGACGCGCATGAGGAACAGGCCGGATTCCTGATCGGCGTGCTCGTCGGCGTGAAGAATGTTGCCATTGTGCTGATAGACGAAATTGGTGATCGACGCAACTTCGCCGCAGGTGTCGGGGCAGGAAACGAGGAGGATGGCGGAAGGCTTCATTAAACGAGTTTTAAGCTACACTCCTAACGTGCAGAACGAGCAATTACTCATCGCGGCATTCGTGAAACGAAGCAAGCGCGACCGTTACAGGGAGATCCTCTCAAATCCACGGCTGCGCCACAAGTTCACGAGCCAACTCGCGCACTTCGCAGACTTCGATTCGAAATACCGTGTTCCCATCGGCAGCAAGAAGCTGTTCGTTGACAATATCGCCGTCGAGTTGAAGAGACGGCAGTCCCAGGGGATTGTCTTCGCCGTCTCCGAAGACCCCGCACTCGACCAGAAAGAACTGCCACTTCTTGAGGCTTTGCAAAAGATCGTCGGGCGAGGTATGGGCACGGTCCTCTCTTGTATACCCGGGCGCCTTGCCTTCGTTGAGACTGAGGATGAGCGATTCATTCTCGAACGTCGCGATCCGTTAGAGAAACGCGAATACATCCGCTTCGTTATTGGGCTGACGGATGAAGACAGCCACGTTGAGCAGGGCATTTTTCAAGCGGCAGGACGTGCTTTGGAGCGGCACCATGTCGCGGGCCCAGACGCTGACGAACTGAAGGAGCTACGCGCGTGGTTCAACGAAAACCTAGAAAGGCCAAGCTCCTTCGGACGTGACAAGCTTCGTCTTGGCATTTGTTGGTTCAAAACCGGCGCAGCGGAGCACATCTCTCGCATCTGGCAGATGGTGCAAATTCTAGAACGCAACGGCATCTACATAAGGAAAATTAGGACAGACAAACCGGGGTATGTCGTCTACGAAGACGAATGGCAACTGGTAGCTGAGCCCTTCCGCAAGGGTACGATGCCTCGAAAGTAAGAGACCTGAATTATCGCTTTAATTCCTTCAATATCTCCCTCGCCGCATTGGCTCCCGACCCTCCAGTCAACCCCGCTCCGGGGTGCGTACCGCTGCCGCACATATATAGATTCTCGATTGGCGTTTTATACCGCGCCCAATCGAGCAGCGGACGCATAGTGAAGAACTGATCCAGAGCGAGATCGCCGTGGAAAATCTGGCCACCGGTTAATCCGTAGATTTCTTCCAGATCGAGCGGCGTGATGATCTGGTGGGTCAGGATCATCTCCGGCAGATTCGGCGCATATTGAGCCAATGTTTGCACTACAGTCTGCCCAAGCGCCTTTCTCTGCTCTTCCCAATCGCCCTTCAACTTATACGGCGCGTATTGCATATAGATCGACATCACGTGCTTGCCGTCGGGCGCAAGCGTAGGATCGGTCAGCGATGGAATTGTGACTTCCAGATAGGGCGCACGCGAGAAGTTGCCATACTTCGCTTCGTCAAAGGCGCGCTCGAGATAATCGATCTCGTGGCCAATGTGAATGCGCCCCTTCGAGGCATTGCCGTCGCTGCTTTTCAGCGCAGGAAAACTCGGCAATCCTGACAATGCGAGGTTTACCTTCGCCACCGTCCCGTTGCCGCGATAGTGTTGTAACTTCTGCACAAAATCGGGCGAGAGATGAACCGGGTCGGTCAGCTTGAGGAGCGTACGCTTGGGGTCGGCATTGGAGATGACAGCTTTCGCGCCGATTTCCTCGCCCGTGGCCAGCAGAACTCCCGTAGCTGCACCGTCCTTCACGCGAATTTCAATCACATCCGCGCCGGTCCGAATCTCTGCGCCGGCCGCCTGCGCCGCCGAAGCCATAGCCTGAGTGAGCGCGCCCGTCCCGCCCGCGACAAAAACCGCCGAACCCGCGGGGTGCGGATCGCCGGCCGCGCGAATCAGCAACTGCAAACTGCTGCCTGCAGACCACGGCCCTAAGAACGTTCCGAAAATTCCACGCGCGGCGATGACCGCGCGCAATAGTTCAGTCTCAAAATATTCCGCCACCAGATCGGCCACCGCCATCGGTCCCCAGCGCAGCACGCGGTACATGTCGCGCTTGCCCAGGTTCCGCAACGCGCGCCCAGTCTGCAACATGCCCCACAGGTCGCCCCGGCTCGGGTGATCGATATCGGGCGGAGTTGTGGCCAGAGCTTCCGCAATCACTTTGCTGATCTTGCCTAGCGACTTGGCAAATTCGGGGTATTTCGCCGCGTCCTTTTGTGAGAAAGCGGAGATCGCGTGCGCCGACTTGCCCTCATCCTGATAAAGCGTCAGCGCGCGGCCGTCGGGCGAAAGTGCCGTCACACAAGCCTCGGGCGTG
>DATLKM010000049.1:0-10716 GCA_035538435.1 Binatia bacterium
TCACTCCAGCACTACAGCTATGTGCGCTCAGGGGTCGAGTGCTGGATCAGGCGCTGTGGCCTACTCCATAGTCTGGTACGGTGTGGGATCAACCTTAAACAACGTCGAGCTCAACGCTGGCCCCGTGTTTGGCGACATCGAGATCGGCTGCCAGGCCGGGCCCAGCGCCTCGAGCGTTAACATTTGCGCCAACAACCAGACAGGCTGCTCTCCGGGGACGTTGGCTGAGGCCGCGCAGAGTGCATGGCAGGACAATCCGCAGTACATTAGCAACTACCTCACTTCCGTACAATCCTGGACGGGCAACCTCAGGGCCAATCGACCGGAGGTGTCAATCCGCTCACTGGCAACAACGCGATTTGGAAGGCTCAAAGCATCGTCACAGGAACTGGGAACGGTGCCTTCAGTTGGCCGACCAGCCTGAAGGGACTGGCCGGCTGGGCATGCTATAGCTATCAGTCCGGGACCTGCAACAACCAGGGCTGCCCAAATAATTCCGCCGCGGAGGGACAGCAATTCTACCTTGCTGTTAACGCCGCCGGCTCACCGCCTTCGAGTTACTCCTGGACGGGCGTCCAGCAGTGCTACGGGGCGGAAGGCACGGTCTTCTCAGGCAGCGTCGACCCCGACAACCCTTCATGGAGCGGTAATACGGCAATAGAGAACCACATGGAAGCGTACTGCAAACTACACTAGGGGTCGGGTGCGCGGGCCGTAATCCAAAGTCGGCCCCGCTACGTTGCAACCCCGCCTTGAGGTTTCCCGCCCTCGCCGCCTTGGGCGACGGGGCGGGAAGCATTTCCGGGGTACGGCGGGGCCGGACTACTCCATCTCCGCCCGCCACAACGGCTCTCCGCCCAGCGATTGATAAAATCCCCAGGCCGCCAGCGCCAGCACGCTAAGCAGCGCGAGAGCGGCGGTCCGGAAATACCAGGCCGAGAGATCGGCCGTGAAGGGAACGTTGGCTAGCATGTCGACCGTAAAAATCGCCACCGCCAGCGGCACCAGTCCAAAGCGGAACACGATCAGCACGGCGACCCCGAAAATCAGAATCCAGGCGGGCAACTCGACCAGCATGTAGTCGGAGGTGAGGCCGCGGGGCAGCGCGAAGATGGCCACGAACGCGATGGCCGCCAGCCAGTCTTTGCGCAATACAACTTTCAGCCCGAGCAGCAAAAAGAAAAATTGCAATGTGGCGGTGATGGATTGCGGCACCTGTTGCAGCCATGCGCCGATCGCCTTACGGCCGCCCTCCAAAAATTCTGTGGAATAAAGTGCCGGCGACGAACCCATCTTCATCATGAGCATGGTCCGGATCTGAAACAAGATGATCCAGACGATACCGAGCATGACCCCGAATAGAACGTCGCGGCCGACCAGCGGATCGCGAAATTCGCCGGAGAGCAGGCGGCTCCAGGAAATGATGGCGTGCGGCCAGCGCTTGCGCACCCAGGGTTCAAGCGCAACGTAGAGGAGCCATGTTGCTCCCGCATAGAACAGCGACGTGCTGATCGCGAGCACCAGCAAGGCGAACATGCTCATGCTGGGATAAAAGTGTCCGCGGAACACCCAAAGCACAAGTTGCAGAACGAACATCAGGCTGGCCAGGCGGAAAGCGCCTTCGCGGTCGCTGCGCCCCTGGCGGTAATTGCGCCGCGCCAGATAGATTGATCCGCCGAGCGCGGCAAGAACCACGATCAACGAGATGATCTGTGTCGCCTTTTTGCCGGGCGAGTCCACCGGCTTCTTCATGCGGTCAGGCTTGGTCCAGTCGCCGGTAAGAGAAAAGAAAACCGGCTTGCCGCGCCAGGCGGCCGCTTCCACGTGCAAGGGGCGATTCGATCCCGGCCATACGCCGTTCCACGCCATGCGGGAATCGAAAGCGGCCAGCGAATTCCAGGTGGAGTCGGTTTTCTGAAATTGCGCGGGATCGAGGCCAGCGGCGGCAAAGAGCGTGTTCCAGTCAAAATTTTCTGGGGCAGCGCCGGCACTGTCTTTTTGCGGAGGAATCGCCTGGAAATAGGTAAGCCGCCCTTGCGGATCAAGCTCCAGGTTGATCATGCCTGAAAGCGTTGGCGGAGGATCGCCGGGCGCAACAATACCGGGATTGAGCATCTGGTCGCGAAATTGATCGGCCAGCATTTCGTCCGGACTTTGCCGATACCAGAACTTCAGCACGGAAGGCCGCGCGCCAAGTACGGCGTCCCAGTTGGGATGCGGCTTGTCGTTCTTCTCAACGTAATCCTGAAAGTCGCCGTCGTAATCGAGACCATAAGCGGAATCAACCGGCCGCTCGGCGTACCCCAGCTTGGCCACGGTTTCTCGCGCCTTCTGAGCAAGAATTTCGGGCGAAAGTTCCAGCCGCATCTTATCGAGGCCGCTGATGCGCGCCGCGAGATAGCAGATCATTCCCAACGCCACGATCACGCTGGCGATGCAAATTGCCGCAACCCTGGGTCGCAGCCCGGTGGTTTCGCCGGATGCAGCGACCAACTGGGGGGACGGGGTTTCTCCCGCAGCCAGCGCCGCGGCCAGCGGATCGCCTCCCGGCATGGCCGCCGCAACGCTGATGACGTTCGCCGGACGCGCGCCAGGGTCATCTTCCAGACAGCGCAAAATAACCCGCTCAATAATCGGATTGATGTCGCGCACCACACTGGATGGCCGGCTCGGCGTGCGGCCCACCGGTTCGCCGGGCTTAAATGAAAAGGCGCGCTTGCCGGTGAACACCTCGTAGAGCACGAGGCCCAGCGAATAAATATCGCTGCGCGTGCTGACTTCTTTCCCGGCAAGTTGCTCGGGCGCCATGTACGCGGGAGTGCCGCTGCGAACGTCGGCGCCCTGAATCTGGTCGGCGACCCCGGCCAGTCCGAAATCGGTAATCACGACCTGCCCGCGGCCATCGAGCATGATGTTGGCGGGCTTGAGATCGCGATGCAGAACGCCTTTGGCATGGGCCGCGGCCAGGCCGGCGCAAAGCTGGCGAGCGATGTCGAGCGCCTTATCTTCGGGAAGCCGGCCAATCCGCCGCAACAGCGAAGCAAGGTCTTCGCCGTCAACGTACTCCATGGTGAAATAAGTGTGGCCGTCGACATCGCCGACGTCATAAACCCGGCACACGTTAGGATGCGACACGCGGCGCGCGATGCGGACTTCATTCTTGAAGCGTTCGAGCAATCCCTGGTCGCGGGCAGCTTCATCGGGAAGGAATTTCAAAGCAACCGGCTGTCCCAGCGTCAGATCGTCGGCGCGGTAAACCTCTCCCATGCCGCCTTTGCCGAGTAAAGCGATGATGCGATAGCGGCCCGCCAGCAAACGCCCGGGAAGAAAGCGGCCCTCGGTTGCATAGTTGGAAGTCGAGGAGATACGCGATGGCGGTCGCCCCGACGAAGGCGGGCGCGGGGGAAGCGGAGAACTTGCGGTGACAAAATCGAGCGTGGCGTCGTTGCCGTCGCCGTTGCTGGGCGCGCCGCAGGAAGAACAGAAGCGTCCGTTCACGGGGACATCGGTACCGCAGGCAGCACAGATGGACATTGGGTTTTCCCGCACCAGTTTATCGCGGAAGCGGCCGCGCCTGCGTTAAACACGATGTGACTGGTACCATCCGATCATGGAAGCGAAGCGCCGCTGGTGGAACGATCCGGTTGTTCTCTTATGTTTGACCGCGGGATTGCTGGCGTTTGTGGTGCAGTCGGGGGAACTGGGAACGTCCGATACCACCCACCGCCTGCAAGTCACACATTGGCTGTGGACGTCCGAGCCGCAGGTGTTTCCTTACGAGTACCCGGAATTTGGGCTGCATGGCCGCGGCGGCCAAATTTTCAGCTGGTACGGGATCGGGCAGTCGCTGCTCTTGCTGCCTGCCGATCTGATAGGCACATGGGTCGCACACTGGCCGGTCTTTGCGGGATACACCGACGATCCCGCCGTGCGCAGCATTATAGTCAGCTACGGCACGAACATTTTTGTGAACGTGCTGACTGCCCTGATCGCATTGCGTTTGCTCCGGCAGTTCCAGTTTTCTCTACGCGAATCTATCTGGGGAGTTCTGGCGCTGCTGCTCTGCACCACGCATCTGCATTACACGCAGAACATGATGGAAAACAACTACATCATGCTGCTGACGCTGGCCGGATTTTCCTACCAATACGAGTGGCTGCAAACGAGACGTACCAAAGCTCTGTGGATTGGCTGCGCGGCTTTGGGATTGAACCTGCTCACTCGACTGACCACAGGGCTGGATTTGATCAGCGCGGGAGTGTTTCTTCTGCTTGTGCTTTTTTTCCAGCAGACCTGTGCTCGCGATTTATGGAACCAGTTGCTCGCCTATGCAAAAGTCGCAGCGCCGGTGTACGCGTTTTTTTTACTGATCGACCGCCTCTACCAGTTTTACCGTTTTGGATCGTTCACGAACACCTATCTTCCGATTTTTGCCAGGGAACAGCGGCTGATCGATCCCACCCTGCCGCCGAATTTTCCCTGGAGCACTCCGTTTTATAAGGGAGTGGTGGGGCCTTTGTTCCAGCCGGAGAAATCGATCTTCCTCTTTGACCCGCTGCTGATCCTCTCGACGATTTTGCTGGTCATCTTATGGGGCAAGTTATCCCCTGCGGTGCGAGCCTATGGGTCAGCTTCTTTGTTTCTATTAGTAGGCTATCTCTGCTTTTATGCCCGTTATACGTATTGGGCCGGTGACTTCGCCTGGGGCGACCGGTATGTCTCGACCGCGGCTGAAATGGCGACTCTACTTGCCGTGCCGTTGCTCTTGCGGTTTCGGGCGCATCTGAATGCGTGGGCCTGGCGCGGCGCGATGGCTCTGATCGTAGCCAGCCTGTTCATCCAGCTCGCTTCGCTCGCCTTCTGGCTGCCGCTGGAGATTTACCAGATGGAAAGTCTGGGCCATCCTACATTTGTGGTCTGGCTGCGCTTTAAGAACATCGTCGCCTTTGCGCTGGGAAAAATGGACGCCTGGGGGTTGAATGACGAAGCGATGACGCAGGACCCGTGGGATTACGTGCACATCACGACTTGGAATTTTCTTCCTTTTTTGTTGCGGCGGGTGGGAGTGGCTCCGGAGTGGGTGGTAAAAACCGCGTTCGCGGTTTGGTTCGCCAGCATCGGGGCTTTGACAGGGTCGGTCGCCCGGCTGTCGATGCTGGTAGAAAGGTAGAATGTGATGGTAGAATGGTAGAACATGAGCATGAATATTAAGAACGAGGAAACGCATCGCCTGGCTCAAGAACTGGCGCGGCTAACCGGCGAGAGTATGACGGTCGCGGTCGGGGAGGCGATTCGTGAGAGGTTGGAGCGTGTGCGTAGCCGGCCAGGTCGGGGGGCGGCCGAGCGACTGATGAAAATTGCGAAAGAGTGCGCTGCGCACCTGAAGGAGCCTTACAAATCGATGGACATCGACGAACTACTCTACGACAAGGATGGTCTGCCTAAATGATTCTCGACTCGTCGGCCATCGTCGCGGTTTTGCGCACCGAACCGGAAGCGTCTGCTTTCTTGACAATGATTGCCTCCGCTGACAAATGCCGCGTCTCAGCTGTGAGTTATGTCGAAGCCGCCATAATCATTGACCGTGGCGGCGATGCCATTGCGAGCCGGCGGTTCGATGATTTCTTTCGCGTCGCGCGCATCGCAGTTGAACCGGTCACGCCGGCACAGGCGCAAACGGCGCGGGAAGCTTACCGGGACTTCGGCAAAGGCAAACACAAGGCGGGGCTGAATTTCGGGGGCTGCTTCGCTTACGCTCTGGCGAAAGACCTGGACGAACCGCTCTTGTTCAAGGGCAACGATTTCCGCCACACCGACGTCGAGCGGGCCGGTTAAGCTGTCGATGTCTACTCCACCGTTACCGACTTGGCCAAATTCCTCGGCTGGTCCACGTCGCAGCCCCGCAAAGTCGCAATGTGATAAGCCAGCAACTGAAGGGGAACGATCTCGAGAATGGGCGATAGGTCTTCGGGGGCCAGGGGAACATATAGAACGTGGTCCGCTGATTCTTTAATTTCGTCGTCGCCTTCAGTCGCCAGCGCGATGACCACTCCCGAGCGCGCCTTCACTTCCTTCAGGTTCGACATGGTCTTTTCATAGCGCAGCACCGCGGCTGGGTCATTGGGATCGCGCGTGGCGATGATGACCACCGGCAGGTTCTCGTCAATCAAGGCATTCGGACCGTGCTTCATCTCCCCGGCGGGATAGCCCTCGGCGTGAATGTAGGAGATTTCTTTCAGCTTGAGCGCACCTTCGAGCGCAATCGGATAGTGAATGCCCCGCCCGAGAAAGAGAAAGTCTCTTGCGCGCTGAAAACGCCGGGCCAGTTCTTCACACTTTTCATCGTGAGTCAGAAGAGTTTCTATTTTGCCTGGAATACGCGTCAGTTCCTCAGCCGCGGCCCGGATCTGGGCCGGAGTCATGGCGCCGCGCACTTGAGCCAGATAAAGCGCGAACAGGTAGAGCGCGGTCAGTTGTGAAGTAAATGCTTTCGTCGAAGCCACGCCGATCTCCGGACCTGCGTGGGTATAGATGGTCCCGGCGGCTTCGCGCGTGATCATCGACCCGACCACATTGCAGATGGCCAGCGTTTTCGATCCTTTGGCTTTGGCCTCGCGCTGCGCGGCAATCGTATCGGCGGTCTCGCCGGACTGGGAAATCACCAACGTGATGTCGTCAGCCCCCACGATGGGACCGCGGTAACGCCATTCGCTGCCGTAGTCGACCTCGACCGGCACTCGCGCCATGCTTTCGATCATGAACTTGCCCGCCAGGGCGGAGTGCCAACTGGTTCCGCAGGCAACAATGTTAATTTTCTTCGCCGCGCGGAATTCGGCTTCGCTGATCTGCATTTCTTCCAGAAAAATCCGGCCGGCGTCGAGCGACACCCTGCCCAGCATGGTTTCCTGAATGGCGCGCGGCTGCTCGTAGATTTCCTTGAGCATGAAATGCTTGAAGCCGCCCTTTTCCGCCATGATGGGGTCCCAGGTGACGCGCTGGACCGCGCGGTTGACAGGCCTGCCATCGAAATCGGTGAGTTGAACGCCCTCGGGAGTAACCACGGCGAGATCGCCATCGGCGAGAAAGAATATGTCCCGCGTGTGATACAGAATAGCGGGAACATCAGAGGCGACGAAATATTCGCCGTTGCCCAGGCCCACAACCAGGGGTGGCCCGTTGCGCGCGGCGACAATCTTGTTGGGTTCGTCGCTGGAAATGACTGCCAGAGCGAACACTCCCGTGAGTTGTTTAACGGTCTTGCGAACGGCGTCTTCCAGCGATGGCCGCTTCCCGTTGCCCGTCTGGAACAGATATTTCTCGATGAGATGCGCGACAATTTCGGTGTCGGTCTCGGTGGAGAATTTATGGCCTTCTTCGATCAGCTTTTTCTTGAGGCTGAGGTAATTCTCGACGATGCCATTGTGAACCACCACGATCTTGCCCGTGCAGTCGCGGTGAGGATGCGCGTTCTCTTCGGTGGGGCGGCCGTGGGTGGCCCAGCGGGTGTGCCCGATCCCGTAGCTGCCATGCAGCGGTTTCAGGCGGATGGCCTCTTCCAGATTGCGCAGCTTGCCTTCCGCGCGCCGCAGTTGAAGCTGGTCGCCGTTGCCGGCGACGGCGATTCCGGCCGAATCGTAGCCGCGATATTCGAGCCGGCGCAGGCCCTCAAGAATGACGGGCACTACTTCTTTCTTGCCAACGTAACCGACAATGCCGCACATGGAAGGTTCCTGAAAGCCTATTCGGCGAAGGAGTAACGGTAGTCCTCGATGACCGGATTGGTAAGGACTTCGCGGGCAATGCGCTCGACTTCGGATTGCACCTCTTCCCGGCTTAATCCTCCGTCCAGCGTCAGTTCAAAATACTTACCCTGCCGCACCTCGTCGAGCCCTTTGTAACCCATCTTCTTCAGTGCGCCGTGGATGGTTTTCCCCTGAGGATCGAGAACGCTCTTTTTAAGCGAGACGTAAACGTAGGCTTTCATGGAAGTCCTATTATACGTGACCTGGCGAGAGCACTTTCCTGGCAGGCAGCGGCGGATTCGAGCTTCACCCGGCGAAAGATTCGCGCGAAAAATCGGGCGGTCTGGTCTGACCGTCGGATAGTCAAACCAGACCGCGGATCTTCTTTTCTAGTTCACCTCGCGCCGCCTCCAGCGTCACGCGATGCCGGGGATTCACGGCGCTTTCGAGTTCTTGAAGCACGCGCTGTAACGTCAGCCGGAGGCCTTCCGTTTCCCGAAGCCGGTCGGCTGCTTGCCGCGACAGACGCGGCTTTTCCGGAACTTTGCGCTCGGCAGCTTCGTCCTGTTGTGCCTCTACCCCTTTGCTTTCCCAGCCCCGCGCCATGATCTTAATTATAGCCCCGGCCGCCCTATCCCTGGACATCGCACTCGCGCTAATCTCCAGGGTTACACCTTATATCTCTGTTACAAAAACCGAACACGCGAAGAAAAAACGGCATATTAGTGGGAACTTGTGCTTATAATCCCCGGTGAGCGGACTGTGCAGCCGCTTTTGAGGGGGAGTGGCTGCGGGAGTGTGGGTACGATGGTTCCCCTTAGCGTGCCGCAGCATGAGTTTGACCTTCGACAGTTTGAAGCGCTGCTTTCCGTAGCTGATTTTGTCTCCCTGCGCTCAGAACCAGGTGCGTTTCTCAGCCGTGCCGTCCCCAAGCTTTGCGAATTGATTTCCTTCGATTTCGTCAACCTCGCTCTTCCCAATTTTTTTGAAAAAACGATGAAGATGTTCTTGTGGGAAAACGGCCCGCAGGAATCGCTGGATATGCCGGTTGATCAGACCGCCGTCGGCTGGGTCTGGCAGACGCAAACCGTGCTTTCCATCGACGATCTTCACAACTATGAACGGGATCTGGCGGGCTTGCGGCGGCTGCGCAAAAACGGCATTCAGTCCTATTGCGTTCTTCCCCTGATTTCCGGCGGAGAAAAACTGGGCGCGCTTGGCTTCGGCAGTAAACAGACACATGCTTTTGCCGCCCTTGAAATCGAATTCTTACAGCGTGCTACCGAACTTTCTGCACTCGCGGTAAATGGGCAGATTGACGCGGTCGCATTCGCGCAAGAGTGTTCCCGCCTGCGGATGCTGATCGAACTGACAAATCCCGCGCTGAAGGAACTTCCGGCCGACCGGTCGATTCAATCGATATTGAGAATTTTGCGCGCCTGGGCGCCACGCGATTTCTTCGGCGTGTACATCTTTGACGGGGAATCTCAATGCCTGCGCCTGCATACGGTCAAGGAACATCTCACCGGCCCTTTGCCCCAGGACGGCATGGCGCCGCTTGATAGCACACTATCGGGACAGGTTTTCCGAACGCAGCAAGGCGTCATCCTCGACGAACCGGCTCTTTCCGTCCTTCCTTTTCCGTCGGTAAAGCAGTGGATGCTGCTGGGCGTCAAGGCCGTTTATCTTGCCCCCCTGGTGTTCCAGGGCAACGCGATGGGCGTATTCAAAGTCTCGCGCCGCGAGCAACGCCCATTTACTTCCTTCGATCGCGAAACGCTGGAGCGCGTTACGGCTAAGATTGTGCCAATCCTGGCTGGAATCATGAACCCCAGTTTTCTTGCCCCCGGCAGGCCAAGTACGTCCACGATTTCCGGACCAGGAGCGGAATTGGAAACACCCCTCGCATCTGCCGATCTGGCCAACCTTTTTTCTTTCGCGTCACCTGGAGCTTTGGCCCGTTCTGCACAACTTCTCGCGGCGTATTTCAATGCTTCGGAAGTCGGATTGTGCATTCTGGATTCTCACTTCGCGTACGTTGCGGTTAACGATGCTCTCGCCGGGATAAACGGCATCCCCGCCGCCGATCACATCGGGAAAACGGTTCGCGAATTGCTGGGCGACTTTGCTGAATTGATCGAGCCCCAGTTCGAGCGCGTTCTGATAACAGGTGAACCAATCCTGAATCTTGAAATCAGCTCCCTGATTCCCACCCGCGGCAAACCCGGCCACTGGCGCGAACACTACGTCCCACTCAGGGACGAAACTGGCAAGGTGACGCAAATCGGCGTGGCCGTAGTAGAAATTACGGAGAAGAGAAGGCTCGAGGAGTCGCTTCGTGACATTTCCGAAACACTGCAGCAGGAGAAACAGCGGCAGCATGTCATGTCCGAGATCACGCGCATCCTGGCGGAGAAGGATGTTCAGGCCGCCTTCCCCCAGATTTCGGCGCGCTTGCGTCGCCTTCTTCATCAGGAATACGCGGCCTTGGCGGTTCGGGAACAAGATACCGGGAAATTGGTGAGGTTGGCCCTCGATTTCCCGTTGCGCAAGGGTCCTGAGGGGGAACCGGAGTTGTCCATCTTAAAAGACCGGCAAGGCAGGCCACTGCTGGAGCGCGCCCCCCTGATTTTGGGTTCCGAACAGATGCGGGCATTCTCAGCCCCAACCGCCAACCAGTTCCTGGCGGAGGGAATGAAATCTCTGTGCCTCGTTCCCTTGTTGCGCCCAACCCGCTCGCTTGGCGTATTAACACTAGGCAGTACCCGCCTTGACGCCTTTAAGACTGACGACTTGCTGCTCCTGAATCAAGTAGCGGCGCAGCTGGCCATCTCACTCGAAAACGCCAGCACCGCGGCCGAAATCCAGCGGCTGAGGGAGCGCTTGGAACAGGAAAAGGCGTACCTCGACAAGGAAGTCCGGACGCACGTGGAATTCGACGAAATCGTCGGCCAAAGCGCGGCCTTAAAACGGG
>DATLKM010000050.1:0-17889 GCA_035538435.1 Binatia bacterium
GTAACGCACTGCCATCGCCACCGGAGCAAGCCAGAGAAGCGCAGCCAGGGTTTTGTAGAAAGTGCGCGTCGTTGTCATTGTCATGGTCATTGCTTTTGCTCCTGGTGCGGCGCAGATTCCGCCGCGGCTTCCTCGCCCGAAAGCTCGCTCCACAGCCGCACGTACGCAATGCCCTTGTCATAGCGAGTGACCACCACTTCCGTGTCTTTCGCGATCGCCAGTCCGCCTTCACCGCGCGCTCCGCATACGCGGCGGGTTCCCATCTGCGTGTAAACGATTTCTCCCGTTCCGCCTTCGCGGATGGCGCTGGTGACGCGTCCCAGGACGCCGTTCATTTCGTAGTCGGCGGGATCCATGTTTTCTTCCGCCGACATCAGCACTTTGCTGAGAAAAAGAAACACGATGCCTCCGCCGACGACCCCACTCACCGCTGACGCCAACAGGGCAAACCCGACCCAGATCGTCGAATAGCGGGTGAGCAGAAAGCCCGTGCCGCCAAACCAGGCCAGAAACGCCGCCAGCGTGGCCAGGTTGAAGGGCGAAACCCCGCCCCGGCCCGCGCCGTGCTGCGCTCCGGCGACATGCCCGCCCGCGTGCCCGTGCCAGTGCGGAACGTGCAGGCGACTCATGCGGGCGCCGCCAAATACGAACGACAGAAAGCTGAATCCGAAACCGATCACGAAACAGACCAGATAGAAATCCGCCGCCAAAGAGTTCGTCATCGAATTTCTCCTTTCTGCTCGCGCCAGCCGCGCGCCTGATTGCTCTTCGCCGGTCCGCTGCCGTTTCCCCCCCCGCCCTTCGGCGAGCCCGGCAAGTCTGGCCGCAAAGCTTCCAGCAGCCTTTCGGCCAGGCCGGGCGTGTCGAGAATCGCGCCCAGCAGCAGCAGGCAGCGGCGCGTATCTTTTTCCCGCGCCACCTGAATGAGAACTTCGCTCACTTCCGGGTCGCTCACAAATCTTTCCGAGCCCTGAAGCAGCCACACGTCAAGCTGGCCCTCGGTGGTGCGCAGGTCGGAAGTCAACTCCGCGTGGTAGCCCTCCGGGTCATCCACCAGAAACCCGGGGTGCACCTTGAAAAACCTGGCCAGCAGGGCCCGCGAGGCCTGCGTCATGTGCGGGCGCGCGCCGTTTTCAATCTGCGACAAGTAGGACTGGCTGATGGTGGTTTTTTCGGCGCCCCTGCCGGCGCCGCGCAATTCCTTGCGGATAGCCTTCACCAGTTCCTGCTGGGTCATGGGACGGCCCAGGCCGCGCAAGGAGCCTTCCACCTCGCGCAGGTAGCGGATTTTCTCGCCCAGTTTCATATTGCAAATCGTAATATGTATATTGCGTTTTGCGATGTTTGTCAAGAAATGTAAGTGCTGCGTTTTCAGAGGCTAGCGGAGCATTCTTGAACGGGGGCCGGTTGGAAACCGCAGGGATGAGCTCTACTTCTTCCTGGGGACAACTACCCACACCGTGCCGCGGCCGTCGCAGTAGCGGCAGCGATCGTCGCCCATCGATTGCCCGGTGCCGTGGCATTCCAGGCAGTTGGCGACCATGTGGATTTCCTGCGAGGCAGGATCGGGCAGTTTGGCTTGGTCTTTGAAAATCTCGGCATGATGGTGGTCGCGCAGCCAGAAGACCAGCTTGCCTTCCAGGTCATCGCGTTGTTTGCCCGCCATCTGGGCGTTGCGCGTGGGCCACCACTGGCGAATGCAGCCATAGCAGACCAGTTCGCCGGCGTCGAACATGGCGCCGGGGTCAGTGCGGCGGACAAACTTGGAGCAATTGGCGCACTCATTTACGCCCAGCAGCGCCAGCGCATCTTTCACGCGCGCTAAATCGAGCTGCTGCCGGGCAAGGATTTGTCCGAGTTCCGCCGGATTCGAGGAGGGATCCGCCATGGATTTCGACCGTAGGTATCCGGTTCAGGATACACAATCGGGAGGATTAGTCCACGTGCTCGCCTTCGGCGAAGGAGTGTTCCGAAGGAGGAAGGACATCGCGCTCTCCCGCCACCCATACGTAAAGAGTGGGAAGGAGAAAGATACTCATCAGCAGCGCGGCGACGAGCCCGCCAACAATGACGATGGCGAAGGGCCGTTGCGAATCCGATCCGATGGCGTGGGAGGTGGCCGCGGGCAGAAGCCCGAGCGTCGCGACCAGCATGGTCATCATGATCGGCCGCAGGCGGAGAACGGCGCCTTCCACCGCTGCATCTTCGATGGTGTAGCGCCGTGCGCGCAATTGATTGATGTATTCCAGCATGATCACGCCGGTCTGCACGGAAACCCCGAACAGGGCGAGGAAGCCCACGCCGGAGGAAACGCTGAAGTTGGTGCCCGTCAGCAGCAGGGCCAGCAGGCCGCCGATGGGAGCGATGGCGATATTCGCCATGATCAGCAAGGCCCACTTGAACGACTTGAACATGGTGTAAAGAATTAAAAAGATAATGAGGATGGTGATGGGCAGCACGATCAGCAGGCGCTCGTTGGCCCGCTTCTGGCTGGCGTACTCGCCTTCCCACTTCAGGTGATAGCCGGTGGGCAACTGCACCTGCTGGCCGACTTTTTGGATCGCCTCTTCCACGGCGCTGCCCAGATCACGGCCACGAACGCTGTATTTGATGGCGATATAGCGCTGGTTGCCTTCGCGGTAGATTTCGGAGCCGCCGTCGACCAGTTCAATCTTGCACAACTGCGCCAGCGAAACCCGCTCTCCCGAAGGCGAGAGCAGTCGAATTGCCTCGATTGCCTCTTTGGTGCTCCGGAACTGGGGAAGATAGCGCAGGGTGAGATCGTATCGCGCTTCCCCCTTCAGCACCTGGGTAAGGGCGGTTCCGCCGACCGCCGTCTGCACTGCATCCTGCACGTCGGCCACATTGATCTGGTGACGAGCGCAAGCGGCGCGATCGACAATCACGTTCAGGTTCGGCTGCCCCAGCACGCGGAAGACGCCGAGATCTTCCACGCCATTGATCTTGCTCATGATGGCGACAATCTGATCGGCCTTTTCCTCGAGCACCTTCAAATCGTCGCCGTAAACTTTGGTGGCCAGTTCGCCTTTCACGCCGCTGACGGCTTCTTCCATGTTGTCTTCGATGGGTTGGGAGAAGCCCCACACGACGCCGGGAATTTTCTCCAGTTCGCGGTCCATGGCCGCAATCAGTTCGTCCTTGTCCTGGTGGAAGACGGGCCGCCACTCCTCTTTGGGCTTTAGATCGACAAAATATTCGGTGTTGAAAAAACCGGTCGTGTCGGTGCCGTCATCGGGGCGTCCCACCTGGCTGGTGCACTGTGGGACTTCCGGAAAGGAACACAAAACCGCCCGCGCCTGATTGGAAACGCGAATGCCTTCGTCGGGCCCGGTGCTGGGTGCGAGGGTGCCGCGAACCCAGAGTGCGCCTTCATCCAGGTGGGGAAGAAATTCAGAGCCGATGGCGCCTCCGAAGGCCAAATAAATGGCCACGAGAAATCCGACGGTGGCCGTTCCCAAGGTCACAGCCCGATGGCGAATGGCCCAGCGGAGGGCGTGGCGGTAGTGGCGGGTGAGGAGTTCCATGACCGGGTTGTGCCACTCTTTCGCGCCTTTGGCAAAAGCGAAACTGGACAGGACCGGCGCGATGACCATGGAGAAAACCAGCGCTCCCAGCAGCGCGAAGGCCACCGTCCACGCCATGGGATGAAACAGGCGGCCTTCGACGCGCTCCAGCGTGAAGATGGGCAGATATGCGGTAATAATGATGCCGATGGCGTAAAACACCGGCCTTTGCACTTCGTGCGCGGCTTCACCGATTTTCTCGGTCGCGGTCGAACTGCCATTAGCGAAGTTCATGTGGCGAACGATGTTCTCCACCATCACCACCGCGCCATCCACCACCATGCCGAAATCCAACGCGCCGAGGGAAAGCAGGTTGGCGGGAATATGCCTCAGGTCCAGGCAAATGGAGGCAAACAATAAGGAGAAGGGAATGGTGGCGGCTACGATCAGCGCGCCGCGGACGTTGCCCAGGAACAGAAAGAGGATGATGGAAACCAAGATCATTCCTTCTGTCAGGTTGTGCAGGACGGTGTGGCTGGTGAAGTGGACCAGATCGCTGCGGTCGATAAACGGAATGATTTTCACGCCCTTGGGCAGGATGTGATCGTTCAGTTCCTTCACCTTTTCGTGGATTCCCTGGAGCGCCGTGTCGGCGGCCGCGCCCTTGCGCAATAAAACAATGCCCGAGACGACATCGTCGTTGTCGATGATCTTGTTGTCTTCGTGCAGGATGGCGCCATTGGGGCCATAGGGACAGTAGCTGCAAGCGCGGGCGAATTGGCCCAGCCTGATCTTGGGCCCCTGGGCCACCACGGCGATGTCTTTTATCCGGAGAGGAGTGCCGTTCTTGGTGTAGACGACGGTCTCTTCGATATCGTGGACGCGGTCGACCAGACCCACCGACCGCACATTGATCTGCTGCAATCCTTCCTGAATGAAACTTCCGCCGGCATTGGCGTTGTTGTTGGTGAGCTGCTGCTCGATCTGCGACAGGCTCAGGCCGTAGGCGACCAGCTTGCTGGGATCAAGCCGCACCTGGTATTCGCGGGTGGGGCCGCCGAAGCTGGACACATCGACCACGTCCGGCACAGACTTGAAATTTTTCTCGACCACCCAGTCTTCGAGCGACTTGAGCTCCATGGGGTCGTATGCCGGATTGCTGCTGTGCAAGGTGAAGAAATAAATCTGACCGACGGGGCTCCAGTCCGTGCCCATCTGGGGTATTACGTTGGGAGGCAGCGTGACCTGGCTTAAGCGCTCGAGCACGCGCTCGCGGTTCCAGGCGTTGTCGGTCTTGTCGTCGAAAATCAGCTTGAGATCGGAAAGCCCGAAGAGCGAAAACGAACGCAGGTGCACCACGCCGGGAATGCCGTTCATGACGATTTCCAGGGGAATGGTCACCTGCTGCTCGATCTGTTCGGCGGAAATGCCGGGCCACTGCGTAATCACTTCCACGTAGTTGTCGGCCACGTCGGGATAAGCTTCGATGGGAAGATCCCGGAACGCGACGATGCCGCCGGCAAACAGGATGACGGCGAAAGCCAGGATCAGCCAGCGGCTGCTCAGAGCGAAATCGACGACGCGGCGAATCATCTATTGCTCCACCGTGTTCTGAAACGCCAGCGCATTCGATATCACCTGATCTCCGGGTTTGAGTCCCGAAGTCGCCGCCTGCATGTTGTTGGGCAGCATATTTCCCGAAACCACTTCCTGCCGCTTGAAGCGGCCGTGGCCCAGCGGCATGTACACCCAATCGCGGTCGTGCAGGTGAAGAATCGCGGTGGCGGGAACGGATGCGTAAGCCGCCGTCTGTTTGCCATAGAACGTAGCGGTCGCGAACATGCCCACCCGCATCAGTCCGGGGTTTGGAACTTCCAGGCGCACTTTTGCGGTGCGAAGGTTGGGATCGAGGACGGGCAGGATATTGTCGATTCGCCCTTTGAATACCTTGTCGGGATAGGCATTCAGGCGGACGTCGGCAAACTCGCCCACGTGGACGGCGTCCAGATCGTTCTCGTACACGTCGCAGATAATCCACACATAAGAAAGATCGGAAATGGTAAAGGGATTCGGCCCGGAGAGCCCCTGCACGCCCGAGGAATTAGTCACCTGCTGGTCGGTAATCACGCCGGAGATTGGCGCGGTCACGTCAACCACGGCCGAAGGGTGGTCTTTATCCACGTGCAGCAGCCGCAACTGTTCGAGGGCGGCGTTCAAATCGGTCTTGGCGTCGTCTTCGGCGTCCTGGGCAATGTCGAGCGCACTCTTGGCCACCGCGCCTTTTTCGTAGAGAAGCTGCGCCCGCTCGAGTTGGGTCCGCGCCAGGCGTTCGTCGTTCTGCGCTTTCAAATACATCTGGTAGGCGCCGGAAACGTCGTTGCTTTGCACTTGCAGCAGGACTTGCCCTTTCTTGACCTCGTCGCCGAGGCGCGCGCGAATGTCGACCACGCGGCCCGAAGCCAGGGAGATCACCGGCACGGCGCGGGCGATATCAGGCTGCACTACCGCGGTCACGTTCAGCGTGGGCGCGGCTTTGTACTCGGTGGCCGCCACCAGCGGAAATCTTTCGGGATGGTCGACCTTGAAATTGTTGGCGTCCATCTCGGCCTCCACGACGGTCGGAGGGGGAGCCTGCCTCTGCGGGTCGGACTTGCCTTGGTTACAGGCCGAGATTGCCAGGCACAGGCAAGAACAGAAAACGCCCGGCAGCCGACGGCCGATTCTTTTTCCCTTCATTGGATAACCTCGCGTCCCACGGCCTGGTTCAATTGCGCCGCCGCCGTCAGGTACGATCCCACCAGGTTTACGTAATTCAACTGCACCGCGCGGTAATCGCTCTCGGCGTTCAGAAAATCCAGCAGGGCCGCGCCGCCATGCTGGTAGGAGAACAAAATGGTGTCGCGCACGCGCACGGCCTGCGCCAGATATTTCTGCTTGTAGGGCCGCAGCAGAATCACGTTGCTGTTCACGGTGGCGTAAGCCGAATCCACGTCGCTGAACACCTGCGCCTGCGCGGCGTCTTTCAATCGCTGGCTGCGGTCGATGTCGAGCTTGGTGCGCAGCTTCTCGCCCTGATTGCGGTCAAAAATTCTGAGCGGGATGCTGACGTCCACGCCGAAATAAAGATCGATGGGAGGATTCCGCCCCACGTCAAAGCTGAAGGTCGGGTCGGTCGATCCGTTGGCCACCGCCAGCTTGTAGCTGCTTTTCGCCTGCTCCACGGTCTGCACGGCGGCCTTCAAGTCCGGACGCGCATCCAGGGCCATCTGGCGGTAGTCGTCGAGCGTGTCCATCTGATCGCCGAAGTCGAAATTGCCGACGGCATCGAACTGCTCCACCGGCGTGCGGTCGTTCAGCAGCATGAGCATCTGGATCTTGGCCGTGCGCAGGTTTACTTCGGCCGTCTGCACGTCCGACTCATACTGCACGCGTTGCAGCTCCAAGCGGTCGAGATCGATTTGCGCAATGTCCCCGGCTTCAAAGCGGTCGCGGCTGATTTTCAGCACGTGATCGTAGTAGGCCAGATTGTCCCGGGAAACCTGCAACACCGCTTTCTGCTGCAATACCTGGACGAAGGCGCTGCGCAGGTTAAACAGCAGCCCGCGCTCCAGATCGTTCTGTTGCGAAACCGCAATGGCCGTGCCTTCTTTGGCAACCTCGGTGCGCAGTTCGCGCTTGTGCGCCCGCTCGTGCAGATAGCTGATTGTGGCCGAAGGCAGCAGATAGGCGAACGGCCCGTGCCCGGGCCCGACATTAAAGGGATCGATCTGGTCGGCCAGAAAAGTCAGGTTCGGGTTGGGCCGCAGGTGCGCGGTGATTTCCTGCGCCTGCATTTCGCCGATGTTCAACTTCCCCGCGAGCAGTGTGGGGTTGTTCAGTTCCAGGCGGGTTTTTACCTGTTCCCACGTCCACGCCTGGGGAGGGTTCGTTGGAGCCGCTGCCGCCGGCGGCTGGGGCGCGACCGGAGCGGGCGCGGCCGGAGAAGGCGCCGAGGGGAGATTCTGCCCCTCCTGCGCCCAGCCTGTGGCGGCTGCCGCGAGCAGCAGGATGAGGGTGCCCGCGCGGCACACAGTTTTTCGCATTGCCAACTCTTGGAGCATAACTAAGCTATCAACCGCGGCGTTCGCGCCGCGTATTCCCTTACCATTGATCGAGTGTCCGGGTCTGCCCGAAATGACTGCTGAAGGTGGGCCGCCTTCGGCTGCGGAATTCTTGTTTAACCCTATCAGCGAAGCGGCAATCGTGTTGGAGAGAACTACCCGAGGCGGGAAAAAGGCGGAGCCCTTCCGGAACGCAAAAGAACCGGCGCGGAAAAAAACGCAGTGCGGGCGCGCGAAATTTGCAGCGGGGAAACCTGCGGGGCATGCAGCCAATCGGAACCGGTCACGATTGCCGCCGCACCCGACCAACGGTCCACCCAGGAGCCATGTTTTTCAGCGGCCGCCTGCCGGACCGCCCGCTTGCTGGCGGAGGAGTCCTCCATCTCGGCGCGCATGGCGTGCAGATCGTCTGAGGCGGAAATCACGGGAAACAGCAGCACCAGCGCGCAGCCCAGCGCGAACAGGCATTGCAACGAGCTTGCGCCGCGCCGCGTGCGCGCAGCTTCGCTGCCACGCCACACCCAGTAAGCCGGCAGCGCCAGCAACAGCCACGCCAGATTGAGCAGCAGTTCCATCAGGAAAATTCAACCACCGGCGGATTCCAGCTGAAACCCGCGCTTAGACTTTATAAGCCACTTCCCCCGAAAATCTCAAATTGCAGTATGAAGCCAACCCGGCGGCGATTGCACGTAAAATTTTGTCAGTCGACCGGACGTTCTCAAATTCAAAAGCTAGCCCACCAGGCAAATTCCCGTCAACGTGACTTCAGTTCTCGGTTCTCAGTTCTCAGTTCTCGGTTCTCAGTTGTCGGTCGTCGTTCGTCGGTCATCGGCTGTTCGTGGTGACTGCTCGTGCTGCGACCGGGCGTAATTTGTCGGAAGTCGGCAGTGAGTGTTCGAACCTGAGAACTGCCAATTGAGAACCGAGAACTGAGAACCGAGAACTGAGAACTGGTTCTGAGCGCCCTCAGGGCTCCACCGCTACTTGCAGGGGGCGGGAGCTTTTCAGTTCCTGCTTGTAAATCGCACCGCGCTGGGCGATTTCACCATTGGCGTCGACATAGATCAGGTAGTTTCCGTAGGGTAGTGTGTCGCCAAAAGGCAGCGCCATGGCAAGGGTGCCGTGTTTCAGCGGAAAATGCTGATAGCCGATCTCGGTCGCGCGTCCGTTGTCGGCCACGGCTTTCACGTCGAAGGTAAAGTCCATGTCTTCGGGCGTGGTATTGGAAACCTCGACGCTGCCATCGATGCGGTTGGCGGTCACGTGCGCGGGGACTTTCCAGGTCAGCGTCATCGCCTCCACCACTTTAATGGTGAATTCGCGTTGCACCGCCTGGGGTGGATTATTGGCGTCTCGCACCATCACGACGAATTGAAATTCACCCGCGCGCGCGGCTTCGCCATGCAGCGCGCCATTCTCGTCGAGGCTGATGCCCGGCGGCAGCGCGCCGCCGGCAATCCTCCAGCGCAGCACCGGAACGTAGTTTCCCTGCGCGCTTAGCACGATGTGGTAGGGCCCGTGGGGATAGGTTGCAGGCAGTTGCGCCGGCTGAATCACGAGTCCTCCATTGGCGCCCGCCGGATTCTGCCCGGCCTGAGCGCGCGCGGCCACGCCGGCGGTGAACAGCGCAAGCAACGCTATCGCAGAAGTTCGCAGCGCCCCAGGCATCTTTCTCACCTCGATTCCGACTCTGAACCATAGTAAAGGATTGGCGAGCCGATTTTGCGCCGGCTCAGCAAGCCGGCGCGAGGCACTGTAAAGTTCCGTATGCGCTGCATTTTTTTCGTTACCTTCGCTACTTATTTCGCTGGTTCGTGTTTGATGCAAACGAATTCACCTGTGCTACCCTCAAGCAAAAGGTGACAGTCCCAGATCTTCATCCGCCCAGGGAGGCCGTTATGTCAGTACGCAACGCCATCGCTCTGTTCGTGTGTCTTGGTTCCATAACATTCCTAGCCGCTTGCGGAAGCAGCGGCAATGGCGTAACCCAAGGGCAGGCCCCGCCCAGCGGCCAGTTCAGCGACAGCAATCTGAATGGCACATATGTATTTTCCGTTTCCGGGCTTGATGCCAACGGATTCTCGTACGCCATCACGGGCACGCTCAATGCCAACAGCAACGGGGGCATCACGGGCGGCGTGATCGATATGAACGATGCCGAATTTGCGCCCAATAGCGTCTCTCCGCTGATCGCGTCCGGAATCAACAGCACCAGCAGCTACTCGGTAGGAAAAGACGGCCGGGGAAAGGCCACGCTGAACCTTAGTTCGAATCCCCTGGGAAGCCTGTGCGGGACGAACAACATCAGCTTCGATTTCGTCCTGCAGGACAGCTTTCACGGGCAGGTCACGGAGTCTGACTGCAATGCCACTGGCAGCGGTACACTCGATGTTCAAACGGCCGGCGTGACGCCCGCGGGTTCCTACGCCTTCAGCATGTCTGGCGGAGTCAGCAGCAGCAGCGGCGTGGTTCCGTTCGCGACCGTGGGCAACTTGACCCTGTCGGGTTCGACCATTACGGCCGGTCTTGAGGACTTTAACGTCAACGGGGTTCCCTACACGAATACAAACAGCGGCTATGCGGTTTCGGGCTCGGTGGTTGCGGGAGGATCGGCTTCTTCGATCTCTTCTATTACCACAGGCAGTTCCTTTGGCAACGCAGGTACGCTGTCGATCGATGTTTATCCCATCGACTCCACACACCTCAAGTTGATTGAAGTGGACGGCTACGGAACGCTTTCAGGCGACGCCTACGCCGAAACAACGACCTTCCCGAGCGGAACACTGGTGTTCACTCTAGCAGGAACCGTTTCCGGAGAACCGTTTGCCGCCGGCGGCATTATGGTTACCAGTGGAGGGACGATTGGCAGCGGTTCCACCGAGGATTTCAACGAGTTAGGCACTACATCCACCATTGGGACGCCGGTGCCGTTTACCGGATCTTATTCGGGCGCGAACGGCCGATTCCCCGTCTCCCTCTCGAGTTTCGAAGGAGGCACGGATTATGTTGCCTACCCCTCGAGCGGCGGAACGTTACTGATGGAAACGGACACAAGCAGCCTGAACATCCAAGTCGGCGCGGCATACGCTCAGACTACAACCACGTCATTCACTTCTTCCCAAGGCTATGGACTGAACCTTACCGGGGTAAACCTGAGCGCCTCGTCGCAAGCGGGCGCTGCGATTGAAGTGGACGATATCGCCGAGTTTACGGCAGCAGCCAGCGGTTCTTCCTGCACGGCCAGCAGCGGGACTGTCAGCACCGACACTCTGATCGGGGTCACCGACGAAAACAACCAGCCGGATCAGGCAACGAGCTATGGCCTGGCTCTATGCGGGCAGTACGCCTCTGTCGACAGTGCCGGCCGGGTCGAAGCCGCATACGGCGCCAACACCTTGAATGGAGGGATTGAAGCCATCTCCTACACCGTTGACGGCACGTTCTTCCCCTTCATCGAAGTCGATGGCGGCCAGGTTTCGACCGGTGCATTCATATTGCAGAATCCTTCGGCCACATCGCAGACGCTAACGGTGCGGCCTTCCTCCTTGTTTATCCCCCGGCCGTTCATCAGCCGACGAGCGGCAACGGAGAAGAAGAAACTACAAAACTAAAGGTTAAAGGAACGAACCGGGCGCGGCCTGCGGGCCGCGCCTTTTTTGTTCCCGATCCCAATTCCGTCTCCGCCTCGTGACCTTGGTTACCTATCCCAATTACCCTCCTTCCCGCACAATCAGGGCAACGCTATCTGTCTGCGGGAGATTGAACGGTGTTTCGAAATCGCTTTCTTTGTATCGCCGCATTCGTGCTCGCCAGCGCTCTGTTCGCGCGGGCGCGCGATCTTGCCATCATCTCCAACAAAGCCAATTCTGTGGGTGAGATCACTGCCGCCGACCTGGCGAAAGTGTGCAAGGCGCAAAACAACCGCTGGCCTGACGGCAAGCCGATCACCTTCGTGATGCGCGCGCCTTCGGTGCCGGACATGAAGATGGTGCTGGAAAAGGTCTACGGGATGTCGGAGAGCGAAGTCAGCAGCCTGATCGTTACCGCCAATCACGGCCGGCCGAACCATCCGGCCATCATGATCGCAACCTCCAACGAGGAGCTGGTGAATCAGGTTGCTTCGATGCCCGGCGCAGTCGGCGTGGTCGACGTCTACGCCATCAACAGCAGCGTCTCCGTGGTCAAGATCGGCGGCAAACTCCCGCTTGAGCCGGGATACCTGCTGCACGGAAACTAATCCCTAGCGAAACGGCCATGGCCGCACCCGGCAAAAAACTCGAACCCGCACCGGCCCTGCCACCCGGTCACGCGCGCCGCCGCTTTCCCCGCTATGCTCTCGATGTCCGCATGCAGGTGCGGATGTTTCAAGGCGGCGAGTTCCAAAGCTGCTGGGGACGATCCACCGAACTCGGGCAGGACGGCATTGGCGCGACCCTGACCGGCGAACTGGAAACGGGAGAAATCGTTTCCCTGGAAATTCCGCTGCCGCTCAGTCCGTATCCGTTGAAAGTGCGCGCCATTGTGCGCTACCGCCAGGGCCTGCGCTACGGATTCGAATTCCTCACCCTTGCCGAATCGCAACGCGACATGCTGCGGCGCGTGTGCGAAGTGCTGGCCACCAAGAGCTAGAAGCGGAGCGTCCTCTCAGAGCGGCGAGGAACGGGCGCCCGCTCGATTTTCCCCACCTGATGCAAAAGGCGCGTGAGAATGAGGCAAGGCGCACAAGGGGCCCGTGCCAGCCGCACATCAGAGAAACCGCCGGAGCTACCCGCCGATGTGCACCATGGTTCTGGAAGCGGGAACGAAATCAGGCTCGCCGATGTGGTGGCGCTCTTCTTTTTTCAGGACCACGCCGCGGATGAAATCTTGCAGTTCCTCATCGCTTGCGCCGCGCTGCATTTGGGCGTGCAGGTCGTGGTCCCAGACGGAAAATAAGCAGGTGCGAATTTTGCCGTCGCTGGTGATGCGGATGCGGCTGCAGTGTCCGCAGAAGGGATGCGACACGGGCGCGATGATGCCGATTTCGCCGGTCCCGTCGTCGAAGCGGTAGCGGCGGGCAGTTTCCGAACGCGCGTGGGGGATTTCGACCAGCGGCCGGTACTCGGCCATGCGCGCCAGAATTTCGTCGAGCGTGACCACCGTGCCTGGAGTCCAGGTGCGATCTTCTTCCAGGGGCATGAATTCAATGAAGCGCACGACCACGCCCTCTTCGCGGGCGAACATACCGAAGGGGATGATCTGGTCTTCGTTGAAGCCGCGCATCAGCACGCAATTCACTTTCAGGGGCCACAGGCCGGCGCGGCGGGCGGCGCGGATGCCGGCGAGCACGTGATCGAAGCCGCCGGGTACGCGCGTGATGCGGGTGAAGCGGTCGGGATCGACCGCGTCCATGGAGACGGTGACGCGCGAGAGGCCCGCGTTTTTGAGCGGCTGGGCGAGATCGGCGAGAAGATGGCCGTTGGTGGTAAGAGCGATGTCAAGCGGATCGGCGCCATTGCCGTTGGGGCGGCGAAGTTGCGAGAGCTGGCGGACGAAATCGACGACTCCCTTGCGCAACAGCGGCTCGCCGCCGGTCAGGCGAATCTTGGTGACTCCCATGCCGACCAGGAGGCGGGCCATGCGCAGGTAGTCTTCGAAGGGAAGATCGCCGTAGATGGCGCCCTCGTTGCCGGTGCGGCAATAGACGCACTTGTAGTTGCAGCGGTCGGTGATGGAAATCCGCAGGTCGGTGATGGGGCGGCGGAATTTATCGAGAAGAAGCATTCAGCACTCGGCATGCAGCACTCGGCATGCAGCACTCAGCCCGGTCGCGGCCCGCACTGGCGATTGCGTCGGACGCTCTCTTAATTGTAATGGCTGAGCGCCGGAATGAAGGGCGCGGAATACTTATTTCAGCGCCTTCCCAATCGCGGTTTCGGCCAGCGGGGCCATGATCTTGAATCCCTCTGCGTTGGGATGCAGGCCGTCGTCGGAAAGTTCTTTTTTCAGCAGGCCCTTTTCGTCGACCAGAGCGGAGAAGTAGTCGAGATAGACAATTTGCTTGCCGGCGCAATAGTTCCTGAGCCACTCATTGAGCTCCAGAATACGCGCCATGGGCCGCTGCGCGAAAAAATCTTTCGCCTTCCCGGTGTAGTTGTGCACGGGGAGGATCGATGCATACACCACGCGAATCCCGTTGTCGCGGGCAAGCTCGTAAAACGATTGGTAGTTGGCTTCGATATCCCGGTTGCGCATGGGGCCGGTGTTGCCGGCGATGTCGTTGGTGCCGGCAAGGATGACGACCACTTTGGGAGAAAGTTCGATCACGTCCTGGCGGAAGCGCACCAGCATCTGCGGGGTGGTTTGGCCACCGATGCCGCGGTTGAGATAGGGCTTGCCGGGGAAATACTGGTCCAGGCGCCAAAGATCGGTAATCGAATCGCCGAAGAATACGACTCGTTTTTCGCCTGGCGCTGGAGGCTGTAGAGCAGCGTTGGCCTGGCGGTAGCGCGAGAGTTGGCCAAAGTCGTCGGTAAAAATGGCGATGCGGCCGGCGCGGTATTGGTCCAGACCGGGGAAGCCGGTTGAGGGGATGGCCGGAGCCGAGGGCGTTGCTGATGGCGGCTGCTGGCCCGGCGCACAGAGGGAAAGGAGAAAAAGAGCGAAGAACCGCAACCAGCGGCGCGGGGCGGTCATTTTTGAATGGTCCTATTCCTTCATCATGGCGTCGATCAGGGAATATAGCTGGCTGCTGTCCTGCATCTCCACATAGGGACGGCTCGGATTTTTGCTGCTCACGATAAATACGGTGGGCGTATGTTCGAGTTTGATTGCCTTTCCGATATCGCGGTCGGCATTGACTTCGGCCGCGAACTTACCTTGAGGATCGACGACGAAGGGGAAATCGACTTTGTGGGCGGCGGCGAATTTTTCCGCGTAGCTGCGGAGGTTCTGGGGATTGATCTCCAACTGGTTGGAAAAACAATAATCGCGGAAGTCATTGCCCAGTTGCCTGGAGACCGAGTCGAAGTAGTGGGCCATGACCGCAGCGTCATAAGACCAGTTGTGCATGGGCAGCGGGAAGTCGTGACGGATGAGAGGGATTTTGTAGGTTTGCGACGCCTGCTTGAGGATGGGCGCCACGCGGCGGCATTGGGGACATTGCAGGTCCTCGAAGACCACGATGGCGACGGGAGATCCTTTTGGAGGGCGCAGCGCGGGATTGACCGCGTCGGCAGCGGCGCAAAAACTAATGGTGAACAGCGAAACCAGGAACGCTGCGAAAACGATGCGAATCAGGCCGGTGTTTTTCATTGCAGTGATGCTCTATGTTAACCGATTCGGGCAGGGTTTGTTCCAGGGCTTTCGGTTCGGGATGATTTGACGGCGGGGGGAAAGCAGGTTCCCTCGCGCGCGCTCCGCCCGATTGCGTAATGGCACGGCGTCGCGGTGTTCATAAGGCGGTGCACAGAGCGTAAACTTTGGTGCGCGAAGCCCGCGCGTGGACGCGATATAGTGAAAAGTGCGGCGCCCCGAAGTGAAGCTCACCCTGCGAAAAGTTTGCCATCATCCCCTCGCTCTGGCGGCAGCGATATTGCTGATGCTCCCGGCTTTTTCTGCCTGTAACCGCAGAGGCCACCGGGTGCTGGAAGTGAATTATGTTTCGGCGGCCCAGGCCTCGCTGCGCGATCAGTTGTCGACCATGTTCAACCGCGTGGGCAACGTGAAAAACGGCGAGCGGGTGGAGGTGCTGGAGCGCGAGAAGCGTTTTGCCCGGGTGAGGACTGCCGGCGGAATCGAGGGCTGGATTGAGCAGCGCTACCTCGTCGATCAGCCAACGTACGATGCGATCCAGACGCTGACGAAAGAAAACCTGAACGATCCGCCGCAAGCGCCGGGAGTGCTGCGCAACGATACCAACCTGCATCTTACGCCGGGGCGGGAGACGGAACATCTTTATCAGCTCACCTCGGGCGCGAAGGTTTCCATTCTCAAGCGTGCCACGGCGGAAAAGCAGGGCGCGGTTGCGCCCAAGCCGGTGAAGGCCGGAAAAGCGCCGGCAGGTCCCGTGCTGGAAGATTGGTTTCTGGTGCGCGACAGCGATGGGCATGTGGGCTGGGTGCTGGCGCGCATGGTGGATCTGGATATTCCGCTGGACATTGCGCAATATGCCGAGGGGCAGCGGTTCGTGGCGGTTTTTGTTTTAAATCAGGTGGAGGACCAGGCCAAAGAAGGCAATGACAAGAAAGTTCCCCAGTACGTGTGCGCGATTACCGAGCCGCACGACGGGCTGCCTTATGACTTCGATCAGGTGCGGGTTTTTACCTGGAATGTGAGGAAGCACCGCTACGAGACCGCTTACCGCGAGCACGGTTTGAACGGGGTGCTGCCGGTGGTGGTGACGCAGGAGAATTTCGATAAGGAGGGCATGCTGCCGGTCTTTATCTTGCGGGTGAAGGACGACAACGGCAACGTAAGCGAGCGCAAATACAAGTTGAACACGCCGATGGTACGGCGCGTGCTGGCGCCGGGCGAGCAGAAGGAAGCGCCGAAGCCGGCGGCGCGAAGGAAACGGCGCTGACGTGCGCATCAGCTTTTCAGGTTGATCGATCCCACGCCAAGAATGCGCTTGCTCTTTTTCTCCTGCACAAAAACGATCAGATGCAGGTTGTCGCGTTTCCAGCCGGAGTTCAGCTTGACTTCGGTATCGCCGTGGAAGGCCTGCGCAGCGGACGCATCGGCTTTGCCCAGCTTTTTCAGGGTTCGGAGCGTCGCGACGTGATCGAGAGCGCGGCCGGCATTTTCGCCGCGGCTGACGGAAGAATGCAGGCCATCTTCGGAGACAGCCAGCCAGACTTCGGCATCGCGCGAGGAATCGGGAAGTTTACCGACCGATACCGTGAAGCTCGGTGCTTGGCCGGCGCCTTCGCGGCTGGAAATTGTTACCGGGGCTTTGCTGTCGTGCGCGGCCTTCTCAATTGCGGTTTGTGCCTGCTGCGGACTGCTGCCGAGAAACTGGCTGATTCCATCGACCACCATTTCCGGCGTGTAGGAATCCGTTTTGGTCAGGCTGGCATAGTCCTGCTGACGCAAGGTCCATTCCTGCGACGAAAAAGGATCGACCCAGCCGTCGTGGTTCCAATAGTCGACGTGTTCTTCAAGCGCGACGATGGTTGCGCCGGAAAACGGCTGCTGGTGCACCAACTGTTGCAGCAGCACATCGGCGGGCGGGCAGGAAGAACATCCCTCAGAGGTGAAGAGCTCGACCAGCACGGGGGCGGCCGCGGGAGCCTGTGAGGGACCGGTTTTTTCCTGACTTGAGGTCAAGCTCGCCAGCCCTGTTCCAAGAGCGAATGCGCAGAGCGCGATCGAACGCCGGGACAATTTCATCGATCTCCCTCCAGAATGCGATTGGAATCCGTGCAATGGGATGCGCGGCGCAGCGCTAAAGTTAGACGCGCTCAGCAGTAAAAGTCGGCAATGTTTTCGACCACCCGCCGCTGTTCCGCTTCCGTAAGTTCGGGGAAAATGGGCAAGGCCAACACTTCTCTGGCGGCGCGCTCGGCTTCGGGGAAGTCGCCCTCGCGGTAGCCAAGATAGACGAAGGACTCCTGCATATGCAGCGGGATGGGGTAATAGACTTCGGTGCCGATTTTGCGGGCGGCAAGAAATTCGCGCAATTCGTCACGCCGGTAGGCGCGCACAACATATTGATGAAATACGTGGTGGGCCTGAGGAGCGGTATAAGGCAGGCGAATGGGGTTTTCGGCGCTGCGGTCCTGGCTGGCCAGTCCAGACTCGATAAACAGGCGGTCATAAATGGAGGCGCGCTCGCGACGGGCCAGGTTCCATCGATCAATGTATTTGAGCTTCACACGCAAGACTGCGGCCTGGATAGCGTCGAGGCGGCAATTCCAGCCGAATTCTTCGTGAACATAGCGGCGTGGGCTGCCGTGATTGCGCAGGCGCCGCATGTGCGCCGCCATGTCCGGATGGCTGGTGGTGACGATTCCGGCGTCTCCAAAGGCGCTCAAATTCTTGGTGGGGTAAAAGCTGAAAGCGGCGGAGACCCCGAAGGAACCGGCGCGGGAACTCCGGCCGGCGGCGGAGGAGTCTTTACCCCATGCGGCGCCGATGGCTTGTGCGGCGTCCTCGATCATGGGCAGCCGGAATTCTTCAGCCAGAGATGAAAGCGCCGCCATGTCGGCGCATTGCCCGTAGAGATGCACGGGCAGCAGGGCGCGAAGATGAGTGCGCGGAGCCTGGCGCAGGAAATTTTCAACGAG
>DATLKM010000051.1:0-1961 GCA_035538435.1 Binatia bacterium
AGGACACACCAAACCCTTACCTACTCGCGCACGGGTTCCTCCTCGCGTTGCGGAAGTGGCTGAAAAGGCAAGGATGCCGTTTTTGGCGTTCAAACGGAGGCCCGCCTTCGTATGACTCCCGCTAATGGTTAATGGCTGCCCGCCCGACGGTTAATCGGCCGGGAGGATGGGGAGCCGTGGCGGTGAATTGACTCCTTCTTCTGGTCCACTTAACATCAATCCCCAAGATTCCCGTGGGCCCGATTACCTGTCTGCAACCAACATGATCGGCCAGACCATCTCGCACTACCGCATCGTCGAAAAACTCGGCGGTGGCGGCATGGGTGTGGTCTACAAGGCCGAGGACACGGAACTCGGCCGCTTCGTCGCCTTGAAGTTCCTGCCCGATGACGTCGCCAAGGACCCGCAGGCTCTCGAGCGTTTTCGACGCGAGGCTCGTGCTGCGTCCGCCCTGAACCATCCCAACATCTGCACGATTTACGAGATCGGCAAGAACGGCGAGCAGTCGTTTCTCGTCATGGAATATCTCGACGGGATGACGCTGAAGCACCGCATCGGCGGGCGTCCGCTGGAGACGGAGCAGATTCTTTCGCTGGGAATCGAGATTGCCGACGCGCTCGATGCGGCGCATGCGGCGGGGATCGTCCACCGCGACATCAAGCCGGCGAATATCTTCGTAACCAAGCGCGGACACGCGAAGATTCTTGATTTTGGCCTGGCGAAGATGACGCAGCCGATTGCCGAACCGAACGACGAAGCAGCAGGACAGACGACGGTGACGCTGGACGAGCATCTGACCAGCCCGGGCTCTGCCGTGGGAACCATCGCCTACATGTCACCGGAGCAGGTGCGCGCGAAGGAACTCGATGCACGGACGGATTTGTTCTCGTTCGGAGCGGTGCTGTACGAGATGTCGACGGGCACGCTGCCGTTTCGCGGGGAAAGTTCCGGCGTGATCTTTAAAGCGATTCTGGATGGGACACCGACGCCCGCCGTGCGGCTGAATCCCGACCTCACGCCCAGGTTAGAAGAGGTCATCGACAAGTGCCTGGAGAAGGACCGGAACTTACGCTACCAGCACGCAGCCGATATCCGCACCGATCTGCAGCGGCTGAAGCGAGACACCGAGTCTGACCGACATGTATCCGGGTCTTCATCGTCGCCGCGCGGCGCGATATTTCCGTCGGTCTCTGGTAAGAGTTTGCTATACGTATCGGCCGCTGCGTTGGTGTTGATTGGTGTGGGACTTGGTGTCCGCGAGTATCTCAGGCGACAGAGGCTTGCGCACGGCCCGATGACCGAACGGCAACTGACCCGCAATACCTCCGAACGCAGAATGCTCTCCGAGGCAATCTCTCCGGATGGCCGGTATGCCGCGTACACGACGACCACGGGGCTTTACCTTAGCGCTGTCGATACGCCGGAAGTCCACGAGATCCCGCTGCCTGCGGAATTGAAGACGAATTTGTGGGAGGTTTCCTGGTTCCCAGACAACGAAAAGTTGTTGCTCACAGTGCAGACCGATGTCGGCCACGAGATGTGGACAGCTTCCATTTTCGGTGGCTCTCCCCGCAAACTACGCGAAGGCTGTTGCGGGGGAGCCGCGTCCCCTGATGGCACTCAAATTGTGGTCTCACGTCAAGGTCGCCATGAGGCGTGGATCATCGGGACAACGGACGAGAATGCCAGGAAGCTGTTGGCTAGCGATCATGAAATGTACACGGGGTATGCCTGGTCTCCTACAAGCCAGCGACTGGCGTATGTAAGACAGGATAGCAGTGGTGGCGTGATGGAGACCGTATCGCTCGATGGGAAGTCATCAAGTGTCGTCTTTTCTGATCCGCTACTGGGATCTGCAGAGCCGGGGATGGGCTGGATGGTTTGGCTCCACGACGGGCGACTGATTTTTCGTTTGAAAAAGGCCTCGTCGGAGAATCTCTGGGAGATAACGGTCGATCCGC
>DATLKM010000052.1:0-11419 GCA_035538435.1 Binatia bacterium
CCCTACTCTTCCTCTTCCTTCACCTCGCCGCGCTCCGCCTTGGCCTTCTCGATAATCTTCTCCTGCAAAGCTCCCGGCACGGCGTCGTAGTGGTGCATTTCCATGTTGAACGAGCCGCGGCCTTGCGTCATTGACGTCAGATCCACGCCGTAAGTCAGCATTTCGGCCATTGGCACTTCCGCTTTTACCACGGTGTTGCCCGCTTTATTGTCCATGCCCTGGATACGGCCGCGGCGGCTGTTCAGGTCGCCCATGATCGATCCCGCGAAGTCGTCAGGCACCGTGATTTCCACGTTCATGACCGGCTCCAGCAGCGTGGGCTTGGCCACTTCCATCGCTTTTTTGAAGGCGATGCGGCCCGCCATCTGGAAAGAAAGATCGTTGGAATCCACATCGTGATAAGACCCGTCGTAAAGAATCACGCGGAAATCGACCACCGGATACCCCGCCAGATAGCCCCGCGCGGCCGCGTCCTTAATTCCCTTCTCGACCGCGGGAATGAAGTTCTTCGGGATCGAGCCGCCGAAAATGTCGTTGACGAACTCGAACTGGCCGCCGCGCGGCAGTGGCTCCATTTTGATCTTGCAGTCGCCGTACTGCCCGTGGCCGCCGGTTTGCTTTTTGTGGCGGCCCTGCACGTCGGCCTTGCCCCGGATCGTTTCCCGATAGGGCACCTTCGGCGCTTTCAAGACCACTTCGGTGTGATATCGCTTCTTCAGCTTCGAAACTGTGACTTCGATATGCTGCTGGCCGGTTCCCGCGATCAGAAATTCTTTAGTTTGGGGATCGCGGAAGAACCGCAGCATGGCGTCTTCTTCCATCAGTTTGTGGATGCCGGGGCCGAGCTTGTCTTCATCGGCCCGCGACTTTGGTTCGATGGCGAAGGTGATCGCGGGCTCCGGCAGCTTGACTCGCGGATATTGAATGGGCGCCGACTTGTCGCCGAGCGTGTCTCCGGTGAGCGTGTCTTTCAATTTCGCGACTGCGCCAATGTCCCCGGCATGAAGCTCATTGACCGGCACCGCGGTTTTGCCCTGCATGATCGAGATGTGCGAAAACTTCTCGCTCGACCCGCGCGAAAAATTCTGCACCGTCGATTCATTTTTCAGCACGCCCGAGAAAACTTTGAAGTACGAAATCCGTCCCGCGAACGCATCCGACACCGTCTTGAATACGTAAACCGAAACCGGCTCGGCGTCGGTTTCATGGCGCTTGGGCGCGTCTCCGTTGCCGGAGGCGGCAGGCTCTCCCGTGACCCATTCATGCTCGGAGGGCGCGGGCGTGTAGTCGACGATGAAATCCATCACCCGGTCGGCGCCAATATTCCCCAGGCCGGAAGAAAAAATGACGGGAAAAATTTTGTCTTCGCGGATGGCGTTGTGCAATGCCGGAACCAGATCCTCTTCCCCCAGCGTTCCCGCTTCGAAGAACTTTTCCATCAATTTGTCATCGCCTTCGGCCACCAGTTCAACCAGTTTTTCGTGCGCTTCCAGCGCCTGATCTTTCAGATTGGCGGGAATCTCAGTCTCTTTTCCCTTGCCGTTTCCTCCCATTTCGTAGGTGTAAGCCTTCATCCGCACCAGGTCGATCACGCCGCTCAAATTCTTCTCGCTTCCAATAGGCAGTTCAATGGGAATCACGTCGCGTCCGAAGGCGTTGGTCAGCGAATCCAGCACGCGCTCGGCGTTGGCGCGGTCGCGGTCCATCCGGTTCACCACGATCAGCCGCGGCGTCTTATATTCCTCGCAATCTTTCCACACTTTCTGCGTGACAACTTCCACCCCGGCCACGCCGTCGACCACCACAATGGCGGCATCGACCACCGGCAGCACCATCTTGGCTTCGTGGACGAACATGCTGAATCCGGGAGTATCGATGATGTTGATCTTGGTCTTGCCCCATTCCACGTAGGCTGCGGTGGCGGCAATGGACATCTTGCGGGCGATTTCCTCTTCGTCGTAATCGGTGGTGGCTGAGCCGTCATCCACCCGGCCCAGCCGGGGCGTAGCCCCAGAGGTCGAGAGCATGGCCGATACCAGCGTGGTCTTGCCGGCGTGGCCGTGCCCCACAATGGCAACGTTGCGAATGTTTTCTCCGGAATAAACTTTCACGAGGGCTCCTTCGCAGGCGGGGAACTGAGGAGGCCTAATAATGAGGATCAGTGCAGGATACAGGCCAGCCCACATCACCTGCCAAAACAATGGATGCTACCACGGGGGCAGCGGCAGGCTCAACTGCCCAAAAAGCCTCATGCTCTCCTTAAGGTGCCTGAAACATTGGCCGATAGCAGCTATGCGCTGCTTGCAAGTCGGTGTATCATCGGCCTCATGCTCGGCGGACGCACCAGTTCGCAGTGGGTCGCGCAATACGCCACCAGTCACCAGCATCCCATCAACCGGGCCTGCCACACGCTGGGCATTCCGTTGATCTTGCTTTCGATCGCAGTGTTCGTTTCGAGCATTTTCATTCACCGTCTTTGGCCCTACGCTCTCGCGTTATTTGTCAGCGGATGGATCTTTCAATTCATCGGTCACGCCTTCGAAGGCAAGCCGCCCGAATTCTTCAGCGACTGGCGATTCCTTTTCGTCGGCGTCCGCTGGTGGTGGGCAAAAATCAGGGGTAGGGCGTAGGACCTCAAGCGCAATATCTTTCTGAGCGAGGCCGAGCCCATGCGAGTGCGAGTCTGGGGGATGAAATGTTTTGTCTATCTTGTTGGGAATAATCTAGCGCACCGCTCAGTTGTATGAAATGTAGTCCGCTGGTACTCTGAATCTCGATTCGGCATTCCAATGCAACGCTTGACCGCCCGATGGTTGTTGCTGATCGTGTTGCTCGGCGCCGTCGCTCCCCTTGTGGCGGCGATGAACGCCCCTCTGCCGCACGCCTGCTGCCGCCGCAACTCGGCCCATTCCTGTCATCAAGCGGCCGCACTCTCCGATAACGATCAACTTTCATTCAGCCGCGGCGGTTGCTGCGATCCCGCCTGCGGCCGCGCCGCGACCACCGCGCAATGGCGGCATGTGCGCGTGTCTGAAAGCGCGGGGCTGTACCAGAAGTCCGATTTCTACCCCGCCGCAAGCCAGCCCGCCGTTCCCCAAACCGCCTCCGCAAATTTCCAGTCTCCGCGCGCCCCGCCGTTCTGCTGAGCTTTCCGCTTAAGTAAATCCGCGGCAGAACCCTGCCCCGTACCTCAAAGCGAATGCGCTCGCGCGTTTGCCTGTTGTCTCAAGGCGAAAGGTCTTCATGCACTGGACAAAGAAGTTTGCCGTTGTGTACCTCGTGTTCTCCGCCACCGCGGTGTTCGCCATCGTATTTGGCTCGGTGCGCGGGGTCATTCACGATCCCCAGCACAAGCCGGTGGAAAACGCCATGGTCATGCTGCGCTCGAAAACCTCCGATTGGCAGATCAGCGCCAACACCGACGCCAGCGGCGAATTCGTTTTTAACGCCGTCGCCATCGGCGAATACACCGTCACGGTTGCCGCCCCCGGCTTCAATCAGAGCGAACAGTCGCTGCGCGTCATTTCCGGATCGCAGCCCGTGCTGCACTTTTCCTTGAATCTGGCCACGAAAAAAGAAACCATCATCGTCTCGGGCGCGCCGGAGGAGATCCCCACCGACTCCGTGACTCCCACCACGATGGTCAGCCGCACGGACATCCAGAATACTCCCGGCGCAGACCGCACCAATAGCTTGGCCATGATCACAGACTACGTGCCCGGAACCTACGTGACCCACGACATGCTCCACATGCGGGGCGGACACCAGGTCAGCTGGCTGATTGACGGGGTTCCCATTCCCAACACGAATATCGCGTCGAATCTGGGCCCGCTGATCGATCCCAAAGACATCGACTATCTCGAAGTGCAGCGCGGCAGCTACGACGCCGACTACGGCGACCGCACCTATGGCGTGTTCAACATCGTTCCTCGCACCGGTTTCGAGCGCGACCGGGAATGCGATCTCGTTCTCAGCTTCGGAAACTTCTATCAGAGCAACGATCAGATCAGTTGCGGGGGTCACAGCCAGCGTTCCGCCTATTACGTGAGCGTGAACGGAAACCGCAGCAATTACGGTTTGGAGGCGCCGATCCCGCAGGTCTCTCATGATGCCGAGAACGGCTACGGAGGCTTCGCCTCTTTCATATCGAACCGCGACGCCAGGAACCAGATTCGAATGGTCGGCTCGCTGCGACAGGATTATTACCAGATTCCCATCGATCCCGATCCCAACTCGATCGGAAACAGTCTCTATCCAAGTTATGGCCTGCGCGATGGCGAAACCGAGCCGGATGGATACGTTGTTTTTTCCTGGGTCCACACTTTCAACCGCGACACGTTGCTGACCGTGTCTCCCTTTTACCACTACAACGGAGCGGACTATCATGGCGGCCCGAACGACATTCCCGTCGTCTCAACCGTCAACCAGGACTCGCATTATGGCGGGGCGCAAGTTTCGCTCAGCGCGAATACCGCAAAGAGCAGCTTTCAGGCGGGCGCCTATGGATTCGCCCAGCACCAGTCGAACTACTTCCTCAACCAGTTCACCACGCCCGGTGCGCAAAACTTCCCTGCTTCTTCCGTGGGAATCGCAGGCGGCGTCGCCGCTTTGTTTCTCGACGAAAAATACAAGCTGACCCCTTGGCTCACATTGATCGGCGGCCTGCGCCAGACCGAATTCACCGCCACCATCACCGAGAGCCATACCGACCCTCGCGTTGGCCTTGCCGTGCAGGTTCCGCATTTGAACTGGGTTTTCCGCGGATTCTATGGTTCTTACTATCAGGCCCCGCCGCTTTCGACCGCCACCGGCGCTTTGATTCAGCTGGGCACCAGCCAGAATGTCGGCTTTTCTCCACTGCATGGCGAAAAAGACATCGAATGGCAGTTGGGCGTAACTATTCCGTACCGCGGCTGGATTGTAAGCGCCGACAATTTCGCCACTCGCGCCCGCAACTGGCTCGATCATAACAATATTGGCGAATCCAACCTGTTCTGGCCCATCACATGGGACGGCGCGTTGATTCAAGGCTGGGAGCTTACGCTGCGCTCGCCGAACATTGCGCATCGCGGGCAGTTTCATCTGGCTTATTCGAACCAGGTGGCGCTGGCGACTTCGCCGATTACCGGGGGCTTGATCTGCCCTGCGCCGGCAACTTCCGCTTGCCCCCTCGATATTCCGCCCGGGCTCTCGCCCGTTGACCACGACCAGCGGAACACGCTCAACGTCGGATTCAACGCCAACCTGCCATGGCAAAGCTATGCTTCAACGAACGTCTATTACGGATCGGGTTTCACCAACGGACTGTTCGGGCAGCCCGACGCGCAGTATCCCGGCCCCTATCTGCCGTCGCACACAACATTCGACCTGGCCCTGGGCAAATCGTTTGGCGAGCGGTTTTCGGTTTCGTTGGATGCGCTGAACCTGGCGAACCGGCGCGTGCAGCAGGACAATAGCCTGACCTTCGGCGGGTTCCACTGGAACGACCCGCGGCAGATTTACGTGGAATTCCGCTACCGCTTTCATTACTGAAGGGCCAGATTGGAGATAATAGAAGTGAATATGAGGCCTAATAGAAATTCTCTCGCGATCGTTGTTTTTGTCGGCGCTTTGCTTGCTTTTGGCGCGGCCTGCAATCGCAGCTCACAGAGTTCAGCCAATAAACGCTATTCGCTGAAGGGGAAAGTCGTTTCCATCGACAAGAATGCCGGCACCGCCAACATCGACAACGAGCCGATCTCCGGCTTCATGGACGCGATGGTCATGCCCTACGCCATCCAGCCGCCGGCCATGCTCGCTCAGTTGCAGCCGGGCGATTCGATCACCGCGGATGTGGTGGTTTCTCCCGACAAATACTGGCTGGAGAACGTGCAGATCACGGGGCATTCGCAGCCCGCGGCCAAGCCGGCATCAAGCCTGCACATTCCCGAACCGGGCGACGAAGTGCCGGATTTCGAACTCGTCAATCAGAACGGCCGCCGCATCCGGCTGAGCCAATATCGCGGCGAAACAGTCCTGCTTACGCTCATCTACACGCGCTGCCCGTTTCCCGATTACTGCCCGCGCGTGAGCCACGAGTTCGCCGCCATCGACCGCCAGCTGCGCGCCGATTCCGCGCGCTACGGCAAGACCCATCTGTTGAGCGTGAGCTTCGATCCGGCGCACGATACCCCGAAGGTCCTGCGCGACTACGGGTTTTCGTGCGCGGCGAGTAAGGATGCTTCCGTGTTCAAGCACTGGGAGTTTGCCGCCGTTCCGCAGGCTGAACTTCCCGCGTTCGCCAATTATTTTGCCCTGACGTATAAAGAGGAGGGCGGTTTGATCACGCACTCTCTCAGCACGGCCGTGATTTCCGCCGATGGAAAAATTTTCAAGTGGTATCACGGTGCCGACTGGCAGGCCGCGGATTTGTTGCAGGATGCGGCGGCAGCCCAGCATTCAGCTGTCAGCCTTCCGCATGCAGCCAATAAACCGAAGCGGGCATTGGGGCTCAATGCTGAGTGCTGAATGCTGACTGCTGAGTGCCGAGTACTCTTATGAAATACACGCTCATTCTTCTCGCCGTCTTCGGAATCACTGTCTCTGCCCTGGCGCTGCGCGAGCATTACCGCACGGAAGGCGATTCTCCGTGCAGCATCAATGAACGCTGGGACTGTGGCATCGTGAATCACAGCCCTTACGCCATGCTGGCTGGCATTCCCGTCGCCGTCATCGGCATTTGCGGATATGTGCTGATTGCCGCTCTTGCCTGGCTGCGCGCCTATCGCCTGCTCCTGGCAGCGGCGCTCGGGGGGCTTGGATTCTCGCTCTACCTGGCCCATGTGGAAGCGCACATTCTGGGCGTATGGTGCATTTATTGCGTCATGTCGCTGGGGGCGATTTCGCTGATTGTGCTGTTGTCGCTGGGCGCGGCGGTCGCCGGTTTGCGGAGCCCGAAATCCCAGCTTTCCGGCACAACATAAGATCGCCGCGGGCCGCTTTGAAGAACCGGTAACCCAACGGAGCAGTTCATTCATCTCAAAGCAATGCGATTGAACTTCCCGCGATCTCTGCCTCTTTCCCCGCTGCTTGCTCTGCTTTTTGCGAGCGCCCTGGCGCAGGCTCCCGCTGCCGGGACTGCCCATCCTGGACTGGAACCCATTCTTCAATACATCGCCAGCTCCTGGGACACTCTCACCCGCTCCATGAACGATTGCGCCAGCGTCGCTGATCCCAAAGTCACGGCGCCATCCATTTTGTATTTGCCGGCGAAAATGCCCGAACCGGCAGCGGTACAGAAGATGGAGCAGGATTGCAGCGTCCGCGTGACCCACTTGCCGGCGGAGATTCATCGCCTGGGAGAAATCGACGTGAACAAGGTTGGACCGCCGGGCCTGCTGTATCTTCCGGAAAAGTACGTTGTTCCCGGAGGCCGCTTCAATGAAATGTACGGCTGGGACAGCTACTTCATCATTCGCGGCCTGCTGCGCTCCGGGCGGCTCGATCTGGCCCGCGGCATGGTGGAGAATTTTTTCTATGAAGTCGAGAACTACGGTGACCTGCTTAACGCCAATCGAACTTATTATCTGACGCGCTCGCAGCCTCCCTTTCTCAGTTCCATGGTTGTAGAAGTCTACGGCGCTTTGCGTCAAGCTGATCAAGCCGATCCCAGGTGGCTGGCGCGAGCCTATGACGACATTAAGAAAGACTACGAGATGTGGAACCGCGAACCGCACCTGGCGGGCAACACCGGACTCTCGCGCTATTACGATTTCGGCGAAGGCCCGCCCCCCGAGGCCTTGAAAGACGAAAGCGGCACCTACCGCAAAGTGGCGGATTATTTTTTCTTTCATCCTGCGCAGGCAGACTCATACATTGTTCCCGGCGGGCAGGGCCAACCGCGTGTCGGCTCTTTGTACTCACTGCAAGTCTGCGCTGCCCAAGCGCGGGATTCGGAATGCGATCCCCCGCGCGAATTCAGTCTGAGCGCCGACTATTACAAAGGCGACCGCTCCATGCGCGAATCGGGATTTGACGTGAGTTTCCGTTTCGGCCCGTTCGGATCGGCCACGCATCATTACGCTCCCGTCTGCCTCAACAGCCTGCTGTACAAAACCGAAAAAGACCTGGAAACCATCAGCCGCTGGCTCGGCCATGACGCCGAAGCGGCGACCTGGAGAACGCGGGCGGAAAAGCGCAAAGAGAAAATTATCCAGTTTTTCTGGGATGGCGATTCGGGAATGTTTTTCGACTTCGATTTCGTGAACGGCCGGCGCTCTTCCTATCGCTATGCGACTACCTTCTATCCCTTGTGGGCGGGTCTTGCCACGCCGCAACAAGCTGCCGCAGTCAGAACCAATGCGCGCACCTTTGAAAAGCCCGGCGGGCTGGCCATGAGCACGGAAGAGTCGGGAGCGCAGTGGGACCTGCCCTACGGCTGGGCCAACATAGAACTCCTGGCCGACGAGGGCTTGCGCCGGTATGGCTTCAACGACGACGCCGACCGGATTTCCTACGAATTCCTGTCGATGGTGGCGGAGAATTTTCGCCGCGACGGAAACATGCGCGAAAAATACAATGTGGTGACCCGCTCCTCTGAGGTCCACGCCGAAGTCGGCTATCACACAAACGTTGTGGGTTTCGGATGGACCAACGCCGCGTTTGTGGAGCTCCTGAATGCGCTGCCCGGGAAGATGGCCAATCAGCTCGCGCGAGAGAGCGATGGAGCGCCGCCCGCAATCCGATAGACCAGCCGGGCGACGTGAACTTGCACGTGAGTTCGCCGTCATGATCAGCATTGGGGTTATTCCTCCGGTTACCGGAGTAAACCCATAGCTCACAATTCTTCTTTTGACGCGAACGCCAATCAAGGGGACAATAGGAGTTGCCAGCCTCCCCCGCCTTGCTAATTCACAATTGAGGGTTTCATGCCGAGCCTGAACCGGACACTTCTATCTGCCAGCGGATTGGGGCTGGTTATTGTTTTCGCCATCGTATTACTCAGCGGCAACGCGCAGAGGCCGCAGGCTTCCCTCGCAAAGCCCGCGGATAGTGCAGCCAAAGCCGAAGCCCTGGCCGGTTTCCGCCGCCTGCCCATCAGCTTTGAAGCCAATAGCGGCCAGACCGACGGGCGGGTGAAGTTTCTATCGCGCGGTGCGGGGTATGTTCTTTTTCTGACCAGCAGCGGTGCTGTCATGGAACTGCAAGCCCCCAGCGCCGAAGCCCCGCAACCCAAACCGGCAGGAACAGGCGAACTTGCCATGCCTTATACCGGCAGGGGCGCGCCCGGAGCGAAGGGAAGCCGGGGCAGTTCACGGGTTTCGGTTCTTGAGATGCAGCTCGCAAGAGCGAACCAAAGCGCGCCCATTGCCGCGCTCGACCGCCAGCAGAACACCAGCAACTACTTCATTGGGAACGATCACTCCAGATGGCGCACCGGTGTGCCCAATTTCGCCCGCGTCCGCTACAGCCAGATTTATCCGGGCGTAGACCTCGTTTTCTACGGAAACCGGCAGCAACTGGAATACGACTTCATCGTGTCTGCGGGAGCCGATCCGGGCGCCATTGGCCTGCGCTTCCGCAATGACGGCAAGGCGGGCGCGGTTTCGGTCGCGGCCAACGGCGATCTTGTCGCCCACCTTCCCGGCGGAGATCTGCCCTTCCACAAGCCGGTCGTGTACCAACTTGATCGCAATCGCAACCGCCAATTGATTGACGGCGGCTACGTTCTGCGCGCGGATGGCGAAGTGAGCTTCGCGCTCGGCGCATACGATCACTCGCGCGAACTGGTGATCGATCCCACAATTGCTTACGCCACTTATCTCGGCGGCAGCAAGGCCGACACCGGCATGGGCGTGGCCGTGGATTGCTGCGGCAGCGCCTTCATTGCCGGCAGCACCCTGTCCACCGATTTTCCAACCACCGGCCCGCCGCTGCAAGGGACGAACGCAGGAGGCTCCGACGTTTTCATCACCAAATACGATGCTCTGGGCGGCACCGAACAATACTCCACCTACGTGGGAGGATCGGGAAACGACGTTGCCACCGACATCGTGCTCGACGATCTCGGCGACATGACCGTTACCGGATACACGCTTTCTACGGATTTTCCTCTGGAGCTTCCCATCCAGTCGAAATTCGGCGGCGGCTCGGTGACCGGAGACGCGTTTCTGTTTCAGATCGCTTCGCACGGCACCGCGCTGGTTTACTCCACTTATTTTGGCGGCAGTTCCGACGACGAAGGCATGAGCCTGGCCCTCGACAGCGCCAACAGCGTCTATCTCGTCGGCTACACCAGTTCCACGAACTTCCCCATTGTTCCGGGATCGTTTAAAACTTCCTGCGGACTGACGTCGGCGGGCAAATGCGCGAATGGATTCGTGTTGAAGGTCAACGTTCCTCCGGGACAGTTCCAGCAAACCTCCCTCGTCTATTCCAGCTATCTCGGCGGTTCGGGCGGACTGGGCGACTCGGCCTACGGCGTCTGGGTCGACAACACCACCAGCCCTGCTCCGGGCTATGCCTACGTTGTGGGCATCACGGGCTCGCCGAATTTTCCCGTCACCAGCGGCGCCTTCGATCAGCTCTGCGGCACCGACGGCAAGTGCAACGGAACCTATGACGGATTCGTTTCCGAAATCAACCCCCAGGGCAAGGGACTGGTCTTCTCGACATTTCTTGGCGGCAGCGCCTACGACTATGCCGCCGGAGTGGCGGTCGATTCCACCGGCGTCTACGTTTCCGGTAACACCACCTCGACAAACTTTCCTGTCACTGCGAGCGCGGTGCAGAGAACCTTTGGCGGCATGTCGTCGGGCTGTGTTCCTTCCAGCACGAAAACCTGCGGCGACGTGACCCTGACCAAGCTCAACCCGGCTGGATCGGCGCTTCTCTATTCGACTTATCTCGGCGGCAGCCTAGATGAAAATCCCGGGTTGTCGCTAGCGCTCGATGCGGGCGGCAGCGTTTATGTCACGGGGCAGACCGACTCGACGAACTTCCCCGTGGTCACGCCGGTCGATCAGGCGGTGAAGAACGGCACCTACAACGGCGGAACCTATGGCGGCGGGGCGAGCGACGCGTTCATCACCAAATTGAATCCGCAGGGCAACAGCTTCGCCTATTCAACCTATGTGGGCGGAAGCAGCGCCGATTCCGGTTCACGCATCATTCTCGACCAGTTCACATCGGCTTATATCGCGGGAACGACGACTTCCACGAATTTTCCTGTGACCGCGGGCGCGGCGCAAACCACATGCGGGACCAACGGCAGCTGCAACGGCGGCTTGAGCGACGCCTTCGGATTCAAGCTGGAAACATCGGCCGATCTCAATATCGCTATGTCGGGGCCGAAGACAATTACCAGCGGATCGAACATCACTTACGCCATCACCACCGGCAACACCGGGCCGGACGGAGCTTCCGTCGTCAGCATCACCGA